>NZ_JAAFZA010000186.1 GCF_015356865.1 Catenulispora pinisilvae
GATGGGGTAGGGGCCGGGATAGGGGCCGCAACCCGGACCGCGACCAGGCCATCCGCCGTAATCGGAGTGACGCCCGGGGCAGTTCCCCGGCATCATGCCGAGATGACAAGTCGATCACTCCCCGCCGCCGGGGTGCGCGCCCCGTGGACCACGGTGCCGGAGCACCTGCGGGCCCGCGTCCTGGACATCGTGGGCGGCGGAGAGCTGGTCGAGGCGGTGTCGCAGACCGGCGGGTTCTCGCCGGGCCCGGCGGTGCGGCTGCGGACGTCGACCGGGCGCCGGGCCTTTGTCAAGGCGGTCAGCGCGCAGGTGAACCCTGATTCACCGCTCATGCACCGGCGGGAGGCCGAGTACTCCGCGCAGATGCCGCCGGACGCGCCGGTGCCCAAGCTGCTCGGTGCCCTCGACGAGGACGACTGGGTGATCCTGGTCTTCGAGGAGATCGACGGCCGCAACCCCGGCCCGGACTGGGATCCGGCCGAGCTGCGCCGGGTTGTGCGGGCACTCGGCGAGATGGCCGAGTTGCTGACCCCGGCGCCGATCGACGTGCCGCCGGTCGCCGAGCGCCTGGTCGGGTTCACCGGCTGGGGCAGCCTGGCGGAGGCGCGTGCGGCCGGCGAGGACGACCTGGCCTGGCTCGATCCGTGGGCGCTGGACCGGCTGGACCGGCTGGCGGCGATCGAGGCCGAGCTGATCCCCCTGTGCGCCGGCGACACGCTGGCCAACCTGGACGTGCGCGCCGACAACATCCTGGTCGCCGCCGACCGTGTCTACTTCGTGGACTGGCCCTGGGCCGCTCGCGGCGCGGCGTGGCTGGACATGGCGCTGTTCGTGCCGAACGTCTGGATGTACGCGGGACCGGACCTGGCGCGGATCGTCATCGAGCACCCGCTGCTCGCCGCCGCGCCGAAGGAATCAGTGCACGCCTTCGCCCTCGGCATCGCCGGCATGGTCATGCATGCCAGCCGCCAGCCCGCGCCGCCCGGACTGCCGACGCTGCGACCGTTCCAGAAGGCGTTCAGCGCGGCC
This sequence comes from Catenulispora pinisilvae, assembly GCF_015356865.1. Taxonomy (GTDB): domain Bacteria; phylum Actinomycetota; class Actinomycetes; order Streptomycetales; family Catenulisporaceae; genus Catenulispora; species Catenulispora pinisilvae. The sequence continues at coordinate 1,030 of NZ_JAAFZA010000186.1, forward strand.
GGATTGGAGTGGGTGCGTAGCTTCGGACTGCTGTGAGCTGGTGAGTGTGAGCTTGTGAGGTCCGGAGGTCCGGAGGTCCGGAGCTCCTGAGCCTGTGAGTTCGTGAGTCTCTGAGCCCCTTCCGCTTTTAACGCGATCGCGTTAACGTGCGCCGCGTGAGCGCACGTATCAGGATCCTGGAAGCGGCCGAGCGGCGCTTCGCCGAGGACGGCATCGAGGCGGTGTCGCTCCGCCAGATCGCCGCGGAGTCCGGCCAGCGCAACACCTCGGCGGTCGCGTACTACTTCGGGACGCGGGCCGCGCTGGTCGGGGCGCTCTACGAACACCGCATGACGCCGATCAACGAGCGTCGCCTGGAGTTCCTGGCGGCGCACCGGGACACCGACGTCCGCATCTGTGTCAGAGCCCTGGTCGAGCCGCTGGCCGAGATGCTGACCGACGCGGAGAAGGCCGGGATTCCGTCCTGGTACCTGCGCTTCCTCGCCGAGGCGATGCGGTACCCGGAGTACGACCCGGCCTCGGTCGCCTTGGAACGCCCCGAAGCCTCCAGCATCCGGGCTCTGATATCAGGGCTCCGACGGGCGACCAGCGGCCTGTGCCTGCCGCCCGGCGTCTTCGCCGAGCGCATGCGCCTGCTGGCCCTGCTCGTGATCACCTCGCTCGCCGACCGCGAGCGGCACCCGGGCACCGGTGTCGGCACGCAGACCCTGGTCGCCGCCGGTGCCGCGATCCTGTCCGATCCCCAGCACCACGAACTCCAGCAGCGCAGACCTCAGCAGCGCAACCCCCAGCACCACAATCCCCAGCAGCACAAGGAGTGAGCCATGGCCCCCTACGCCACCCTCCAAGCCCTGCTCACCGGCCGCGATCTCAACGCCGGCCCGCGCAAAGGACTGCGTCGCCTGCCCGAAGGCGAAGAATCCCGCGCATACGAGTCCATCACGGTCACGCCATGCACCAATCTGATCGGCGCGGAGATTTCGGATATCGATCTCAGGGAGCCCGTCACCGGCGAAAGATTCGCCGAACTCGACCGCGCGCTGTTGGAATTCAAGGTCCTGTTCTTCCGCGAACAGAACCGGATCACCGGTACCCAGCATCGCGATTTCGCGGGAATGTGGGGCGAATTGGAGGTCCACCCCTTCCTGCCGCAGGGCGAGGTCCCGGAGATCGTGCGTTTCGAGAAGGGCGCCGACACCGCCGGGGTGGAGAACGTCTGGCACGCCGACGTCACCTGGCGCGAGAAGCCCGCGCTCGGCTCGATGCTGCGCGCCCTGGACGTGCCCGAGGCCGGCGGCGACACCTGCTTCGCCGACATGGCCGCCGCCTACGACTTCCTGCCCGACCGGGTCAAGGAACGGATCGAGGGCCGGGTAGCGGTGCACGACTTCACGCTGCCGTTCGGCATCGGCATGGACCCGGCCAAACTCAAGGAGATGCAGGAGAAGTACCCGGCGGTGGAGCACCCGGTGGTGCGCAGGCATCCGCGCACCGGGCGGCGCACGCTGTTCGTCAACGCCATCTTCACCACGCACATCGCCGGGCTGCCCGAAGACGAGAGCGAGGAGCTGCTGAAGCTGCTGTTCAAGCAGGCCGCGGTGCCCGAGTACCAGGTGCGGTTCAAGTGGGCGGCCGGATCGATCGCGTTCTGGGACAACCGGGCTGTGCAGCACTACGCGGTCAGTGACTACTTCCCGCAGCGCCGGGTGATGGAGCGGGCTGCGATCCTGGGTGACCGGCCTCGTTAGGCGGCGACTGCGGCGCGGGGACGGTCGGGACGGGGACGGTTGGGACAGGGACGGTCGGGGTGGCCGCCGGGGCCTCCGGTTCGGCGGCCGCGGCGGAGCTCTCCGGAGCTACCGGGGCGGTTGGGGCGGTTGGCGCGGCCGGAGCGTTCGGGACCGGGCCGTTCGGCACGGCCGGAGCGTTCGGCGGGGCCGAGGCCTCCGACGAGACCGCCGGCTCCGAAGAAGCCGGCGGCTCCGCCGCGACCTCGGGAACGGCCATCGCCGCCATCGCCGCCGCCGTCGCCATTTCCGCGGCCATCTCCGCGCCGCGCAGCTCCCACTTCTTCAGCCCGTCCAGGAACCCGGCCCGCAGTTCGTGCTTGATCGGCTCCAGCTCGGCCTCCCAGGTGTCGATCCCCAGGTCGTTGGCGAAGCGCAGCAGGTCCGGGTCCAGGTCGTGCGGCACCCAGGTCCAGGTCGCGGTCCAGTCCAGGAGCCGGCGCCGCTCGGCCTCGGTGGCGCGGGCCATCCAGCGCGCCACGTAGGCCCGGCCGACGTCGATCGGCTCGGCGCGGCCCATGCTCTTGTTCTCCTCGGCGTCCAGGAAGCGCTGGGTCGGGGAGGTGACCTGCCACAGTTTCGGGAACCGGCTGTTGGCCAGCGGGCTCTTGGGCGACTCGGTGGGGTGCAGCAGCCGCTGCGGCATGTCCAGCGGGGAGGGGAACGCCTTGTGCGCGGGTTTGGCGTGCTCGCCGACGCCGACGTCGGGCTTCGGCGGGCCGTAGCCGACATCCTCGCCGTACACCGGCGCGTTCTTCACCCAGACATAGGGCTTGAGCCATTCCTCGGACAATGTCATCGACTTGTCGACGGCGGCGATCAGCTCCAGCGACTGGTTGTAGTCCGAGGCCGCGCCCCACAGGTGGATCCGGGTCCCGTACTCCTGCGCCTCCTCGACCGCGTGCAGCAGGTCCTCGTCCCCGCTGACCAGGACCACGTCGGCGACCGCGCGCTTGCGGGCCAGGCCGGTGAGGTCGGCGTGCAGGAAGGTGTCGACGCCTTTCTGTTCGAACTTGCCGTCGTCGCGGCGGACCAGCTTGCCCAGCCGCAGCTTCAGCCCGTCCAGGACCCGGAGCCGGCGCTGATCGCGGGTCGGTCCGGTGGCCGGCGCGGCGTCGTACCAGTACACGCGCAGGACCGGCAGGCCGGTCTCGGCGGCGGCGCGCTCGGTCAGCGCGGCCACCAGGCCCGGGTAGTCGACCTCGATTCCGGGCCGCCCTGGGTCACCGCTCACCACGTTCGCGGCCGCGGCGAGCACATATCCGGCATCTACCAGCACGGCACAGCGATCCATTGGCTAAAAGTGTCACATGGTCGCGGAGGGTGGCAACACGACAGACCGGCAGTCACCCGCCTTTGCCGAATAAGCGCCCTGCGGCACAATGACCGCATGACTCTCGGGGGGCCGGTGACTCTGTTCTCGCCTAACGGCCGGCGAATGCGGAATATGACAGGAATATGCGTTCTCGCGATCACCGCGGTCGCGCTTCAGGGGTGTTCGAGCAGCGGGTCGGTGGCGGTCAGCGGCCCCGGACGGAGTACCGCGTCGGTGTCCGGCACCGGGTCGGCGACCGGCACCGGAACCGCGACGGCTTCCGGGACCGCGACGGCCGCCGTGCCGACCGGGACGCCCACCGGCGCCTCGTCGTCGACAGCGTCGGCCCCGGTCTCCACGGCGCAGACCGCCACCGACAGCTGGACCCCGCAGGGGCAGCTGGCGGACGCGGTGCCGATCGACACCGTGGTCAACGCCGACCGATCGCTGACGGCGACGAGGCGCCGGTAGGCCACGCCCTGACCATCAAGTTCCAGGCCGCGCGCAACCCGTCCGGCAAGCTCGTGATCCACTTCTCCGCCGACAACCAGAGCGGGCAGAAGATCTCGCTGATGATGGGCATGTTCGGCAACGCCTCGGCGGTCGACGACCAGGGCAACGGCCTTCAGCTGGAGGAGATGGACTCGGCCTGGACCCTGCAGGACACCAGCGACGGCAACGGCGACTTGGTCCCGGGCCAGCCGCTGCACGGGGACATCGTGATCGACGCGCCGGCCAGCGGGTCGACCTTCAGCATGTACTGGGACCAGGCCGTCGGGAACGGCGTGGGCGGGAGCATGACCGGGATCATCTTGATCCGGGACATCCCGATCAGCTGAATAAGACGGCTGACCGAGCGAAGGACGAAAGCGGCTAAAGAGGAAAGCTGCCAAGGAAGAAGGCCCGAGCCCCGCACACAGCGGAGCTCGGGCCTTCGCGGCCTCAGGCCATCCGGCCTGGACCATCCGGCCTGGACCATCCGGCCTCAGGCCACCGACCTCAGCCGGCCTTGGCGATCCGGAACTTCAACCCCAGATCGTCGTCCCCGGCGATCGCGGCTTGCGGCGTCGCCAGTTCCGTCAGATCCGCCGGATCCCCGGCGGCCGGCACCGCGCCCTCGGCGAACTCCAGCGCCAGCACTTCGTCGGCGATCATCGCCGCGTGCTCCCGCACCGCCTCGGCGCTCTCGGCGCCGGCGGCCGAGCCGTCCAGCACCGCCCATGTCAGGGTGATGCGGTCGGCCACGTCCAGACCGGTCGCCTTGCGCGTCTCCTGCAGGAAGCGCACGACGTCCCGCGCCAGCCCGGCGCGCCGCAGCTCCGGCGTGACGTGCAGGTCCAGCGCGACGGTCTCGCCGCCGGCGGTGGCCACGGCCCAGCCCTCGCGCGGGGTCTCGGTGACGATGACCTCCTCGGGCGCCACGGTCAGCTCCTCGCCGTCGACCACCACGGTCGCCGCGCCCGAAGCCCGCAGTGCCGAGGCCAGCGCCGCCGCGTCGGTGGCCGCGATGGCGGCGGCGACCAGCGGCGTCCGCTTGGCGAAGCGCGCACCCAAAGCCCGGAAGTTGCCCTTGGCGCTGTAATCGATCAGGTCCCCGCCGGCGTCGGCCAGCGGCGAAGTCGTCACCACGTTCAGCTCCTCCAGCAGCTGCGCCCGCAGCTCCTCGGGCAGCCCGGCCCAGCCCGGCGCGCCGACCAGGGCCCGCGACAGCGGCTGCCGGGTCTTCACCCCGGAGTCCGCGCGGGTGGCCCGGCCCAGCTCGACCAGGCGCCGGGTGAGCGCCATCTGCTCGGCGAGCTCGGCGTCGACCAGCGCCGCGTCCGCCACCGGCCACTCGGCCAAGTGCACGGACTCCGGCGCCTCCGGGTCGACCGGCCGCACCAGGTCCTGCCAGACCCGCTCGGTGATGAACGGCACCATCGGCGCCATCAGCTTGGTCACCGTCTCCAGCGCCTCGTGCAGGGTGGCCATGGCGGCCGGCTCGGCGTTCCAGAAGCGGCGGCGCGCGCGGCGGACGTACCAGTTGGACAGGTCGTCCACGAACGCCGACAGCAGCTTGCCGACCTTGAGCGTGTCGAACTCGTCCATGGCCGCGGTGACCTCGCCGATGAGGACGTTGAGTTCGGAGAGCACCCAGCGGTCCAGGGCCGGGCGCTCGCCCGGCTTCGGGTCGGCGGCCGACGGCGCCCAGCCGCCGGTGCGGCCGTAGAGGGCCTGGAACGAGACCGTGTTCCAGTAGGTCAGCAGGGTCTTGCGCACGACCTCCTGGATCGTGGCGTGCCCGACCCGGCGCGCCGACCAGGGCGAGCCGCCGGCCAGCATGAACCAGCGGACGGCGTCGGCGCCGTGCTGGTCCATCAGGGGGATCGGCTCCAGGATGTTGCCCAGGTGCTTGGACATCTTGCGGCCGTCCTCGGCCAGGATGTGGCCGAGGCAGAGCACGTTCTTATAAGAGGACTTGTCGAACACCAGGGTGCCGACCGCCAGCAGCGAGTAGAACCAGCCGCGGGTCTGGTCGATGGCCTCGGCGATGAAGTCGGCCGGGTAGGCGTTCTCGAAGGCCGCGACGGAGCCCTCGGCGTAGGGGTAGCCGTGCTGCGCGAACGGCATCGAGCCGGAGTCGTACCAGCCGTCGATGACCTCCGGGACCCGGGTGGCGATCCGACCGGGCTCAGTGCACTGCGGGCAGGGCATCGTGACGTCGTCCACGAACGGCCGGTGCGGGTCCAGGTTGGAAACGTCCTGCCCGGACAGCTCGCCGAGCTCCTTCAGCGAGCCGACCGCCGTGACGTGGCCCTCCTCGCACACCCACAGCGGCAGCGGCGTGCCCCAGTAGCGCTTGCGGGACAGCGACCAGTCGATGTTGTTGTTCAGCCAGTCGCCGAACCGGCCGTACTTGACGTTGTCCGGGAACCAGTTGGTGCCGTCGTTCTCGCGCATCATCGCGTCCTTCAACGCGGTGGTGCGGATGTACCAGGCCGGCTGCGCGTAGTAGAGCAGCGCGGTGTGGCAGCGCCAGCAGTGCGGGTAGCTGTGCTCGTACTCCAGGTGCTTGAACAGCACGCCGCGCTCGCGCAGGTCCGAGGTCAGGACCTCGTCGGCCTTCTTGAAGAAGACGCCGCCGACCATCGGCACCGATTCGGCGAAGGTGCCGTCGCCGCGGATCGGGTTCACCACCGGCAGGTCGTACTTCTTGCAGGTGGCCAGGTCGTCGGCGCCGAAGGCCGGGGCCTGGTGCACCAGGCCGGTGCCGTCCTCGGTGGTGACGTAGTCGGCCAGCACCACGTAGTGCGCGTCCGGGATGTCGATGAGCTCGAACGGCCGCTGGTAGGTCCAGCGCTCCATCTCGGCGCCGGTGAACGACTCGCCGGTGGGCTCCCAGCCCTCGCCGAGCGCCTTGTCCACCAGCGGCTCGGCGACCACCACGCGCTCGGTGCCGTCGGTGACCACGACGTAGGTGACGTCCGGGTGCGCGGCGACCGCTGTGTTGGAGACCAGAGTCCAGGGCGTGGTCGTCCAGACCAGCAGCGAGGTGGTGCCGGCCAGCGGCCCGGAGGTCAGCGGGAAGCGGACGTAGACCGAGGGGTCGACGACCGTCTCATAGCCCTGCGCCAGCTCGTGGTCGGACAGGCCGGTGCCGCAGCGCGGGCAGTACGGCGCGACCCGGTGGTCCTGGACCAGCAGGCCCTTGTCGAAGATCTGCTTCAGCGACCACCACACCGACTCGACGTAGGACGGGTTCATCGTCCAGTACGCCTCGTCGGTGTTCACCCAGTAGCCCATGCGCTCGGTGAGCTTCTCGAAGGCGTCCACGTGCCGGCGCACGGACTCGCGGCACTTGGCGTTGAACTCGGCGATGCCGTAGGCCTCGATGTCCTGCTTGTTGGTGAAGCCGAGCTCGGCCTCCACCGCGAGCTCCACCGGCAGGCCGTGGCAGTCCCAGCCGGCCTTGCGGTCCACGCGGTGGCCCTGCATGGTCTTGAAGCGCGGGAAGACGTCCTTGAAGACGCGGGCCTCGACGTGGTGGGTGCCGGGGCGGCCGTTCGCGGTCGGCGGGCCCTCGTAGAAGGTCCAGCTCGGGGCGCCCTCGGTGGCCTTCAGGGACTTGCCGAAGATGTCGGCGCCGCGCCAGAAGCCGATGATCTCGGCGTCCATCGCCGGGAGATCGAGCTGGGCGTTGACGGGGCGGTACAGCCTGTCGGCCATGCGCGGTGCCTTTCTTCGTCGTAGGTCTCAAAACGACGAAGGGACGACACAGGCGGTTCCTCTATAGAGCCACTCTCTATATAGGGCGCCGGTACCGCGGTACCACCCTCCTTGACACACCGTGGTCAACGATATGTCCACTTCATTGGTATCCGGCCGGTTCTACTCGGGCTGGTGCCCTTTCTTCCGGCGGCTCGGGGGTGATTTTCGCGCGGCGTCCGCCTCCGGGCTCGCACCGTCCCCGGATCGCTGAGGCTTTCCCGCCGCGCTACTCGTCCCGTCGCTGCCTGCTCGGGTACTCGTGTCATTGTAAGCGGTATGGAGGAGGTCCGAATTCCAATTCGCGTGAAGCCGGGGAGTTCGCGCACGCGGGTCGGCGGACGGTACGGCCGGACGTCACTCATCGTGTCCGTTTCGGCGAAAGCGATCAACGGCGCGGCGACCGAGGCGGCGCTGCGGGCGGTCGCCGAGGCGCTGGGAATGCCGCGCCGGACCGTCGTGTTAATCACCGGAGCCAGCTCGCGAGACAAAGTCTTAGGTGTTTCTTCGGAAGACCCGGATACCGTGCGCGAGCTGGTGCGGGACCTGCTCGGCTGAACCGGGCGGACCCGCGGGGAACGCCCAGTTCCGGCGCCGCTCCCGGCGACTTAGCCCGAACGAGTGAATGTTTGGTGCGCATGTGTTCGACGGGAACTGGTGGGCGGCATGGGACGTTTCTCCCCTCACGAAGCGTGATTAGCGAGCGCCTGAGGCGGGCACGCTACACGTCGCGTGTGAGTTGGGGGCGGACGGGTTGCGGCACTGATCAGAAGTGCCCGGCGCCGCCACGTCAGAGAGCGAGGATGACGGCCGTGACGACGAGCAGGACGAAGGCATCACAGGCGGCCACGGGGGCCACGCACACCGGGGCGGGTGCCGGTGCCGGCCAGGCGGTGCCCAAGCCGACTCGGGCCGCGACCGGGGCCAAGGCCGCGTCGCGCCCCACGTCGACCCCGCCGCGCCGGTCCGGCGCCGGTGAGGCCCGGCGTGCCAAGACCGCCGCGAAGACGCCCGTGGCTGGGCCGTCTGTAGAAGCCGGGCCGTCTGTAAAAGCTGAACCGCCTGTGAAAAACCCGCCGGTGAAGGACCCGGCCAGAACTCCCGCCGTGGAGAAGGAGACTGCCATGACGGTCACGCAGACCATCGAGACCGTGCCCGGCGTCGCCGGACTGCCCCCGTACCGGGCCGCGGAGGACCCGTGGACCCCGGACGAGGTCGCCGAGCTGCACGCCGAGCTTCAGGGGGACGCCGAGCGGCTGCGCCGGGAGATCGGCCTGGCCGAGACCGGCATCGCCGACCTGCTGCGGGACTCCGGGGAGGGGGCCGGCGACGACCAGGCCGACGCCGGCACCAAGAACTTCGAGCGCGAGCACGAGATGTCGATAGCGAACAACGCCCGCGACATGCTCCAGCAGACCGAGCGCGCGCTGGCCCGGCTGGCGGCCGGCACCTACGGGATCTGCGAGTCCTGCGGCGAGCCGGTCGGCAAGTACCGGCTCCAGGCCTTCCCGCGGGCCACGCTGTGCATGAGCTGCAAGCAGAAGCAGGAGCGGCGCTGAGCTGAGCTGAGGTGAGGCCCGGCGCTCGCCGCCGGGCCGGCGGTCATCTCGGGCGTGATCGTGCCTCGTGGTCCCGGCCGCGAAGGTAGGGTGTGCGCGTGGCTTCAGAAGTACGCGCGGATGCAGAGGTGGCCGAGGACGTGGCCGGGATCGTCGACGAGACCGAAGAGGGGACCGGCAGGTCCGGTGCCGCCGGCGGTACCGAACCGGCTCCGGCCGCCCAGGCCGTGCCCGCCGCGGCCGAGCCGGACACGTCGGCCGAGTCGGCCGACCCGATGCGGACGCAGTCGGCCGACGCCGAGTCCGCCGGGTCGGAAGCCACTGCCGCAGAAGTCACTGCCGCAGAAGTCACTGCCCCGGAAGCCACTGCCTCGGAAACCGCCGAGCAGGCCGCCCCGCGCGGCAAGCGCCGCATCCTGATCGTCCTGATCTTCGCGGCCCTGGCCCTGACCGTGGACGCGGTCAGCAAGGCCCTGGTGGTCGCCAAGCTCCAGGACCGCCCGCCGTACCACGTTCCCGGCGGCTTCCTGGACTTCAACCTGATCCGCAACCCCGGCGCGGCCTTCAACATCGGCGAGGGCCAGACCTGGGTCTTCACCTTCATCGCGGCGGGGGTGGTGTTCGTCATCCTGCGGGTGGCGCGCAACCTGCGCTCGCTGCCGTGGGCCATCGCGCTCGGGCTGCTGCTCGGCGGCGCGCTGGGCAACCTGAGCGACCGGCTGTTCCGCTCGCCCGGCGTGGGCCGCGGCGACGTCGTGGACTTCCTGCAGATCCACACCTTCCCGGTGGTGCACTACGACTTCCCGGTGTTCAACCTGGCCGACAGCTCGATCGTGATCGGCGGCTCTCTGATGGTGCTGCTGTCCTTCCTGGGGATGCAGCCGGACGGGACCCGGCACAAGGACACCGCACCCGGGCCGGCGACGAACGAGGACTCCCAGCCTGCCGAGGACCCGAAGTCGCAGGACCAGGCCTGATCCCACCGGTGGCCGAAGCGGTGCCGCACTGGGCGGATAATGGTCGCCATGTCTGATCTCCGCAGCCTCCCCATCCCGGACGGGCTCGAGGGCGAACGCCTCGACGCCGCGCTGGCCCGCATGTTCGGTCTGTCGCGGACCCGGGCCGCCGAACTGGCCGCGGCCGGGTACGTGCGGGTGGACGGCGCCGAGGCCGGGAAGTCCGACCGGGTGCACGGCGGGGCGTGGCTGGAGATCGAGCTGCCGCCGGTCGTGGACCCGGTGGCGGTGCGCGTCGAGGCCGTCGAGGGCATGCGGATCGTGCACGACGACGAGGACATCGTGGTCATCGACAAGCCGGTCGGCGTCGCGGCGCACCCCAGCCCGGGCTGGCTGGGGCCGACCGTGGTCGGCGGGCTGGCCGCGGCCGGCTACCGGATCTCGACCTCCGGGTCCGCCGAGCGGCATGGCGTGGTGCACCGGCTGGACGTCGGAACCAGCGGGCTGATGGTGGTGGCCAAGTCCGAGCGCGCCTACACCCTGCTCAAGCAGGCGTTCCGGGAGCGAACCGTGGACAAGCGCTACCACACGCTGGTGCAGGGGCACCCGGACCCGATGCGCGGGACCGTGGACGCGCCGATCGGCCGGCACCCGCACCACGACTACAAGTTCGCGGTGATCCGGGACGGCAAGGACAGCGTCACGCACTACGAGACGATCGAGGCCTACCGGGCCGCGACGTTGCTGGCGATCAAGCTGGAGACCGGCCGGACGCACCAGATCCGGGTGCACATGGCCGCGCTGCGGCACCCTTGTGTCGGGGACCTGCAATACGGCGCGGACCCGAAGCTGGGGGAGCGGCTGGGCCTGACCCGGCAGTGGCTGCACGCGGTGAGCCTGGGGTTCGAGCACCCGGGGACCGGGGAGTGGGTGCAGTACGAGAGCCGGTATCCGGACGACTTGCAGCAGGCGCTGGACCTCATCGCGGCAGAGAGCTGACGCTCGGCTCTTCGCTGCTCTTCTCCGCCCTTCCCGCCGAATATGCGAGCCCTTTCATCGGGCTCTGCGGCGTTGCGGCACGGTCCCCGGCGATCATGGCGGTTGACTGGGTCCCGTGGCGACGAAATCGGATTGGTGGTGGCCGCCGGCCCACCCGCGCACCTGGGCGGCGATGGCCGGCGCGGTCCTGCTGGTGGCGCTGGCCACCGGGGTCGGCGTGTACCTGTCCCACCTGGACCGCGGCGGCCGGCACAGCGGCTTCGGCGCGGGCGCGACCGGCGCCCCGGACCGGGTCGACATCGTGGCGACGATCAACCGGGTCGAGGCGGCGCGCAACGACGCCCAGGTGCGGGTGTTCGTGACCCTGGTCGGGAAGTACGCCAAGGACGGCGACGAGGTGTTCCCGGCGCAGGACGTGACGATCGAGACCTCGTCGCTGTCCAGCGGCGAGCTGACCTACCCGGCGGGCAAGCGCGTCGTGTCCAAGGACATGCTGATGGACCTGCCCGGCGGTGACATCGCGGACTATCCGTTCGACCGCTACTCGACCACGCTCGCCTTCTCCGCGACGGTCGGCGCCCGGCCGGCCCCGGTCGCGGTCGCGATCGTCGACTCGGACCCGGGCTTCGTGACCCGGGCGACCGAGAACGGCGACCCCACCGAGCCCGGCTTCGACATCCAGCTGCGCCGCACCCGCGGCACCTTCGCGATGGTCTGGCTGATGTACGTGATCATGTGGGCGCTGGCGCTGTCGGTCCTGACCGGCGCCCTGGTGATGGCCCGCAGGAGCCTGGGCATGGTGTGGCCGGGCCTGGGCTGGATGGCGGCCTCGCTGTTCGCCCTGGCCGGGTACCGGAACACCGCGCCCGGGCAGCCGCCGATCGGCTGCCTGCTGGACTACACGGTGTTCCTCTGGGCGGAGGCGATCGTCGCCTTCTCGATGGTGTACGCGGTGCTGCGGGGGACGCGGGTGGAGATGCGGGTGCTGGAGGGGGAGGGCTGATGCAGCCCTACGCGTCCCGCCCGATCTCGGCGACCACCGCGCCGGTCAGCCGCACCAGCTCGTCGGGAGCCAGCTCGATCTCCATCCCGCGCTTCCCGGCCGAGCAGAACATGGTGTCGAACAACTGTGCGGTCTCGTCGATGACGGTCGGCAGCAACTTGCGCTGACCGAGCGGGGAGACGCCGCCGAGGACGTAGCCGGTGGTGCGGGTGACCGCCGCCGGGTCGGCCATCGCCGCCTTCTTCCCGCCGACCGCCGTGGCGAGCGCCTTGAGGTCCAGCGACCCGGACACCGGGACCACGGCCACGGTCAGGGTCCCGTCCACCTCGGCGACCAGCGTCTTGAACACCCGCTCGGGCTCGACGCCCAGCACGTCCGCCGCTTCCCGGCCATAGGACGCCGCGGCCGGGTCGTGGTCGTAGGTGTGGACGGTGAACTCCACGCCTTCCTTGCTGAGCAGGGCGGTCGCCGGAGTGCCGGAGGTCTGAAGGTTCTTCGCTGCCATGCGGTAATGGTGCCATCAGCAGGTTCTAGGAGTTCTCTTAGCCATCATCCGCCACTCCCGGCTGTCAGGAGGGGGTGCGGCATGAAAAGCTGATGGACGATGAACGACCAGACTTCGCCGACTGCCGATGGGCAGGGCCCGGGTTCCTCGCCTCGGCGGAACCCCTATGAGGAACCGCAGAGTGCTTCCGGGGCGCCCGGTGGGCCCATGGCGCCAGGGGCGTCGGGCCCAGCGCCGATGGGTCCCGGTGGATCGGGGGGTCCGGCCGGGTACCCGGCTCCGGGCGGCCCGGGCGGTTACGCCGGGCCCGCTGGTCCCGGCGGCCCGGCCGGCCCCGGCGGCTACGGCTCCTCGGCCACCTCGCGGCGCTCGCTCCAGCTCCAGGCGACGCTGGTCCAGTGGCTGCCCGACCTGGTGGTCGCGGCCGTGCTGCTGGTCACCGGAGCCGTGCTGGGCGTGCTGGCCGCGCTGGCCTGGTACCGCTTCGCCCCGACGGTGTGGCTGACGCTGCCGGCCAACGCGGTCTCCCAGGTGACCAGCGGCGTGGACCAGTCCGCCCTGCTGGTCGAGCCGGAGGCGAAGGGCATCGCGAGCGTCGACGGGTACTACTTCGTCTTCACCGCGATCGCCGGCCTGCTGCTGGCCGTCCTCGGATTCTTCCTGGCCCGACGCGGGCCGTTCGGTGAGCGGGACCACCAGGGCCGCCGGAACGGCGCCGGCGTCGGCGCCTGGGCCGGGGTGCTGCTCGGCGGGCTGGCCGCGGCCACGACGGCCGCCGCGCTCGGCCGCTGGATCTCGATGCCGGACCCGCTGACCGTGCTGCACATCATCGCCGCCGGGCACAACTTCCACGCCCCGGTCGCCCTGCACGCCCAAGGCCTCTACCTGGCCGCGCCGCTGCTGGGGATGGTGCTGTTCCTGGCGCTGACCTCGGCCTTCACCAAGCCGACGCCGCCGCCGTGGCAGGCTTACGGCGAGGAGCAGGCGTACTTCCGGGTCAGGGGCGCGCGCTGGCTCTTCGGCAACGGCCAGCCGCAGCAGCCGGGGTCGGTCGGGCCCGGAGCGGGCGACGCGCCGGAAGCGGGCGACGGGCCGCAAGACAAGAGACCCGACGCCACACCGGGTGCGAACACCGGTGCCTCCCAGGCGGACACTTCGACCGGCTGACCGGCCGACCGGCTGACCGGCTGACCTGCGGATGCGGCGGCGCTTCGGGCGCGTCGCCTACCAGCCGCACCTGAGCCGCTGCCGCGCCGACAAGCGCCGCACCTAATTACTGCGCCGCCGCAGCAGAGCGGTGGCCGCGCCTATCAGCGCCGCACCTACTCTGCCGCGCCTATAAGCGCCACACCTATCTACTGCGCCGCCGCAGCAGATCCACCGCCGGGAGCGACGGCAGGTTCTTCAAGATCCCGGTCTCCCGCCGCAGGATCTTCGCCTCGGACCGCAGCCGCTCGGCGGTCGTCTCCGTGGTCAGCAACCGCTGCTTCTCATAGGTGTCCAGTACGGTCGCCGCGCCGATCAGATAGGACAGCACCGTCGGGTCCTCCGGCAGTTCCGGTATCGACCCGACCTGCACCCCGCGCAGCTCCGACAACGCGGCCTGGTACTTGCGGAACAACGCCGTCAGCCCCGGCCCCAGCATCTCCGCCTCGGGCCCGGCGACCTCGTCGAGCAGCTCGACCTCGCCGCGCGCGTAGGGGCCGTCGTCGTCGAAGGCCTCCAGCCGGAACCGGTGCACGCCGGTCGTGGTGATGTCGAAGCGGCCGTCCTCGTACTCCACGATCGAGTCGATCTCGGCCGTGCACCCCACGTCGTACAGCGCCATGACGTTGCCGCGCCCCACCTCGTGGCCGTCCTTGATGGCCAGCACGCCGAACCGCCGCGGCGCGCCCTCCGGCAGCGCCGACAGGTCGCGCACCAGCTGCCGGTACCGGTGCTCGAAGATGTGTAAGGGGAGCACGACGCCCGGGAAGAGCACGCTTCCGAGGGGGAACAGCGGCAGCTCTGTCGTCACGGACCCAATCTAGTCGCTGCCAGGCACGGCGTGCCCACTCTGCGGACGCGCCGGTGGGGCGTTCGGCACCGAACTAGAATCGGTACGTGATCACTCGAATCGACCTGCGCGGTCGCGCTCTGGGCACCTCCCAGGCCGATCCCCGCGTCCTGGTGCCCAGGGCCGAGCTGGACGTCGAGGCGGCCCTGGCCGTCGTCCGCCCGATCGTCGAGGACGTGCACCATCGCGGCGAGGCGGCGCTGATCGAGTACGCGGCGAAGTTCGACGGGGTCGAGCTGACCCGGGTCCGGGTTCCCGTCTCGGCCCTGACCGAGGCGCTGGAGCGGCTGGACCCGCAGGTGCGCACCGCGTTGGAGGAGTCGATCCGCCGGGCCCGCAAGGTGCACCGCGACCAGCGCCGCGAGGAGCGGACGACGCAGGTCGTCGCGGGCGGGACGGTCACCGAGCGCTGGGTGCCGGTGGACCGGGTCGGGCTCTACGTACCGGGCGGCCGGGCCGTGTATCCGTCATCCGTTGTGATGAACGTGGTGCCGGCGCAGGAGGCCGGGGTCGGCTCGCTGGCCGTGGCCTCGCCGCCGCAGAAGGAGTTCGGCGGGCTGCCGCACCCCACGATCCTGGCCGCGTGCGCCCTGCTCGGCGTGGACGAGGTCTACGCCGCCGGCGGCGCGCAGGCCGTGGCGATGTTCGCCTACGGGTACCAGGGCCAGGGCCAGGCCGGCGAGGTCGGCTGCCGACGCGCGGACCTGGTCACCGGCCCCGGAAATATCTACGTCGCGGCGGCCAAGCGCCTCCTGAAGGGCGTCATCGGCATCGACGCCGAAGCCGGCCCGACCGAGATCATGGTGGTCGCCGACGCCACCGCCGATGCGGGCATCGTCGCCGCCGACCTGATCAGCCAGGCCGAGCACGACCCGCTGGCGGCCGCGGTGCTGGTCACCGACTCCGAGCCGCTGGCCGAGGCGGTCGTGGCGGAGCTGGAGCCCCGGGTCGCCGCGACCAAGCACGCCGAGCGCATCCGCGAGGCGCTGGCCGGCCGGCAGTCGGCGATCGTGCTGGTCGACGACATCGCGGCGGCGCTGATCGTGGCCAACGGCTACGCCGCCGAGCACCTGGAGATCCAGACCCGGGACTCCGCCGCCGACGCCGCCAAGGTGCGCAACGCCGGCGCCGTGTTCGTCGGCTCGTTCGCGCCGGTCAGCCTCGGCGACTACCTGGCCGGCTCCAACCACGTCCTGCCGACCGGCGGTTGCGCCTGCCACAGCTCGGGGCTGTCGGTGCAGAGCTTCCTGCGCGGCATCCACGTCGTCGACTACACCCGCGAAGCGCTGGCCGAGGCCTCCGAGCTGGTCGTGGCCCTGGCCAACGCCGAAGACCTGCCGGCCCACGGCGAGGCCGTGACCGCCCGCTTCGATCAGCGGCAGGGCTGATGACATGGAAGATCGCCGCATGGACTACCGCGACCTGCCGATCCGCGACGATCTGCGGGAGCTGACGCCGTACGGCGCCCCGCAGATCGACGTCCCCTATCCGCTCAACACCAACGAGAACCCCTACGGTCCGCCGCCGGAGCTGGTGGCGGATCTGGTCCGGGCGGTCACCGAGGCGGCGACCACGCTCAACCGCTACCCCGACCGCGACGCCGGTGACCTGCGCAAGGACCTGGCCGACTACCTCGGCCACGGGCTGAGCGTCCGCAACCTCTGGGCCGCCAACGGCTCCAACGAGGTCCTGCAGCAGATCCTCCAGGTCTTCGGCGGCCCCGGCCGCAGCGCCATCGGCTTCGAGCCCTCCTACTCGATGCACCGCCTGATCGCGCTGGCGACCGCGACCGAGTGGATCTCCGGCCTGCGCGAGGGCGACTACACCCTCGACGCCGCCAAGGCGGTCGCGGCGATCGAGAGGCACCAGCCGAACATCATCTTCCTGACCTCGCCGAACAACCCCACCGGCACCGCGATGGACCTGGACGTGATCCGCGCCGTGGTCAAGGCGGCCGACGAGGTCGGCGCGATGGTGGTCGTCGACGAGGCGTACTTCGAGTTCGCGCGCCCCGGCACGCCCTCGGCGCTGACGCTGCTGCCGGAGAACCCCCGACTGATCGTCACCCGCACCATGTCCAAGGCCTTCGCGATGGCCGGCGCCCGCGTCGGCTACCTCGCCGCCGACCCCGCGGTGATCGACGCGCTGCTGCTGGTCCGCCTGCCGTACCACCTGTCGGCGCTGACGCAGGCCGCCGCCCGCACCGCGCTGAAGCACGTCACCGCGCTGCTGGGCACCGTGGACGCGGTGAAGGCCCAGCGCGACCGCGTCGTCGGGGAGCTGACGGCCCTCGGCCTGCACGTGGTCCCCTCCGACGCCAACTTCGTGTTCTTCGGCGTCCCCGGCGGCGACCAGAAGGCGCTCTGGCAGCGGATCCTGGACCACGGCGTCCTGATCCGCGACGTGGGCATCCCCGGCATGCTGCGGGTCACCGCCGGGACCGAGTCTGAGACGACGGCGTTCCTGGACGCCTTGAAGGAGAGCCTTGCTGTGTTGGATGGAGAATCGTGAGCCGCGTGGGCAGGGTGGAGCGGACGACCGGGGAGACCGGCGTCCTGGTGGAGATCGACCTGGACGGCACCGGCGAGGCCGAGATCTCCACCGGCGTCGGCTTCTTCGACCACATGCTGCACCAGCTGGCCAAGCACGGCCTGTTCGACCTCACGGTGAAGACCGAGGGCGACCTGCACATCGACGGCCACCACACGGTCGAGGACACCTCGCTGGCCCTGGGCGCCGCCTTCCGCGAGGCGCTGGGCACCAAGGCCGGCCTGCGCCGGTTCGCCGACGCCCGGGTGCCGCTGGATGAGACCCTGGCCGAGGTGGTCGTGGACCTGTCCGGCCGGCCCTACCTGGTGCACGAGATGCCCGCGGGCCTGGCGCCGATGATCGGGGACTTCGACACCGAGCTGACCCGGCACATCTTCGAGTCGTTCGTGGCGCAGGCGCAGATCTGCCTGCACATTCGCGTCCCCTACGGCCGCATCGCGCACCACGTGGTGGAGGCCCAGTTCAAGGCCCTGGCCAGGGCGCTGCGAGAAGCCTGCACGGCGGACCCTAGAGTGAGCGGTATTCCGAGCACGAAGGGTGTCCTTTAAAAATGACCGGCAGCTACGCGGCCGCGGGACTGTTGTTCCTCGGCCTTTTCCTCCTCGGCGGGGCCTTCTCGCTGTTCCGGCAGGGCTCCGGCAGTAACAGCATGCGCGCCATGTCGCTGATGCTGGTGCTGTGCGCGGCCATGGCGATCGGCGGCGGGATGATGCGCTGGTGAGCAAGCCCTCCGTCGTGGTCCTGGACTACGGCTCCGGCAACATCCGCTCGGCCGAGCGCGCCCTGGAGCGCGCCGGCGCGCAGGTCACCGTCACCTCCGACGCTGACGCCGCGCTGAACGCCGACGGCTTGTTCGTGCCCGGGGTGGGGGCCTACGCGGCGTGCATGGCCGGGCTCAAGGCGGTGAACGGCGACCGCATCATCGGCCGCCGGCTCGCCGGGGCCCGGCCGGTGCTGGGGATCTGCGTCGGCATGCAGATCCTGTTCGAACGCGGGGTGGAGCACGGAGTCGAGACCGCCGGCTGCGACCAGTGGCCGGGCACCGTCGAGCGGCTGGACGCGCCGATCATCCCGCACATGGGCTGGAACACACTGGACGTCGCCGAGGGCTCGAAGCTGTTCGCCGGCCTCGACGCCGACACGCGGTTCTATTTCGTGCACTCCTACGGCGTGCGCAAGTGGGAGCTGACCGACACTGGACGGATGGCGACACCGTTGGTGACGTGGGCGACCCACGGGGAGCCCTTCGTCGCCGCGGTGGAGAACGGACCGCTGTCGGCGACGCAGTTCCATCCGGAGAAGTCCGGCGACGCCGGCGCGCAGGTGCTGCGGAACTGGCTCGCGCAGCTGTCCTAGCCGCCTTTCCTCCCCCTGACCCAGCAAAGGATTCCAGCGATGCCCGGCTACCTCGAACTCCTGCCCGCCGTCGACGTCGCCGACGGCCAGGCCGTCCGCCTCGTCCAGGGCGCCGCCGGCTCCGAGACCTCCTACGGCGACCCGCTCGCCGCCGCCCTGGCCTGGCAGCAGGCCGGCGCGGAGTGGATCCACCTGGTGGACCTGGACGCCGCCTTCGGCCGCGGCACCAACGCCGACCTGCTGGCCGTCGTCACCGGCTCGGTGGACGTCAAGGTCGAGCTCTCCGGCGGCATCCGCGACGCCGTGTCCCTCAAGCGCGCCCTGGCCACCGGCTGCGCCCGCGTCAACCTCGGCACCGCCGCCCTGGAGCGCCCGGAGTGGGTCCGCGAGGCCATCGCCGAACACGGCGACAAGATCGCGGTCGGCCTGGACGTCCGCGGCACCACCCTGTCCGCCCGCGGCTGGACCCAGGAGGGCGGCCAGCTCTTCGAAGTCCTCCAGCGCCTGGACGCCGACGGCTGCGCCCGCTACGTCGTCACCGACGTCAACCGCGACGGCACCCTGACCGGCCCCAACCTGGACCTCCTGCGCGACGTCTGCGCAGCCACCGACAAGCCGGTCATCGCCTCCGGCGGCGTGTCTTCGCTGGCTGACTTGCAAACGCTGGCCACGCTGGTGCCGATCGGCGTCGAGGGCGCTATCGTCGGCAAGGCGCTCTACGCGGGCGCCTTCACGCTCGAAGAAGCCCTCGAACTCACCAGGAGCGCGTAATACATGAGCGTCCAGCGAATCGGGTCCGACGGGCAATGGGAACACGACTACGGCTACTCCCGCGTAGTCGTCGCAGGCCCCCACGCCTGGGTAGCCGGCTGCACCGCCACCGTCGACGGCAGAGTGCAGGGCAACGGCGACCCCTACACCCAGATGAAGGTCGCGCTGGACATCGCCCGCAAAGCCCTGGAAGAAGCCGGCTTCGCCCTCCACGACGTGGTCCGCACCCGCTGGTTCGTAGTGCACTCCCGCGACATCGCCGAGGTGGGCCGAGCGCACGGCGAGGTGTTCGCGGAGTGCCGCCCGGCGACCACCGCCCTGGTGGTCTCGGGACTGATCGATCCCGGGATGCTGGTCGAGGTGGAGCTGGATGCTTACCGGGACGGGGATGGGGCCGAGTCCGGCTCCGCCTAGGGATGCTCGGGGTCCGGATCACCATGCCCGGCGGTATGCGATACAGAGGAGTTTTACAGCAAGCTGACCGGCGGCCGACTTTGCCGAGCCGACCGCCCCGCACCCCCGAGTTTTGTATTTCTCCGGCTGGTTTTCGGTTCGTTCCCCTCGGTCGCGTCGGCAGGGCTTCGCCTACAGCGCCGGTGGCCGGGAGTCAAGTTCGCGCTGTACGCGGCCGCCACTTTCACGCCCGACGTGAGGGCGCGGACTTTACTCCCGGACATCGGCGCTGTACCCATCGGGCTGACGACGCGGGCGAGGGGAACGGACCGCAACCACCTCTGGGGCCGCCGGCGCAGGGTCCTGACTTGGCCACCCTATGGAATCGCGCCAGTTCCCCGAGGGAGCCGAGAGCCCCCGCCGGAGGCGCCGGCCTTTCATCACAGCCTTTGATCTTGACTTTGACCTTGACCTTGCCTGTGCCCTTGCTCCGACCCACTGGAGACGAAGAGGCCTGAAATACAGCGGGGTTGTGAACACCGGAACTGGCAGCCGAGCAACACACTCGCCGCCTCGAATTTCGAACCGGCACAACTATTACCGAAGGCCGTAAAAGGCTTTGAACCCCACCACCTAACCGCAATCTGCCCCACGAACTCTCTGCCCCGAGTACTCC
>NZ_JAAFZA010000187.1 GCF_015356865.1 Catenulispora pinisilvae
TTGCGGTCAGGCGCGCAGGTGGCGGCCGCGTACAGCGCGAACTTGACTCCCGAGAACCGGCACTGTAGGCAAAGCCCTGCCGACGCGACCGAGGGGAACGAACCGAAAACCGACCGGAAGAAAAGCAATCGCAGGGCCCGTAGACGCAGCTCAGCGATGCGGCCGCCGGTGAGGGTGCGGCGGCGGGCTGCTGGCCAGTTGGTTGCGAACATGCCCGGGTGCGGTATCCAGTATCGGACCGGCTTGCGCTCGCAGCAGTCTGCCGCCGATTGCCGACATCCCCTGGCGCGCTTGCTATCCACCAGCATCGGCCTTGGCGGCCAGGCGAGCCCGCGCCCGCGCCCGCGCCCGCATCTGCACTCGCACTCGCACTCGCACTCGCACTCGCCAGCCTAGAATGCGCACTCTGGGACTGCCGCGCCGCCACGCGCTGGACCGGCGGCCGAGCCCGCCGAGTCGCCGGTACCGCACCACCAGTTTTGTACTTCTCCGGGCGGTTTTCGGTTCGTTCCCCTCGGTCGCGTCGGCAGGGCTTTGCCTACAGCGCCGGTGGCCGGGAGTCAAGTTCGCGCTATACAAACCGCAGCTTGCAGGCCCGACCGCAACCGCGCGGACTTTACTCCCGGCCACCGGTGCTGTACCCCTTGGGGCTGACGACGCGACCGTGGGGAACGAACCGCAACCACCTCAGGAACCGCCAGCGCAGGGCCCTGACCCGGCCACCCTATGGAACCGCGCCAGTTCCCCGAGGGAGCCGAGAGCCCCCGCCGGAGGCGCCGGGCTCTTCACCATAGCTCTTGACCTTGATCTTGCAGTTGATCTTGCAGTTGATCTTGCAGTTGATCTCGCTCTTGATCCTGCTTGTGTGCTCTTGCCCTGTGCTCGTGTTCTGACTTGCCGGTGTCGAAGAGGCCTGAGGTGGGGCGGGGTTGTGAACGCGGGAACCGGCAGCCGACAAACAGACCCGCCGCCCCAAACCCCGAACCGGCACAACCATAACCGAAGGCCGTAAAAAGCTTTGAAACCACAGCCCAACAGCAACCCGCCCCGCAAACTCCAGCCCTCAAGAAGACCCGAACCCCGAACAACCCATAGAACCCGAAGCCGCGAAGAACCCTTACTTCCAGTCGAAGCGATAAGCCCGGTAGGTGTTCACCCCAGCAGGGAACTCCGCGCTGAACACCACCGCACCGCTCCGGTCGAACTCGGAGACATACGGCAGCGCACCCCAGCCGACGAACGTCCGGCCGCCGCGCTCGGGCTGGGCGTTGCCCTGGGAGGACGCGATCAGGCCGGCGGGCTGGGCGTCGGCCCGGACCAGCGTCGCGGTGTGCTTCGCGGGGTCGAGTTTCACCGTGACGACCCGGCTGTAGGGGTAGTCGGAGACCGCGCCGGCGCCGGTGTTGGCGACGCCGGCGGACTCGTTGTCGAAGAAGGTGTAGCGGCCGCCGCCGAGGGGCTCGGGGTCGTGCTGCCAGGAGAAGAAGGCTGCGGCGTCGTTGAGTTGCTGGCCGGGGGCGGCCTGGGGTTTGAAGGAGCTCGCCTTGCCGCCGAGTTGCCACAGGACCTTGCCGGTCGCGTGCGAGATCTCGTAGGCGGTCCAGGTGTTGCGGGCGTCCACCAGCAGGTTGTCGCCGTCCTGCTTGACGGCGTTGATGTGGAACCAGTCCCAGGGCGTGTCCGGTGAGGAAGGCAGTGGCTGCTCGCTCTGGGTGTAGGGGACGTGGTCGGCGGCGTCCCACTGGAACAGGACCTTGCCGGTCGCGATGTCGATCTCCTGCACGACGCCGTCGATCACCTTCTGGTGGGATGAGCCGCCGAGCGCGGTGAGGTCGGCGGTCTTCTCCTTGTAGGCGAGGATCAGCGCGGTGTTGTGTGAGGTGATGGCGAACTCGTGGCCGTCGGCGGTGTAGCCGTTGCCGGCGTGGACTTCGGCGATCTGGTGGTAGTTCGCGTCGTAGATCACGTCGACACCGCTGGCCAGGCCGCCGAGGCCGGTTCCCTGCCACCAGGTCAGGACCGGCTTGCCGTGGTAGGTCTGCGCGCGGAAGTCGGCGGCGGACAGCCCGGCCGGGACCTCGTGGGACCAGACGGTCTTCTTGCCGTCCGGGCTCAGGATCTCCACGCCGTTGGCGTAGGTGCCGTCGGAGGAGGTCGGCGCGACGAATATCTTGCCGTTCCCGGCGCCGGCCGCGTCGGTCAGCACGGTCCACGCGGGCAGGTGCGGCGCGGCTGCGGCTGCGGCCGAGGCCGGGTCGGACGCGTGGGCGGTGGCCGCCGGGATGGCGCCGGCCATTGTGGCTGCGGCGATAAAAGCGGCGATCTGGACCTTCGGACGCGGGGTTTTGGGCATGCGGCCGACGGTAGCCAGCTCACCTGCGGCGACGACAACAGCGGCCGTAGCCTGAGACGTGCTCTGACGGAATGTGAGAACGCGCAGCCCGAGGCGGGCGTCACGGTGGTCGGGAGGGTGGGGATGGTCGCGATCGTCAGCGGTGGTCGCGGTGGTGGCGGTCAGCGGTAGCCAGCGGCGGTCGCGGCGGTCAGCGCACCCCGACCAGCCACAACACTTCCTCCACCGGCATCCCCGGAGACCGATGCCCGTCCCGCCCCGTCATGCTCCGCGAGGCGACCAGCACGTTGAGCACGGCCTCCTCCACGGCCTCGACCACCGCCTCGTAGAACGCGTCCATCCGGTTCCAGGGGATGAACCGCAGCTCGCCATAGCCGGGCTCGCCCTTGGGGAATCCCATGCCGCTGCCGAACGCGTCCTCGTTCGCGGTGGAGAAGGCCAGGAACAAGTCGCCGGAGAAGTGCGAACCGCTGGTCCCGGTG
Source organism: Catenulispora pinisilvae (assembly GCF_015356865.1). Classification (GTDB taxonomy): domain Bacteria; phylum Actinomycetota; class Actinomycetes; order Streptomycetales; family Catenulisporaceae; genus Catenulispora; species Catenulispora pinisilvae. The sequence goes on from NZ_JAAFZA010000187.1 coordinate 2,836, forward strand.
CGGGCCAGGCCGAGCGGGACGCGCCGGGCCAACGCGGTGCATTGCTGCGGCAGCAGCGGGGCGTCGGTGGCGATGACGACGATGACCGAGCCGGAGCCGGGCGGCTGGTGCCGTGCGGAGTCCTCCATCGGGTTGTCCGCCGACAGTTCCGGGCCGACGCGTGTGCCGCAGATCGTCAGCTCCCTGCGAGACCCGAAGTTGGCCTGCATGAACGCACCGACCGTATACGTCTGCGCACCGTAGTCGACGCGGCGCGAAGCGGTGCCGTTGCCGCCTTTGAAGCCGTAGCAGTTCATGCCGGTGCCGCCGCCCACGGAGCCCTCGGCGACCGGGCCGGTGCGGGCCGCGTCGATGGCGGCCACGGCGTGGTGCGGCTGCACGGTGGGGGCGTTGATGGCGTTCAGGTAGCCGTCCCAGGTCTCGGCCACGACCGGCAGCAGCCATTCCTCGGCGATCCGCGGCTTCTCGCGGACCGCCCAGTCGATCACGCCGCGGTGCGCCGGGCCGATCGCGTGCGTGTTGGTGACGAGCACCGGCAGGCGCAGGGTGCCGGTCTCGCTGAGCCAGGCGGTGCCGGTCATCTCGCCGTTGCCGTTGAGCGAGTACCAACCCGCGGCGCACGGGTTCTCGATGGTGGCCGGCGGGCGGGGCAGGATCGCGGTCACGCCGGTGCGGACAGCCTCGCCCTCGATGAGGGTGGTCTGGCCGACGTGGACGCCGGGGACGTCGGTGATCGCGTTGTGCGGGCCCGGGGTGCCGGGCAAGGGCAGGCCGAGGTCTCGGGCGCGGGGGTCGCGGGCACCGGAGTCGTCGGCGCCAAGGTCTCGGGCGCGGGAATCGTCGGCGCGAGGGTCGTCGGCATGGGAGTCGCGGGCGCGAGGCGTGCTGGGCATCGGTGTCAGTGTCCTTCCACGGCGGTCAAGTCGCAGCCGGTGGCGTCGGCGGCGTAGGCCAGCAGGATCGTCTCGGCCTCGCGGACGTCCAGCGGCGGCACGGCCTGGGTCAGGTGCAGCCCGAGGCCGTCCTCGAGCAGGACCAGGCTCCGGGCGATGGTGTTCGGGTCGCGGGTCGGCGTGAAGACGCCGGTGGCCGTGCCGGCTTCCAGGATCGCCACGTAGAGCGAGACCTGCCGCTCGTAGAGGCGGACGTGCTGCGCGGAGTACGCGGCGTCGCGGCGGGCGAAGGTACCCAGCTCCAGCAGCAGCCGGGCCAGTTCGTCATCGCTGCCGGCCGGCAGGCCCGACCGGATCATGCCGACCAGCCGCCGTCGCGGGTCCGGCTCGGCCCGGGCCGCCGCCTCCCGGTCGACGCAGAACCTTTCGACGGCCTCGCGCTGGACCTCGCGCAGTACGTCGCTCAGCGTCGGGAAGTAGTACTGGATCGCGCCGGGCGTCATCTCCGCGTGGTCGGCGACATCGCGCATCCGCAGCCCGGCGACGCCCCGGGCCAGGACCGCCTGGCGGGCCGCCTCGACCAGTTCGGCGCGCTTCTCGTGGGCTCTGCTCGGTCTCCCCATGGTTCGGAATTCTCTTGATTTTCGTCAAAGAACGCAAGCGGTTATCGTCGATCATGGATCGCCGGGTCGCCGGGAACGGGCAGGGAACAGAGGTTATCCACTCGTTATTAACTCTAGCCTTGACGCTGGCCCAAGGCGGGTTCTTTGATACTTCTTCAAAGAACCCCGATGGAAGGACGCTCCATGACGGCTTCCGGCACGTCCCCGTCCCGTTCCACCGACACCGACACCGACCCGCAGGGCCGGCCCCGGCTGCGCCGCGGTCTGAAGATGCTCGGCACGCTGTTCATCACGCTGTCCGCCACCACCCCGGCCTCGTCCGTGTTCATCATCAGCCCCGGCGTCGTCAGCCAGGCCGGCACCGGCGCGTTCTGGGCCCTCGCGGTGGCCGGCGTCGTCGGGGTCTTCATGGCGCTGGTCTACGCCGAGCTCTCCTCGGCGTTCCCGCTGTCCGGCGGCGAGTACGCGATCACCGCCCGCGCGCTCGGCAAGCTGCCGGGCTTCGTGGTCCTGGGGCTGATCCTGGTCACCCAGCTGCTGATCGTCGCCGTCATCGCCCTGGGCGTCGGCACCTACCTGGAGGTGCTGTTCCCGCATCTGGACGTCGCGGTCACCGCGGCCGTCACCACGCTGCTGGCCACCGCCCTGGCCGTGTTCGACATCAAGCTGAACGCCTGGGTGACCGGGATCTTCCTGGCCATCGAGATGGTCGCGCTGATCGTCGTCAGCGCCCTGGGTTTCCTGCACCCCAAGCGCTCGCTCGGCGACCTGATCGCGCACCCGGTGGCCGCCGCGGCCTCGGGTTCCACGGTCACCGCGGTCGGCGTCGGCACCATCGGCGCGGCCACCGCCGTCGCGATCTTCGCCTACAACGGCTACGGCTCGGCGGTCTACTTCGGCGAGGAGACGACGGACGCCCCGCGCAACATCTCCCGCACCATCTTGTGGGCACTGGGCATCACGGTCTTCGCCGAGCTGATCCCGACCACCGCCGTCCTGATCGGCGCCCCGAACCTGCCGAGCCTGTTCAGCGCGGGCAACATGATGAAGTACTTCATCACCGCCACCTCCAACTCGACGGTCAACGACGCGATCAGCCTGGCCGTGGTGGTCGCCATCTTCAACGCGGTCCTCGCCATCATCCTGGTGACCGCCCGCATGGTCTTCTCCACCGGCCGCGACGCCGCCTGGCCCGGCCCGGCCAGCCGCGCCCTGGCCGCCGTCCACCCCCGGTTCGGCAGCCCCTGGATCGCCACCATCCTCACCGGCGTGGTCAGCGCCGGGTTCTGTTTCGCGGACGACACCTTCCTGCTGGTGGTCACCTCCACCACGATCATCGCCGTCTACGCCGCGCTGGCGCTGTCCTCGATCGCCGGGCGCCGCAACGGATCCACCGCGCACGCGGCCTACCGGATGCCCGCGTGGCCGCTGGCACCGGTGCTGGCGCTGGGGGCGATCGGGTATGTGGTGTATGAGAACTTCCAGGATCCGAAGGTCGGGCGGCCGAGTCTGTGGACGACGATCGGGATCGCGGTGGTGTCGGCCGCGTACTACCTGATCGTGGTGCGGCGCCGCGGGGCCTGGGAGTTGCAGGGGGCTGAGGACGCGTAGCGACCGGCCCTGGCGAGCAGGCAGTAGCGACGGTGGTAGTAACCGGCCGTAGCGGCAGCGGTAGCGAGCGGCCGTAGCCACCGGCCCTAGCAACCAGCCGTAGCGGCGGCGGTAGCCATCGATCGGCCCTAGCGATCGGCCCGCGCGACTCCCCCGCGCTCAGCTGCCGCTCAGCCCGCCAGCCCCAACCGCTCCCGCTCGGCGCTGATCAGCTGCCGCCGCACCGTGGCGTCCGACAGGTCCTTGGCCTCGGGCACCGTCTCGGCGGTCTCGCTGCGCCGAGCGTAAGCGTCGAAAAGCCCTGACTTCGTCTCCAGGATCTCCAGCATCCGCTCGTCGACGCTGTCCGAGACCAGCAGCCGGTGCACCTGGACCCGGCGGATCTGGCCCATCCGGTGCGCCCGCGCGATCGCCTGCGTCTCCAGCGTGGGCTTGACCTGCGGCTCGCACAGGATGACCACGGAGGCGGCCTGCATGTTGAGTCCCACTCCCCCGGCCTGGATCTGACTGACGAGCACCGGCTGCCCCTTCGCCGCCGCGAACTCGTCGACCAGCTTCTGCCGGTGCTGCGGCGGCATGGAGCCGGTGAGCGGGCCGATGGCGCGGTCGCCGAGGGTGCGGCAGACCAGTTCCAGGACGTCCCGGAAGTAGGAGAACACCACCACCTTGCGGCCGTTGGCGCCGGCCTCGTCCGCGATCTCGACCAGCCGCCGCAGCTTGGCCGAGGACGCCGGGTCGCCCGAGGCGTAGGCGGCGCGCCGCATCGCCATGAAGTTGCGCGCCTGGACCGCCTCCCGATACGCCTCCGCGTCCTCGACCCCGAACTCCTCCCACTCGTCGATCTGCTGCATCTCCGGCAGCTCGGAGAGCACGTCCTCCTGGTTGCGGCGCAGGTAGGCCGGCGCCACCGCCTTGCGGAACGCCTCCGATCCCGCGACCGCGTCCAGCTGGTCCACCGACCCGACCAGATCCGGTTGCAGATAGCCGACCAGGTTGCAGAACTCCTCGACCCGGTTCTCCATCGGCGTGCCGGTCAGGAACAGCACCCGGTCCACCTGGTCGGTCCAGGCGCGGACCGCGGCCGAGCGCAGCGTGTCAGGGTTCTTCACATAGTGCGCCTCGTCGACGACCAGCATCCCGACCGTCAGCCGGCGCGGCAGGTCCAGCCCGGGAAGCGCCTCGAACGTGGTGATGCCGACGCCGCCGCCGGACACCCACGCGCGCAGGTTGTCAGCCTGCTTCGGTCCGTGCAGCCGGTGCGGCCGCAGGGTGCTGTGCGCACGGACCTCGCGCATCCAGTTGATCAGCACGCTGGCCGGGGCGACCACCAGGAAGTGCTTGGTGCCGGTGGCCCGCAGATGCGCCAGCGCGGCGATCGCCTCGACGGTCTTGCCGCAGCCCATCTCGTCGCCGATGATGACGCGCTCCTGGGCGAGGGCGAACCGCGCCCCGAAGTCCTGGTAGGCACGCAGCGAGACGCGCAGGTGCGTGCCGTCGAGCTTCTGCGCCGCCACCCGGTCGGCCAGCGTGACCGGCAGGAACCCGCGCGCCGCCTCGCCGTTCACCCGGGCCCCGGCGATGCGGCTCAGGGTGCTGAAATAGTCGGCGGAGCGCTTCTCGAAGTCGTTGCGGACGGTGCCGGGCCGGGGCGTCTTGGCCGCCCGCAGCTTGGCGTTCGCCGCCTCGATCCGCTCCAGTTCGCCGATCACCTTGGGATCGGCCAGCAACTCCTCCAGCCGCGTGACCGCGTCCTGCGCCTCCTCACGCCGCATCCGGCCGGTCAGCGCGCGCCGCATCCGGCTGCTCAGCGGTCGGGCGGCGGCGGCCAGACCCGCCAGCGCGCCGCCGATCCGCCCGGCCGGTTCGCGCACCCGCAGCAGCACCCGGTCCGCGGCGTGGACCCGATACAGCGCGCTGAGCAGCGCGGCGGCCTCCTCGACCCGCAGGTCCAGGTCGGCGGTGACGTGCGTGCTCTCGGTGGCGGCCTCGGCGATCCGGCGCGCGGCTTCGGCGGTGCGCTGGGCGCCTTTCGCCCCGATGCCCGGTACCGCCTGGAGCTCGGCGGGCGAGGCTTCGACGAGCTCTGCGATGGAGGTGTAACCGGCCTCCGTGAGCTGCCGCACCGGAATCCGCGCGCCGGTCACATCCCGCAGCCGCTCCACGGGGATCGCCCGCAGCCGGCCCCGCACGGCGGTCGCATGAGAGGCCTGATACGCGTCGCGGACATCCTGGTGCCGCCGCTCCTCGCCCTCGTTCAATTCGCGAATGGCGGCCTGAGCCGTCGTCGCTGAACTCAGCGCGGCCTTCACTGCCGATGGTCGGGTCAACACCGAGCCAGGCTATCGGCAGGCTTAGACAACCCGCTCAGAGCGCACTACCGGTAACGCGTGGCCAGCTCAGGGCTCTGCGCGCCGAACGCCGCGAGATCGGCCCGGAACACCGCGTCCAGCAGCGATGCGTCCTCGACGCCGGGCGCGACGACGGTCTCGCCCAACTCCAGCCCGCGCAGGCTGGCGGTGACCACGTCATCGGCGCTCATCCGGGGCACGGCGCTCAGGTCCAGGCCCTGGACCTCGTGGAACTCGGTGGCCACGACCCCCGGGCACACGACCTGCACGCCCACCCCGGTGCCCTCAAGCTCGGCGCCGAGCGTCTGCGACAGCGCGACCAGATAGGCGAGGCTGCCGCCGTAGATGGCGCGCCGGGGCATCTGCGAGTGCGGGGCGGGGCCTGCGAACGCGATCATCCCGGCCACGTTGATGATCGTGCCCGCGCCGCGCTCCAGCATCCCCGGGACGGCGGCCCGGGTGAGCATGGTCGGTGCCAGGACCTTGACGCTCACCAGCTCGCTCGCCTGGTCGGTGGGCAGGTCGGCCAGCGGCATGTAGTGCGCGACGCCGGCGTTGTTGATCAGGAGGTCGACCGGCTCGGTCGCGAGCACCCCGGCGACCTCGTCGATACCGGCGGCGGTGGCCAGATCGGCGGTCACGGTGCGCACCTTGACCTCGGGATGCGCCTGGGCGAAGGCCGCCAGCCGGTCCGTGCGGCGCCCGACGACCACCAGGTCGTAGCCCTCGGTGGCCAGTCGCCGGGCGAACGCGGCGCCGATTCCGGAGGTGGCGCCGGTGACGAGTGCGAGCTTGTTCATGGGTGCTTTCCTTTCAGCACGGCTCTGGTTGAGCCGGGTCGTCTTCCTTGGTGTGCGGCTGACACTCATGCGCTTAGTCGGCGCACCAGCTTCGGCAGCCCGTTGGCCCCGGCCAACCCGCGGGCGGTGATCGCGGCGGCGTCCACCCCGGCCTGGCGCATCGCGGCGTCGAACAGCTCCATGTCCAATGCCTCCACCCCCGACAGGTGCTCGACGTTGTCCGGCGTCACCATCGTGTTCAGCAACGTCAGGGCGGTGCTGGCGGCGCTGCCGAGCTTGAGCACGTCAGCCACGCGCGCGGCGTCCAGGCCCAGCGGGCCGGTCAGCTCCACGATGTCGGCGACGGCGGCCTGGTTCAGCATCAGCAGCGCGTTGTTCAGCAGCTTCGCCAGCTGCCCGGAGCCCGCGGCGCCGAGGTGCACCACGTGGCCGGAGAACGCCGCGAACACCGGCTCGCAGTGCCGCGCCGCCGACTCCGGCCCGCCGACCAGCGTGGTCAGCCGCCGCTCGACCGCGCCCGGGCGACCGCCGCTGACCGGCGCGTCCAGCACCTCGACGCCGGCCGGTGCGCAGAGCTCGGTGAGGCGCACGGCGGCTGCCGGGAGGCCGGTGCCGTGGTTGACCAGCACCGCCCCCGGCCGCATGGCCGCCAGCAGACCGCCGGTAACCAGGTCGAACACGTCCTCGTCGGTGCTGACGCACAGCGCGACGATGTCGGCGGCCATGGCTAGGTCGCTCAGGGTGTCGTGGGCGGTGTGCGGCACGCCGCGCAGGCCGTCCAGCGATGCCGGGCGCCGAGCCCAGACGTGCAGCGGGAACCCGGCCTCGGCGACGGCGCGCGCCATCGGCAGGCCCTGGTCCCCCAGCCCGATGAAGCCGACCGCCGGAGCGGCCCCGGCCGCCGGCGGGGCGTCGTTCCCACCCCCGGGGAGAGGTGATCGTTGTCCGTCCATGCCTCAAGGCTGCGGTCTGGCGTCGTCACCAGCCAGATGTCGCGTCTTCCTGGGACTACCGGTACCAGGAAGACCCCGCGCGCGGCGGCCATACTGGATGACATGGCGACCACGCAGTTCGGAGAGGCTGTGCGGCGGTGGCGCGACCGGGTCTCCCCGCAGGACGCCGGGCTGCCCGTCGGCGGCCACCGCCGCGCTCCCGGGCTGCGGCGCGAGGAACTGGCGCTGCTGGCCGGGATCTCGGTGGACTACATCACCCGCCTGGAGCAGGGCCGGGCCGTCAACCCCTCGGAGCAGATCATCGAGGCGCTGGCCAGGGCCCTGCGACTGTCGGACGCCGAGCGTGCGCTGCTGTTCCGGCTCGGTGGGCTCCAGCCCCCGGGCCCGGAGCGGGTCTCGGCGCGTATCACCCCGAGCGTGCAGCGGCTGCTGGATCGGATGACCGGCACGCCGGTGGCCGTGTTCGACGCGGCCTGGACGCTGCTGGTGGCCAACCCGCCCTACGCCGCGCTGATGGGCGACCCGTCGGGATGGCGCGGCCTGGAGCGGAACGCGGTGTGGCGCAACTTCCTCGGACTCAACAACCGTGTGCGGCACACCCCGGAATCCCGCGCGGCCTTCCTGTCCGCGATGGCCGCCGATCTGCGCTCGGTCGCCGCGACCTACCCGAACGATCCGCGACTCAAGCAGCTGGTCAGCGCACTACTTGAGTCCAGCGAGACGTTCGCCGAGCTGTGGAGCACCGGCGGCACCGGGGTGCACGAGACCGCCCGCAAGACGATCCGGCACCCCTACGTCGGCGACGTCACGCTCGACTGCGACGTCCTCACCGTGGCCGGCAGCGACCTGCACATCATGGTCTACTCCGCCGAGCCCGGGACCGGGGACGCCGAGCGGCTGGCGCTGATCACCGCGCTGGGCACGCAGTCGCTCGATACGCGGTCGCTGGTCGGGTGACCGGCTCGGCCGATACGCGGTCGCTGGTCGGGTGACCGGCTCGGGTGACCGGGTCGGCATCGGAAGGCCACCCGGTCGACCGACCGAGGTCTTTCAGACCGCGGGCACCAAGGTCTCTCGGACCGCGAGCACGGTGTCCAGCCAGTCGAACGTGCACTGGTGGAACAGCGCCACGGCGCCCTCGTGGCAGTGCTCGCCGCCACCCTCGTCCTCCCGGAACCTGATCAGCTGCTTCGGGCTGGTCAGCGCGTCGAAGAGGCGTTGCGGCTGGCCGTCGAAGAACACGTCGACCTCGGCTTCCAATACCAGCATCGGACAGGTGATCCGATCGGCGATCCCGGCCATCGTGTAGCTCTGCGTCGCCTTGATGAGCTCGTCGGGGTCGTCGATACCGAAGTTCCACCGGCCGTTGTCCATTAGCCAGCGCACGAACGTGCTCTGCGCCTTCAGCTCGGCCAGGCCGCCGGGGAGCTCGGCGGCGCGCCGCGCGGTCGCCTGGAAGACCTCGGAGAGGTCGTAGACGCCGTCGTGCAGCACGCAGGCGGCCAAGCGGTGGTCGAACGCGACCGCGCGAGCCGCGAGGTAGCCGCCCATGCTGGTGCCGATCAACGCGACGCGGGCGGCGTCCACCTCGGGCAGGGCGAGGACGAAGTCGACGACGGGGGTGACCACGGCCTCCCAGTCCGGGCGGAAGTGCAGGCCCTGCTCCCGGATCGTCGAGCCCTGACCCGGGCCATCGAAGGCCAGGACGTGGTAGCCGCGCCGCAGCGCGCCGGCGGCCAGTGCGAGGTAGTCCTCTTCCAGGCTGGAGTCGAAGCCGCCGTGGTAGATGACGGTAGGGCGGGGCTGGCCGGAGTCATCGGCGAGGAACAGGTAGGCGGGGAGCGTCGTGTCCTCATAGGGGATGCGCACGTAGCGGGCCGGGATGTCGAGCAGCGCCGCGGCGTCGGCGAAGGTCTGCTGCGAGGCCTTGGCCAGCCGCGCCGATTCGGCGTCGTTCGCCGGGTCTTCGCGCCGGTAGAAGTCGGCGGTCCGGTAGTAGTTCGACGCGCGCAGCAGCGCCTCGCGCGCGCTGACCCGGTGCCCGGCGGCCAGCGCGTCCCGGCCGACGCGCTCCACGCGCGCCGCGGTCGCCGCCCACTGCGCGGACCAGGCCTGCTCGTCGCCTTCGGGGATCTGCCGGCAGGTGACCAGCACCTCGCCGAGTTCGGCGCCGCCGTAGGTGGCGTAACCGGCGGTCCTGAGCGCTTCGAAGGAGAAGGACTCTTCGTCGTAGAGGAACTTCATGGTGTGACCTCCCCATCTTCGGAACGATACGGTTCCGTTCCGTTGAGCACGAAGCTAGCACCGCCGCCAATGGAACGCAACCGTTCCGTTCGGTTAGACTGCGGGCATGGCAACCACGCGCACCGCGACCGGCGGAGCAGCCTTGCGGCAGAAAGTGACCGACGCGATCAGGGACGCGGTCTTCACCGAGCTCGCGGAGGTCGGCTACCCGGGCCTGTCCATGGAGGCCGTGGCTCGGCGGGCCGGCGTCGGCAAGGCCGCGCTCTACCGGCGCTGGGCCTCCAAGCAGGAGATGCTGACCGAACTGCTCCGGCAGGCGGTCGAGGACACCCTGCCCCCGCTCCCGGACACCGGCGCCCTGCACAGCGATCTACGCCAGTACTTCGGCACCATGCGCGGCCAGCTGGCCCACCCGGTGGTCAGCACCATCGGGACCGGCCTGATCGCCGAGTCCCGCCGCAGCGACGCCTTCGGGGAGGCGCTGCGCCGCGACGTCGCGGCCCCGCGGCGGGCAGCGGCGCGGGCGATGCTGCGGACGGCGATCGAGCGGGGCGAGCTGTCGGAGCGGCTGGACATGGAACTCGCCGCCGATCTGCTGATCGCCCCGTTGGGATTCCGGGTGCTGGTCATGGACGAGGACAGCGGCGAGGAGTACTTGGACGTGCTGACGACCACGATCGAGGCGGCGCTGAAGGCCGCAGTGCGCTGAAGCCGCAGTGCGCTGATATCCAGCCCGCTGATGGCTAGTAGCTAGTAGCTCGTATCTGATGGCTAGTAGCTGATAGCTGACAGCCGATATTTGATAGCTGACAGCGGTATTGGGGGTTGGGTTGCGACTGCGGGCGCGGGTTCAGACGGGCTTCAGGCGCTCTCACCCTCGTGCGAAGCCGCCTCCCGCGCTGCCCGGTTGGCCAACACATCGTCCATGTGCGATTCAGCCCAAGCCCGCATCCCCCGCACCATCTGATGCAGCGACCGCCCGAGTTCGGTCAGCTCATAGGTGACCGTGACCGGCACGGTCGGCGTCACAGTCCGGGTGATCAGCCCGTCCTGCTCCAACGACCGCAGCGTCTGGGTGAGCATCTTCTGGCTCACGCCGACCAGCAGCCGCGACAGCTCCGAGTACCGCAGCGGCCGGGACACGCCGGGGTCCGCCTGCGACGCCTCGTCGCCGCCCAGCGCGCACAGGATCAGCGTGACCCACTTGTCGGTGATCCGGTCGAGGAGCTGGCGGCTCGGGCAGACCGCCAGGAACGCGTTGTACTCCACCTTGGCCTGAGCCCGCTTCTGGGCCGCCGTCGTCGTGGCCATCGATCGTTCCTCCCACCCGCTGGTGCCTTACGCACCTTGGAGTGCGTACTTCCCGATGGGAAGCTGCATATCCATACTGGAGCAACAGGCCTTTGGGCACCACCCCTGTTGACCACGAAAGACACGGGCATGAGCACCTTCTCCCCTTCGCCTTCCGCCTCCACTTCGCCTTCCACCCCCACCCTTCCCGGCGGCACCTGGGACCTGGGCGACCTGACCGTCACCCGCTTCGGCTACGGCGCCATGCAGCTGGCCGGCCCCGGCGTCATGGGACCGCCCGCCGACCGCGACGGCGCGCTGGCCGTGCTGCGCGCCGCCGTCGAGCTCGGCATCACCCACATCGACACCGCCGACGCCTACGGGCCGCACATCACCAACCAGCTGATCCGCGAGGCGCTGCACCCTTACCCCGACCCGCTGCGCATCGTGACGAAGGTCGGCGCCACCCGCGACGCGCAGGGCGGCTGGCCGCCGGCCCGCGAGCCCGAGGCGTTGCGCCGGGCCGTGCGCGACAACCTGGAAACCCTCGGCCTGGACGCGCTCGACGTGGTCAACCTCCGCCTCGGCAACGCGCAGGGACCGCAGCCCGGCTCCCTCGCCGAGGCCTTCGGCACGCTGGTCGACCTCCAGCGCGACGGCCTGATCCGGCACCTCGGCGTCAGCAACGCCACGGCGGAGCAGGTCGCCGAGGCGCGCGGCATCGCGCCGATCGTGTGCGTGCAGAACATGTACAACCTCGCCTACCGCGGCGACGACGGCCTCATCGCCTCCCTCGCCGAGGCCGGCATCGCCTACGTGCCCTTCTTCCCGCTCGGCGGCTTCAGCCCGCTGCAATCCGAAGCGCTGTCGGCGGTAGCTGCGCGGCTGGCCAGCACGCCGATGTCGGTCGCGCTGGCCTGGCTGCTGCGGCGCTCGCCGAACATCCTGCTGATCGCCGGGACGTCGTCTACCGCGCATCTACGGGAGAACATCGTCGGGGCGGGGCTCTCGCTGTCCGACGAGGACCTTGGCGAGTTGGACAAGATCGGCCGCTGAACAGGTTTGCCGCTTCACCCGATATCACCGCTATTCACCGCTACAGCAGCTATACACCGCTATCGCCGCTATTCAACCGTCAGCACGATCTTGCCTTGGATATGCCCGCGCGCGGCCCGCTCGTGCGCGCGGGCCGCCTCCGACAGCGGGAACGTGCTGTCGATGGCGACGCTCAGCGTGCCCGCGTCCAGCAGGTATGCGAGTTCGGCCAGCTGCGCGCCGTTCGAGCGCACTTGGGTGAGCGAGGTCGTGACGCCGAGCCGCGCCGTCTCCTCGGGGTCGTAGTCCGCGAGGAACACCGGATACAGCGCCCCGCCGCGCTTGAGCGTGCGCAGCAGGCGGCTGCTGGCCGGGCCGCCGACGGTGTCCAGGACCAGATCGACGTCGTGCGCCACGTCCTCGGGCTTGGTGCTGGTGTAGTCGATGAACTCGTCCGCGCCGAGCTTGCGCAGGAACTCCTCGTGCGAGCCCGACGCCACCGCGATGACCCTGGCCCCCTTCCACTTCGCGATCTGGAGCGCGAGGTGGCCGACGCCGCCGGCCGCACCGTTGACCAACACTGTCGATGCCGGGCCGAGGGGCATGGGGCTGTGCTGCGCCGGCTGGAACGGCGACGGGTGGTCGTGGCCGAGCTCGATGAGGAACTGCCATGCGGTCAGCCCGGCCATCGGAAAGCCCGCGGCGTGGACGTGGTCGATCCCGGTCGGCTTGACGGCCAGGTCGGAGGCGCGCGCCGCGACGTACTCGGCGTAGCCGTGGCCGTCCAGGCTGGGGAAGCGCAGCAGGCCGTAGACCTCGTCCCCGACGGCGAAGCCGGTCACGTCGTCGGCGACCTCCTCCACGACGCCGGACACGTCGGTGCCGAGAATCGCGGGCAGCTGCATCGGCGGCCTCAGATGCTCCGGGATGGTGGACATCCCGTCGCGCACATACCAGTCGGGCGGGTTGATCCCGGCAGCGTGGACCCGCACCAACACCTCGCCCGGCTTCAGCTCCGGACGCGGCACGTCCTCGTAACGCAGCACGTCAGGGCCGCCGAACTCGCGCAGCACAACGGCCTTCATCAGGGTCTCGGGCATCGTTTTCCCACTTCCCGCCGCGGACGGCTAGAATAATCGGAGCAGTGCTCCGAATATATCTGGAGCAGTGCTCCGCTTGTCAAGGAAGGGCTATGCGAGCTGACGCCAAGAAGAACTTCGACCACCTCCTGGCCACCGCGCGCGACGTCGTCGCCGAACACGGCGCCGACGCCTCACTGCGCGATGTGGCACGCCGGGCCGACGTCGGCCTGGGCACGCTCTACCGGCACTTCCCGACCCGGGAGGCGCTGCTGGACGCACTGCTGCGCTCAACGTTCGACGAGCTGACCGCGAAGGCGGACGAACTGGGGAAAACCAGCTCGCCGACCGACGCACTGACGATCTGGCTACGCGACTGCGTCGCCGGCGCCACCCAGATCCGGGGCATCACACCGCTGATGATGACCGCGATGGAGGACCCTGAGTCAGCGCTGCACGCCTCGTGCGTCACGATGCGCGCGGCCGGCGCGCGCCTGCTGGCGCGCGCGCAGGACGAGGGCTCGGCCCGCGAGGACCTCGACGGCGGCGACCTGTTCGCGCTGGTCGGGGCGCTGGCGTGGCTCGGCGATCTGCCCGCCACCGCGTCCCGGGCCGGGCACTTGCTTGAGGTGGTGACGAGCGCGGTTCTGACTCGGTGAGCCCGGCCCGGGACGCGGTGGCCGCGGGGAGCCGCCGGCAGCCGCGTCTGTACAGCTATGCTGTACAGATAGGTTCACTATCGGTTCACCGTCAGAGAGGCCCGGGAGGCATGGACGACACCCTCGCCGAGGACCTGCGGCACGCCATCGGCGAGTTGGTGCGGGCCGCACGGACCGCCGACACCATGCCGGCCGGCGAGGCCGCGATCCTCGGGCACCTCGACCGCGGCGGTCCGCAGACCACCGCCGAGTTGGCGCACCAACGAGGGGTGACGCACCAGTCGGCGTCCAAATCGGTCAAACAACTCCTGGCCGAGGACCTCGTACGCATCGAGCCACACGAGACCGACGGCCGCAAGCTGCTGCTGCACATCACCGACCTCGGCCGCACGCGCCTGGCCGAGGAGCGTGCGCAGCGGGCCGACTGGCTCGACACGGCGATCCGGGACACGCTCAAGCCAGCGGAGCGGGAGCTGCTTCAGCAGTGCGTTCCCTTGCTGCGCGGGCTCACCGCACACATCACAGGGCACTGACGGCCGGAACAGGCATCAAAGAGCCCTGATCGAACCACAAAGGTCTTACAAAGACCCCTCTAATATGCGGGTCTCGTTGTCACGCCGTCCTGGCCTTCTCGACGTCCGGTGATCGATGCCGTGAGTCCGGTACCCAGTTAGGCTGGATGCGGTCACGGGATGGAGGTCGGTGTAGGTGACGGAACTTGCTGAGCGTCTGAGGCTATTTGAACCGCTGCTCGACGATTTGGCGACCGTATTCTGCCCCAGTGTGAGCTGGCAGACAGAGACCTCTGGCGATCCCGTCTTCGATGCCTACAGTCGCTGCGAAGCCAAGCGGTTCAAGATTGGCGAGGCCTGCGCGACCGGCCGTGGGGCTGTGCAAGAGCATACCGATCAGATCATGCACGCCATCGCCCACGACCACTGTCCTAGTGGTGACCGTCAGCTGATCGAACCGCTCGTGAGAAGCCTCGGCGCCCGGGAAGTCATGGAACGCGTTCTCGACTATCTCGAAACCGGTTCAACTGCCGAGCGGATGGGCGCTGCGATGGCCTGGTATTGGGCCGTCCCCTCCGTGCAGTACGCGACGGTGGAAGAGCTGCATGCCGACCTGGAGACGCGCGGTCCAGACAAGGGCGCGACCCGTGTCGCACTCAGCCCGCTGGCGCCGACGCCAGCAGATAGCAACGCTGAAGCCCGAGCGCTCCGCCGTGAGCTGGAACCTCGTTTCCGAGTTGGGTGCCTGCGAGCGTTCCTCGCTTCCAACGCCCCAGAGGATCGCTTGTATCTTTCGAGTAAGTTCACGCTCAATCTCGCCGAATACCCACCCGCCCTGCATGCCGAGGTGGAAAGGGCTGCGCAGATCGCCGCGACCGATCCAGAGCACCATCGGCACCGAGACGTCACCGGCTGACGATCAGCTGGCAAGCCCCGGATCAGCTGAGCGACCATTCTGACCGGAAACGCGAGATCGCGGAAGAGAAGTCACCCACACAACCACAGAGATCCGACAGAGATCCCACAGAGACCTCACAAAGACTCAGTCTCACCGATACCGAGGTGCCGGTACTGCGAGCCGGTCCCCGGCCCGCCATCTCCGAGCAGCCCCCCGACCATGGCCCGCCCCACCTCGTTGAGCGCCCCGTCGTGGATGGCGCGTACCCGGGCCGGAGCGACTTCGCGCACGTAGTCGACCAGCTGCCCGGTCGTCGACCAGGGTCCGTGGACCGGCAGCAGGAGCGTGTCCACCGGCGTGCCGGGGACGGTCAGCGCGTCTCCGGGGTGGAACACCGTGCCGTCGATCAGGAAGCCGATGTTGGCGACGCGCGGGATGTCCCGGTGGAGAACCGCGTGCCAGGTGCCGTGTACCAGGATCTCGAAGCCCTGCGCGGTGAAGACCGAGCCGTCGCCGACGGTCCGCACCTCGCCGCCGAAGCCGGCCAGCTTCGCCGCGACCGCGCTGTTGGTCCAGACCCGCAGCTCGTGCTCGGCGGCGGCCGCGCGCAGCGTCGCCTCGGAGAAGTGATCGAAGTGCTCGTGGGTGACCAGCACGTCGGTGACGCCGGCCAGCACGGCCGGATCGGTCAGGCCGCCGGGGTCGATGACCAGGCGGCGGTCGTCGGCTTCGAGGGCCACGCAGGCATGTCCGTACTTGGTGATCTGCATGGCTTCACGCTAACAGTTATACATCCTGGTTGTACAACCAAGTTACATAGTTTGCGTGACGGCCTGCCGCGCGTCATACCGCAGGAGCCCCGGGACCACGGCGGCGAGCAGCCCGATCCCGGCCAGGCAGGCCAAGCCGCCGGAGACCACCGAGACCCGCGGGGTGAACGCGGTGGCCGCCGCACCGGACTCCAGATCGCCCAGGCGCGGGCCGCCCGCGACGACCACCATGTAGACGCCCTGAAGCCGGCCCTGCATCCCCGGCGGCGTCGCGACCTGCATCATCGTCGACCGGTACACGGCGCTGACCTGATCCGCGCCGCCGGCCAGGGCCAGCATGAGCAGTCCGACCCACAGCACCGACACCGCCCCGAACGCGGCGATGGACCCGCCCCACACCACGATCGCCAGCACGACGCCCAGGCCCTGTCTGCGGACCCGGGTCAACAAGCCGCCGAACCCGGTCACCAGCAATGCCCCGGCTGCGGGCGCCGCGTACATGAGGCTGGCCGTGGTCGCGCCGCCGTGGTACTGGCCGTAGGCCAGGGCCGGATACAGCGCCTTGGGCATCCCGAAGATCATGGCGTTGATATCGGCCAGGAACGAGGCGGTGATGATGCGCTCGCCCCGGATGAAGCGCAAGCCCTCCAGAACCGAGGCCAGCCCGGCGCGCGGCGCGTCCACAGCGGCTGGCAGCGCGGGCAGCCGCAGCACCGCGTAGAGCGCGGCGAAGAACGTCAGCACGTCGATGCCGTACGCCCACTGGAAGCCGCCGACCCCGACCGCCACCCCGGCCAGCAGCGGGCCGAGGATGACCGACAACGTGGTGCTGCCGTAGGACAGCGTGTTGGCCGCCGACAGCTTCTCAGCGCGAACCAGGACCGGGGTCAGCGAGCGCCGGGCCGGGCCGTCCACGGCGGCGAATCCGGCCTGCGTCGCCACACAGACCAGCAGCAACGGCACGTTGCGCAGCCCGGCCGCGGCCTGCGCGAAGAGCACGAGGCTGACCGCCATCGTGCCGACCGAGGTGATCAGCAGCAGCTTGCGCCGGTCGACCGCGTCCGCGATCGCCCCGCCGTACAGGCCGAAGAAGATCAGCGGGAGCAGCGCGGTCAGGCTGGCCAGGCCGACATCCAGCGAGGAGTGCGTGATCGCGTACACCTGGAGCGGGACGGCGACCTGCGTCACCTGCGTACCGATCGAGGACACCGCCTGCCCGCCGAACAACCGCCGGTAGGCAGGAGACTCCCGAAGCGGGGAGATGTCGGAGACGGCTGATCGGGCTATTCGACCCAGGCGGGTGGTAAGACTCACCGCCGCATGGTATCTGTGACGGCTCGACGCTTGATCCACGCTGGCGCGGGTCCATAGACGCCATCAGCCAAAACGATCCTGCGATGTAGACAGCCACGGCTACGAGTGTGTGCTCAGCGCTTCGGCCAGAACCAGAGCGGCGAGTCCAGCAGGCCCTGGCCGGGTAGGACCGTCTCGCCGTTGACCTTCTCCAGCCCGATCATCCCCACGTCGCGGTGCAGCTTCGCCGCCGCGCGTCCGATGGCCTCGATCAGGCCGCCGGCGTGCGAGACCACGATGATCTGGCTGTGCTCGGACACCGCCGCGATGAGCGCGCCCAGGGGTGGCAGGAGCTCGGGGTGCAGGCTGGTCTCGGGCTCGTTGAAGACCAGCAGGTCCGCCGGGCGCGGGCTGAGCAGGGCGGCGGCGAGTAGGAGGTAGCGGAGCGTGCCGTCGGACAGTTCGGGGGCGCCGAGCGGACGTAGCAGGCCGGGTTGGCGTAGCTGGAGGGTGAAGCGGCCGTCGTCGCCGACCTGGATGTGGAGGCGGCTGCCTGGGAACGCGGCGTCGACCGCCTCATCCAGTGCCGGGCCGCGGCCGGTCGCCACGATGGTCTGGAGTGCGGCGGCCAGGTCGGCGCCGTCGTGCGCCAGGACCGGGGTGCGGGTGCCGATCTGCGGGGCGCGGGCCGGGGCGTCGGCGTCGGTGCGGAAGTGGTCGTAGAAGCGCCAGGAGCGGATGCGTTCCCGGATGCGGAACAGTTCCGGGGCGGCCTCGGGGTCGGCGAATTCGCTCAGCATGCTGTCGAACTGCTGGATCGGAGTGGGCTTGGCGGCCCACTTCCCGTCGGCGCCGCGGATTCGGATGGCGTCGTTGTGCCGCTCGATGAGCGAGGTCGCCGGGCGCAGCACCGGCCCGCTCCACACCGCCTCGGTCTTGATCGCCGGGTCCAGGTTGAACTTCGCGGCCTCCGGATCGCCGCTGGGCACCGGCAGGCCGAGGTCGATCGCGTAGCCGAACTCGTCGCCCCCGAACCCCAACCGCAGGCCGACCGGCACGCTGCGCACCGTCC
>NZ_JAAFZA010000188.1 GCF_015356865.1 Catenulispora pinisilvae
CCGCACACCCTGCGGCACTCGTTCGCGACCCATCTGCTGGACGGGGGAGCGGACATCCGGACCGTGCAGGAGTTGTTGGGTCACAGTTCGGCCACGACCACCCAGATCTACACCCGGGTGACCGTCGAGCGGCTACGTGAGGTGTACGCCACCAGTCATCCCAGGGCACTGAAGGGCTGATCACGGTAGGCTGACTGCTCGGGAGGGGCGGTCTTTCGGGGTGTCCCCGGGTACCCGGACGGATACTGAGACACTCCCGTGACCAACCATCCTGATATGAGATGACAGATACCGGCGACGCATACCGGTTCGGGTGATTTATCTCCTGTTTTCCGCCCTGAACCGGGTTGAAACGACCCCTCTGTGTCTCATTGCCTTGCTGTAATGACACCGTGCCCATAGAGTCACTCCAGCGATGAGAGTGGGCAAGTCGGTAAGGAGGTAGAACGACTTGTGAATGAGTCGACATTTGCCGCCGGCCGGGTGGTCGATCCGACCGACGCCGCCCGGGGAGGCACTGCCGGGGCGATGGCGTCTCAGACGGGGAACACGCCTGCTCCTCGTAATCCACAGCGTTCCGAGGACATGATGAACACGACTGACAAGACCTCCGACGCCACCCGCGCCGGAGTGGAGTTCGACGACCCCTACGGCATCATCGAGGACGAACTCCGCTACCAGGACGGGTTCGACCCGGACGCGGAGATAGAGCCAGACCCCGATTACGCCGCCACCCTGGCGCCGGACCCGGCGACGCAGCGCCGCGAGCGGGTGGGGCCGACCGGCCGCCCGATGCCGCGCTTCCCGGTGCCCCGGCCCCCGGTCGAGCACGGCCCGGCGCGCATCATCGCGATGTGCAACCAGAAGGGCGGCGTCGGGAAGACCACGTCGACCATCAACCTGGGCGCCGCGCTGGCCGAGTACGGGCAGAAGGTGCTGCTGGTCGACTTCGACCCGCAGGGCGCGCTGTCGGTGGGCCTGGGCGTGAACCCGATGGAGCTGGACCGCACGGTCTACAACCTGCTGATGCACCGGGGCGTGAACGTCGAGGACGTGCTGCTCAAGACGGTGACCCCGGGTATGGACCTGCTGCCGTCCAACATCGACCTCTCGGCCGCCGAGGTGCAGCTGGTCACCGAGGTCGCCCGGGAGTCGGCGCTGGCCCGCACGCTCAAGCCGGTGATGCACGACTACGACTTCATCATCATCGACTGCCAGCCCTCCCTGGGCCTGCTCACGGTGAACGCGCTGACCGCCGCGCACAGCGTGATCGTCCCGCTGGAGTGCGAGTTCTTCGCGCTGCGCGGAGTGGCGCTGCTCACCGAGACCATCGAGAAGGTCCGCGAGCGGCTGAACCCGGAGCTGGAGCTCGACGGCATCCTGGCCACCATGTACGACGCCCGCACCGTGCACGGCCGCGAGGTGCTGGCCCGGGTGGTCCAGGCCTTCGGCCCGCAGGTGTTCCACACCGTGATCGGCCGCACCGTCCGCTTCCCGGAGACCACCGTCGCCGGCGAGCCCATCACCTCGTACGCCTCGGCCTCGGTGGGCGCCGCCGCCTACCGCCAGCTGGCGAGGGAGGTTCTGGTCCGGTGCCACGCCGGGTGAGGATGCCCGCGGCTGACGAGCTGTTCCGCACCACGGCCGGCAACGGCACCCTGGTGCGCGAGCCGCGCGAAGGCCACGAGGGCCGCGGCGAGGAGGGCGCTGAGCACCCCGAGCGCCCGGCGCGCAACAGCCACACCCCCGTCGCGCCGCCGAACGCGCCCGCGTCAGCCGCCGCCGGGCCGAAGGGCCCGGCCAAGACGGTCCCGGCACCGACGGCCTCCACGGACGCGGCGCAGGTTTCGCCGACGCAGGCCGCGGCGCCCGCCGAGCCCGCGCCGGCCGTCGCACCGCCGCCGGTCCAAGCCGCTCCGGCCCGCAAGGTCACGGCCCCGCGCCGGCCCAGCGGCCGCGAGCGCCACGACGAGAAGATCACCGTCTACGTCTCCCCGGACGAACTGATCGGCTTGGAGCACGCACGCATCATGCTGCGCGGCGAGTACGGCCTGGCGGTCGACCGCGGCCGCATCGTCCGCGAGGCCGTGGCCGCGCTGCTGGCCGACCTCGACGCGCGCGGCCGGGACAGCATCCTGGTCAAACGGCTGTCCGCGGGCGGCTGAACGCTAGAGTGCAAGCGTGACTTTGGAAGTGGACCAAGCCGAAGCGGCGACCGCGGCCGCGCCGGTCCAGGCCGGGGCGGCCGAAACCGGAGCGGCTGGCGGCGGGTCGCCTGGAGACGGGTCGTCGGCGGCTGCGTCGGCGGTGGCCGTGCCGGCTGAGGACTCCGCGGCCCGGGTCGACGGCTTCCAGGTCAGCCTGCCGGAGTTCTCCGGCCCCTTCGATCTGCTGCTCGGCCTGATCGCCAAGCACAAGCTGGACGTCACCACGCTCGCGCTGTCCAAGGTCACCGACGAGTTCATCGCCTACATCCGGGCCATGGGCGACTCCTGGGACCTGGACCAGGCCTCGGAGTTCCTGGTCATCGCGGCCACCCTGCTGGACCTGAAGGCCGCCCGGCTGCTGCCGGCCGCCGAGGTCGAGGACGAGGGCGACCTGGCTCTGCTGGAGGCCCGCGACCTGCTGTTCGCCCGGCTGCTCCAGTACCGGGCGTACAAGCAGGTGGCCATCGACCTCGGCCGCCGGCACGCGGCGGCCGGGCGCATGTTCCCGCGCGCGGTGAAGCTGGAGCCCTCCTTCGCGGACCTGCTGCCCGAGGTGATCATCAACCTGACGCCGGAGCAGTTCGCGGCGCTGGCGGTCAAGGCGATGACGCCGAGGACCCCGCCGGAGGTCTCGGTCACCCACCTGCACGGCAGCCCGGTCAGCGTCCGCGAGCAGGTGGCGGTGCTGATCGCGAAGATGCGCGAGTTCGGCACCGCCAGTTTCCAGAAGCTGTGCGACGACGCGCCGGACACCCTGACGATCGTCGCGCGCTTCCTGGGCCTGCTGGAACTGTTCCGCGAGGCCGCGGTGATGTTCGACCAGCCGGACGCCTTCGCCGAGCTGACGGTCTCCTGGACCGGCACCGAGGAGGGGGATCTGAAGGTCGCGGTCGACGAGTTCGACCGGAGCGCTCCGGCCGAGGAGACGGCTGCGGTGGAGACGGCTGCGGTGGAGACGCGAGATGAGCAGGACGGGCAAGAAGAGCAAGGCGGGCAAAGCGGGCAAGGCGAGCAAGGCGAACTGTGGGAAGCGGGAGAGCTGGAATGAGCGACGACTGGGAGTACGAGAGCCCGGAGTATGTCGCTCCCGACGAGGATGAGGCCGCTGCCGAGGTACCTGCCGCACAGGCTTCCGCTGCTCGCGACGATTCCGCCGAGCCCGAGCCCGAGCCCGAGCCGGCAGCCGTAGCCGACCTGGCCACCGAGTCCGTAGCCGAGTCCGCAGCCGCGGTCGAGCAGGCCGCTGATTCCGACCGGGCCGCTGGCTCCGCGAGTGCCGAGCCTGCCGTCTCCGCATCCGCAGCCGCGAGCGCCGGCCTGCCCGCTCCCCGCAGCGAAGCCAAGTCCCCGCTGCCGTCCCCGCGCACCGAGGCCGAGCCCGGCGTCCGCGAGCCTGTTGAGCCCACCGGGCCCACTGAGCCCACCGTCGAAGGCTTCGACGACGCCACCTGGCAGCTCTCCACCGACATGGCCCCGCTCCCGCCGTTGCGCCAGTGCCTGGAGGCGATCCTGCTGGTGGTCGAGGAGCCGGTGGCCGACGTGGTCCTGGCCCAGATCACCGAGCGTCCGCGCGATGAGGTGGTCCAGACCCTGCAGGAGCTGGCCGCGGAGTACACCGAGCAGCAGCGCGGCTTCGACCTGCGCCAGGTGGCCGGTGGCTGGCGGCTCTACACCCGTGCGGCGTGCGCGCCGCTGGTGGAGCGGTTCGTGCTCGACGGCCAGCAGGCCAAGCTCAGCCAGCCCGCGCTGGAGACCCTGGCCGTGGTCGCCTACCGGCAGCCGGTCAGCCGGTCGCGCATCTCCGCGGTGCGCGGGGTGAACTGCGACGGCGTCATGCGCACGCTGCTGACCCGCGGCCTGATCGAGGAGGCGGGCACCGACGCGGACTCCGGCGCCATCCTGTACCGGACCACGCCGCTGTTCCTGGAGAAGATGGGCATGCGGAGTCTGGAGGAGTTGCCGGAGCTGGCGCCGCTGCTGCCCTCGGTGGAGTCGATGGAGGAGTCCGAGACTCTGGCCTGACACCTCTGTGTCAACTGAGCAATACACCTGTCGGCACGGCCCACTACAGTTCACCGCCATGACCGAGCCCAACTCCAACCAACAGCCCTACCAGGGCATACCTGGGTCCGGGGGACCCCACGCACCGGTACAGGACCAAGTCCCGTACGGAGCGCAAAGCCCTTACGGCCAGCAGCAGCCGCAGTACGGCGGCGCGAACCCCTATGCGGCACAGCAGCCCACGCAGAACTCTTACGGCGCCGGCCAGCCGCAGAACCCGTACGGCCAGGGGCCGCAGAACCCGTACGGCGACGGCAGCCCCTACGGCGCCCTCGGCCCGGCCCCGCGTCGCAAGCGCCGCCCGGTCCTGCTCTACATCCGCCTCGGCGTGCTGGTCGTGATCCTGATCGGCGGCGGCGTCAGCTGGCTGATCACCAACAGCCACAAGGCGCACCGGGACGCCGGCGGCAGCATCAGCAAGTCGGGGAACGTGGACGCGATCCAGCTGCGGGCCGGGGACTGCTACGAGAAGCCCAGCGACCTCACGGTCGCGTTCTCCTCGATCAAGGCGGTTCCCTGCACCCAGCCGCACGACTCGCAGGCCTTCTTCAGCTTCACCTACCCGGGCGCCACCTCGGTCCTGCCCGGCGACGACGACATGAAGACCAACGCCGAGCCGCGGTGCGAGGCCGCGGCCAAGACCGCGGTCGACGCGACCAAGGTCCCGGACAACGCGAACCTGATGCTGATGTTCGCCGACGACAGCACCTGGTCGAAGGGCCATCACGACATCCTGTGCGCCTTCGAGAACGACAGCGACTACACCGGATCGCTGATGAAGTAGGCCGGCACACATCGGGCAAGTAGTCCGCCTGCAAACGGGCGGACGAGCGGGGGTCTCCGATAGGGGACAATGGACGTCATGAACACCCCCGCTCGCCGTTCCCAGCCCAGTAAGTCCGGAGGAGGCCGCGCCACCGGTTCCGGCGGCGGAGGGCCCAGGAAAACCGGCGCGGGATCCGGCGCAGGCCGCCAGCCCGCCCCCTATGGCGGCCGTTCGCCCGGCAAGTCCGGCGGCGGCTCGACGCGCGGTGGCAGCGGCAACACTGGCAACGGCGGTAACAGCGGCGGCAGCGGTAACAGCGGCAAGCCGACCGCCGCCAAGCCCGACTGGCGCGACTACGACCCCTTCGCGGATCCCAACGAAGAAGGCGTCCGCCTCCAGAAGGTCCTGGCCCAGGCCGGGGTCGGCAGCCGCCGGGTCAGCGAGGACCTGATCGCCGCCGGCCGGGTCGAGGTCAACGGTGAGGTGGTGCGCCACCAGGGCATGCGCGTGGACCCCGAGACCGCGGTGATCCGCGTGGACGGGATGCGCATCTCCACCGCCGAGGGCATCGTCCATTTCGCGTTCAACAAGCCGGTCGGCGTGGTCTCCGCGATGGACGACCCCGACCGTCCCAACCTGGGCGACTACGTCCGGGGCCGCAACGAGCGGCTGTTCCACATCGGCCGCCTCGACGTCGACACCGAGGGCCTGATCCTGCTCACCAACGACGGGGAACTCGCGCACCGGCTGGCGCACCCGTCGTACGAGATCCGCAAGGTCTACCGCGCGCAGGTCTACGGCACCATCCCGAAGGACCTGGGCCGCCGCCTGCGCGAGGGCGTGGACCTGGAGGACGGTCTGGCCCGGGTGGACCACTTCCGGCTGCTGGACTCGGTCGGCCGCAACGCGTTGGTGGAGATCACCATCCACGAGGGCCGCAACCGAATCGTCCGGCGCATCATGGACGCCGTCGGGCTGCCGGTGCGGGGCCTGGTGCGGACCAAGTTCGGCCCGATCTCGCTCGGCGACCAGAAGCCGGAGCGGATGCGCCCGCTGAACAAGGAAGAGGTCGGCGCGGTCTACAAGTCCGTAGGCCTCTGAGGCCGTCGCCGCCAGAACTCTCGTCGGAAAGCAATAGCGAAGCGCCCCCGGATTACTGCTCCGGGGGCGCTTCGCTATTGTTCAGCCCGCAGACTGTTCAGGCCTGCTGACTGTTCAGACCCGCAGACCGCCTACAGGGCGGCCGCGGCCTTGGCCGCACGCTCGTGATTGTCCAGCCGGTACAGATAGAAGGCGAACCCCACGGCGATCAGCGCGACCACCGCTCCGGCGCCCGACAGGTAGGCCATGGCGTGGCCCGCGGCGTGCACCCCGTGGCCGGCGGCGACCGTCAGGTACAGCGTGCCGAGCGAGGCGATGCCGACGACCTGCGCCAGCTGCGCGTTGGTGGCCAGCGTGCCGGAGGCGTCGGCGGCCTCGGTCACCGGGACCCGCATCAGGGCCAGGGTCATCGTCGGGGCGTTGCCGATGCCGACGCCGAGCCCGAAGACCATCTGGTTCAGGTAGAACCACACGCCGCCGTAGCCGCCGTCCTTGAACATCCAGATCTGCGCCGCCATGCTGGCCGCGCCGATGACCAGGCCGATCACCGAGAACCGCCGGATCAGGTGGGCCGGGATGTTCCGCCAGAAGTAGCTCACCAGGCCGAAGGCCAGGGCGCACGGGGCGAAGGCCAGGCCGGTCTTCAGCGCGCTGAAGCCCAGGGCGCCTTGCAGGTGGATGGCGGTGGCGAACAGGTTGCCGGCGTAGACCACCATGACCAGGAAGATCAGGACCAGTGAGGGCTTCATCCCGGACATCGCCAGGATCCGGCCCGGCAGGATCGGCGAGGCGCCGCGGCGCGCCACCCGGCGCTCCACCGCCAGGAACAGGACCAGCAGCGGCACCGTGGCGGCCAGCAGGATCCAGCCCCAGACCGGCCAGTGCTCGTCGTGGCCCAGCACCAGCGGCACCACCAGCGCCAGGATGGTCGGCGACAGGGTCAGCACGCCGGCCAGGTCCACCTTGTTGTCGGACCCGGTGTTCTGCGGCTTCACCGAAGGCAGGGCCCGCAGCGAGGCGATCCACAGCACGATGCCGATCGGCACGTTGACCAGGAACACCGGCCGCCACGACCAGCCGAACAGGTTCGCGGTCACCAGCACGCCGCCGACGACCTGCCCGACCACGATCCCGGAGGCCAGCACCGCGGTCCAGGCGCTCATCGCCTTGGCCCGGGCCTCGCCCTGGAAGGTCTGCTGGATCAGGCTCAGCACCTGCGGCAGCATCACGGCCGCGGCTATGCCCTGGATCACCCGGAAGATGATGAGCTCGCCGCTGTTCTGCGCCAGCCCGCAGGCCAGCGAGGCGATGGTGAAGCCGGCCAGCCCGATTTTGAAGAGCCGTTCGTGGCCCAGGATGCGGCCCAGCCGGGCGCCGGTCACCAGCAGCACCGCGTAGGCGATGATGTAGCCGGCGGCGACCATCTGCAGGCTGGCGCCGTTGGCGTGCAGCTTCTCGCGGATGCTCGGCAGCGCCACGTTGACGATCGAGCCGTCCAGCAGGGCCATGAAGTAGCCGACCAGGATGATGGCCAGGATCAGCCCCGGACGGCGAACGCCGCCCGGGGCGTCTGCAACGCCGGGCGTACGCTGGTTCATACCGGGGGATAAGGTCGCGGCGCCGCCCCGGGCACCGGCGGCGGTCACGTGGTTCGGTCCGATCCCGGACTCGCTCAAGGTCTTGGTCACAACACCAGGATCGCGCGACTTCTATGGGGGTACCAGGAGTCTAGTTATCCTATTACCACCAGTACCTGGCACCAGGATGTCTGAGGGTGCATCATGGTGTTCGTGAGCATAGACCTAACCCACCCACAGGCGGCCGTCAGTCGAACACCGGGCAAAGACGTCGGCCCGCGCCGCCGCTCGGAGCTGGCCTCGTTCCTGCGCAGCCGCCGTGAGCGGCTGGACCCGGAGCAGCTGGGGATGCCGACCGGCACCCGCCGCCGCACTCCGGGCCTGCGCCGCGAGGAGGTCGCGCAGCTCGCCGGGGTGGGGGTGACCTGGTACACCTGGCTGGAGCAGGGCCGGCAGATCAACGCCAGCGTCCAGGTGCTGGACGCGGTGGCCCGCACGCTGCGGCTGGACCAGGCCGAGACCGAGCACCTGTATCGGCTGGCCGACGTCCCGGCGGTGCCGGCGGTGGTCAACTGCCGCCGGCTGGACCCGGAGGTCCAGCAGATCCTGGACGGCCTGCGCCCGCTGCCGGCCTCGGTGGTCAACGGCCGCAGCGACATCCTGGCCTGGAACCGCTCCTTCGCCCTGCTGTTCCCGTTCATGGTGAACGCCCCGGAGGACAAGCGGAACTCGCTGTGGGCCACCTTCACCAGCCCGAAGTGCTGCCACCCGTACGTGAACCGGGGTGACGACCTGGGCCGGATGGTCGCCAACTTCCGGGCCCGCTACGGCCGGCACGTCGGCGAGCCGGCCTGGGACGAGTTCGTGAAGCGGCTGTGCGCGGCCAGCCCGGAGTTCGCCGAGCTGTGGGCCGAGCACGGGGTGGCCGAAGGCGGTGTGCACGTGAAGGTCTTCCGGCACCCGGCGCTCGGCGACCTCAGCGTCGTGTCGACCACGTTCGACCTCGCCGCGGCCCCGGAGACCCGGATGATGGTCTACACCCCGAACGACCAGAGCACCCGCGAGAAGTTCGAGATGCTGCGGCAGGACACCCTGCCCAAGGGCCTCAGCTACCCCTGCGGCCACAGCTTCGAGCCGCCGGCGGAGGCCGAGCTGGCGTCCCGGCCGGGTGCCTACACGCTGCACAAGGTCTGAGCACCTGCCGTCTCGCACGGCGGGACAGGCCGTCCCGCCGCGCGACGGGATCGGCGGTGATCAGTAGGGTGGTCGCATGGCAGTCCGGGCAGTACGAGGCGCGATCCAGTTGGACCACGATGACCGGGACCACCTGTTGGCGGGGGTCACCGAGCTGGTCAAGCAGGTGTTGGAGCAGAACGGCTTCGCCGTCGAGGACCTGATCAGCATGCTGTTCACGGCCACTCCGGACCTGCACAGCGAGTTCCCGGCGGTGGCGGCGCGCGAGCTGGGCATCGTCGACGTGCCCCTGATGTGCGCGCAGGAGATCGACGTGACCGGCGCGATGCCGCGCGTGGTCCGGCTGCTGGCGCACGTGGAGACGCTGCGCAGCCGGCACGAGATCCAGCACGTCTACCTCGGCGGGGCGGCGGCGCTGCGCAAGGACATCGCGCAGTAGGCCCGAGCGGGGAGCCGATAGGGTTTCCCCATGCGTTCCGCCCTGGTCGTCGGCACCGGTCTCATCGGCACCTCCATCGCTTTGGCGTTGTCCCGCCGCGGGATAGAGGTGTATCTGCGCGACGCCGACGAGTCCGCGGTGCGCACCGCGGCGTCCCTGGGCGCCGGCCGCACCGGCCGTCCGCCGCAGCCGGTGGACCTCGGCATCCTGGCCGTGCCGCCGGCCCGGATCGGTGTGATGCTGGCCGAGGCGCAGTGCGAGGACTGGGCCCGCGTCTACACCGACGTCGGCTCGGTCAAGGCGCTGGTGCACGGCGCCGCCGAGGACGCCGGCGCCGACCTGAGCCGGTTCATCGGCGGCCATCCGCTGGCCGGCCGCGAGCGCTCCGGCCCGCTGGCCGCGCGCGCGGACCTGTTCGAGGGCCGTCCCTGGGTGCTGACACCCGGCCCGACCACCTCCCGCGACGCCCTGAACCAGGCCCTGGAACTGGTCTCGCTGTGCGGGGCGGTGCCGGTGGTGATGGACACCGACGAGCACGACCACGCCGTCGCCCTGATCTCGCACGCCCCGCACCTGGTGGCCGCGCTGATGGCGGCCCGGCTGGAGAACGCCCGCGAGGAGTCGGTGCGCATCTCCGGTACCGGTATCCGGGACCTGACCCGCATCGCCGGCGGCGCCCCGGAGCTGTGGGAGGACATCCTGTCGGCCAACGCCCCGGCGATCGCCGAGGTCCTGGCCGCCTACGCCGAGGACCTCAGCGCCGCCGTCGACGCGCTGCACGCGCTCGGCGGGGACGATGCCGAGGCCGCCAAGCGCGGCGCCGCCGACCTGGCCGACCTGCTGCGGCGCGGCAACACCGGGCAGGCGCGCATCCCCGGCAAGCACGGAGCGGCGCCGGCCTCTTACACCGGCGTCCCGGTGCTGATCTCCGACCGGCCCGGCGAGCTGGCGCGGCTGTTCGCGGCGGCCGGCAGCGTCGGGGTGAACATCGAGGACGTGCGGATCGACCACTCGCCGGGGCGCGAGGCCGGTCTGGTGGAGCTGATGGTGGACCCGACCGTGGCCGACCGGCTGGCGACCGACCTGGCCGCCGCCGGCTGGACTGTCCAGTCCTGACTCTGACTCTGACTCGGCACGACTCGGCCGGTCTGGTCCGAGGTGCCTGAGGCGCGTCCTGGCTCCGGCCTGACTCGCCGGTTCCGGTCCGGGCTGACGGTCCCACCGTCTACGGTTGACTTCCATGCGATTCCTGCACACCGCCGACTGGCAGCTCGGTATGAGCCGCCGGTTCCTGGACCCCGAACGCCAGGGCCAGTTCGACGCCGCCCGGCGCGACGTCCTGGGCACCCTGGGCCGGCTGGCGGTGTCCGAGGGCTGCGAAGCGGTGGTGGTCGGCGGGGACGTGTTCGAGACGAACACCGAATCGGCGCGCACGGTGCGGCAGGCCATGGAGAAGCTGCGCGACCTGCCGCTGAAGGTGTTCCTGCTGCCGGGCAACCACGATCCGCTGAACGCGGCGTCGATCTGGGACTCGCCGAAGTTCCGCGACGCCTGTCCGGACAACGTGCTGGTGCTGCGCGACGGGCGGCCGGTCCAGGTGCGGCCCGGCTTCGAGGTGGTCGGGGCGCCGTGGCGCTCGAAGCGGCCGACCTCGGACCTGCTCGGCGACCTGCTGACCGGCCTGGACCCGGCGCCGCCGGGCGTGGCGCGGGTCGCGGTCGGCCACGGGGCGGTGGACGCGGTCGCGCCGCAGGCCGACCCGGTGTCGCTGATCCGGATCGCCGGCGTCCGCGCGGCGCTGGAGGCGGGCAAGGCCCACTACGTCGCGCTCGGTGACCGGCATTCGACCACTGAGGTGACGCCCCGGGTGTGGTACTCCGGCGCCCCGGAGCCGACCGACTTCGACGAGGTGGACGCCGGCAACGTGCTGATCGTCGGGCTCGACGAGGCCGACCCCGCGGCCCCGCCGACGGTGACCCGGCACCGGGTCGGCACCTGGCGCTTCGAGCCGGTGACGGTCGAGGTGTCCGGCGCGGCCGACGTCGCGGCGCTGCGGGCCCGGCTGGCCGCCCTGCCGGACAAGGACCGCACGGTGCTGAACTTCGCGCTGCGCGGGACGCTGTCGGTCGCCGAGAAGGAGGCGCTGGACGCGGTGCGCGAGGAGGCCGCCGACCTGTTCGCGGGCTCGCGGGACTCCTCCAGCCGCACCGATCTGGCGATCCGGCCCGCCGACGACGACTTCGACACCCTGGGCCTGACCGGCTTCGCCGCCCGGACCCTGGACGACCTGCGGGAGCTGGCCGCCGGCGGGGACGAGGCGGCCGCGCGCCAGGCCTCGGACGCGCTGGGGCTGCTGGTGCGGCTGACGGGCTCGGGCGCCACCTCCAGGAGGGCTTCGTGAGGCTGCTGCGGATCCGGCTGAGGAACTTCCGCGGCGTCGCCGACCGGGAGCTGACGTTCGCCGAGCACGGCGTGACCGTGGTCGAGGGCCCGAACGAGTCCGGCAAGAGCAGCACCATCGAGGCCTTCGGCCTGCTGCTGGACGAACTGGACTCCTCCCGCAAGGAAGCGGTCCGCGCGGTCAAGCCCCGGCACAGCGACGCCTCGCCGGAGGCCGAGGCGGAGTTCCGCGTCGGCGGCTACCACCTCCTGTACCGCAAGCGCTGGCTGCGTCCGCTGACCGAGCTGCGGATCCTGGCGCCGTCCCCGGAGACGCTGACCGGCCGCGAGGCCCACGAGCGGGTCCTGGCCATCTTGAACCAGGCCACGGACTACGACCTGTTCAAAGCCCTGCGGGTGCTCCAGGACAAGCCCTTCGACGTCGACCGCATCGCCGGCAGCGCCTCCCTGCGCGCCGCCCTGGACGCGGCGGCCGGCGGCGCGGGCCCCGGCGAGGCCGGCGAGGACACGCTGGTCCAGCGGGTCGAGAAGGAGTTCACCCGCTACTTCACCCCCAAGAACCAGCAGCCGACCGGCGAATACCGCACCGCCCTGGACGCACACACGGCCGCCACCGCCGAAGCCACGGACCTGGCCACCACCCTCGCGCGCGTCGAAGCCGACACCGAGCGGCACGGCGAGGTGACGGCGCGTCTGGCGGACTTGCGGCAGCGGCTGCTGGCCGACCGCGGCGACCTGGAGCAGCTGGGGCAACGCGCCAAGAACGTGGAAACGCTGCGCGCCCGCCGAGACGGCGCCGACGCGCTGGTGGAGCGCGCCTCGCGCGACGCGGACCTGGCGGCGGCCGCCTGGGCGGCGCGCCAGGCGCTGGTGCGTGGCATGAGCGACTACGAGGGCGAACTCACCACCCTGCGCGACCAGATCGCCGCCCACGCCGAACTCCGCACAGACGCCGACACCCGCCGCGCCGGCGCCCAGGCCATGCACCAGAGCGCGGACGAGGCGCACCGCCAGGCCCTGCGGAGCTACCAGGCGGCGGACGCGGACTACGGATGGATGCGCGACGCGCACGAGCTGGAGCGCGTCCGCGCCGACCGCGAAGCGCTGGCCGAGGCGAATCGCGAGGTCGAGGCGGCGGCGGCGGAGAGCGCGGCGACGGAGATCGACGATCGCGCGGTCGACGCCATCGACCAGGCCGACCGAAGCGTGCGCGATGCGCGGACCACGATCGAGGTGGCCGCCGCGACGGTGCGGGTGGAGCGGCTGGGCGGGGCGGTGGTGACGGTGACTGAGGCGCGTGGCCCCGGTGACTCGCCGACTGTCGCGGTGCCCGAGGCGCGCGATGGCTCCGCGGCCTCGCAGGTGGCTGCGATGGCAGGCTTGCCGCTGAGCGAGCCCAGCGCCGTGCTGGCCGGGTCAGCCGAGTCGCAAGCCGGCCCGAACGCTGCCGGTTCGCTCGCCGCTGAGCCTGCCGGTGCAGCGAGCGCCGCGACCGCTAGCTTGGACGGCCCGCGGGCAGTCGCGACCGCCACCGCCGTCCCCGAAGCTCGCACCGACCTCACCGCGCCCCTGATCCGCCGCATCACCGACCCCCTGGTCATCGAGGCCGAGGGCATCCTGCGCGTCACCCTCGCCCCCGGCGCCAGCGAGCGCGAGCTGCGCGCGAAGCTCGATGCCGCCGAGTCCACGCTCGTCGCCCTGTGCCACCAGACCGGCGTGCGGGACCTCGCGGCCGCCCGCATCCGGCAGCAGCGCCATGTCGAGGCGCGCGCCGCCCTGGTCGCGGCCGAGTCCGCGCGCAAGCGGCTGAGCAAGGACCCTGCCGCGCTCGCCGATGAGCAGGCCCGCCTCGAAGCCCGTATCGCCGATCACCTCGATCGGCGCGATGCCTCCGTCCTTCCGCCCGCCGATCGCGATGAGGCCGAGACCGTCGCCGAGCACCGGCGGGCCGAGTCCGAGGAGACCGCCGCCAATCTCGACCGGGCCGCCGACGCCCTGCGCTCCGCTGAGGCCCGGGCCAACGAGCTCGTCGCCGAGGCGCAGAAGCTCGCGGGCCGGGCCGAGCACCTCGCCGCCGAGCACGAGGCGGCCCGAGTGCGCCTGGCCGAGGCCCGGGCCGCCGCCGAGGACCAGGTCGTCGAGCAGCGGGACGGCGAGGCGGCCAAGGCCCTCGCGGCCGCCGTGCGGGACCGCGCCGCCCACGACGCCGCCTATCGCGAGGCCGAGCCCGATCAGGTCGCGCTGCTGCTCGGCAATGCGCGTGACGTGGTCGGGCGCACCGAGTCCGAGATCGCCGAGGCGCGGGCCGAGTTGCAGCACCTGGCCGGGCGGCTCGACACCGTGGGGGACGACCTCGCCGACCGGCACCGTGAGGCCGAGGCGCGCCGGGATGCCGCCGAGCGCGAGAGGGACTCCGTCACCGCGCGTGCCGAGGCGGCGCAGCTGCTGCGCGACACCCTGCTGCGCCGTCGGGACGAGGCCACGCGCGCCTATCAGGGCCCGTTCAAGGAGCAGGTCGAGCGCTTCGGGCGGCTGGTGTTCGGGGCGTCGTTCGAGGTCACCGTGGACGCCGATCTGCGGGTGGCCGCCCGCACGCTCGACGGCCGCACCGACCCCTACACCGAGCTCTCGACCGGCGCGCGGGAGGCGGTGGCGATGTGCGTGCGGCTGGCGTGCGCGGCGCTGGTCGGGCCGGACGGCGGGGTGCCGGTGATCATCGACGACGCGCTCGGGGCGGCCGACCCGGGCCGGCGCCGCATGCTCGGCGCGCTGCTGGCCCACGCCGGAAGCCCGGCCGGTGCCGGCAGTGCCGGTGCTGTGGGCGCCGCCAGCGCTGCCGCCGGCGTTGCCACCGCTCGCGAAACGCCGCCCGAACCCACCCAAATCATCGTTTTCACCTGCGACCCCGACCGCTACCGTGCTGTCGGCTCGGCGCAAGTCCGCTCGCTGGGCCACAATAACGATCGTGACGAAAGCCCGGCCCCATGACCCGATGACCCCCAGCGAACTGCAGAAAAGGCGCGGAATGCGCCGCATG
Source organism: Catenulispora pinisilvae (assembly GCF_015356865.1). Lineage (GTDB taxonomy): Bacteria > Actinomycetota > Actinomycetes > Streptomycetales > Catenulisporaceae > Catenulispora > Catenulispora pinisilvae. Next base: position 14,783 of record NZ_JAAFZA010000188.1, read on the forward strand.
AAAGCGGTGGCGACCGGGTTCCTATTGGGGGCGGCCGTCGTCTACGTCGCCATGAAGCTCCTGCAGAACCACGGGATCACCGGCTGGACCGGCTACATCCAGGCGGCCGCGGAGGCCGGCATGGTCGGCGGCCTGGCCGACTGGTTCGCCGTCACCGCCCTGTTCAAGCACCCGATGGGGCTGCCGATCCCGCACACCGCGATCATCCCCAAGCGCAAGGACGCGTTCGGCGAAGGCCTGGGCACCTTCGTCGGCGAGAACTTCCTGTCCGAGGACGTCATCCGCGGCCGCCTGTCCGCGCTGGGCATCTCCCGCCGCACCGGCCAGTGGCTGTCGGAACCGGAGAACGCCGCCCGGGTCACCAGGGAACTGGCCACCGCGGTCCGCGGCGTGCTGACCGTGCTGCGCGACGAGGACATCCAGAAGATCCTCGGCGAGGCCGTCACCACCCGGCTGGCCAAGGCCGACCTCGCGGCCCCGCTCGGCGGCCTGCTCCAGCGGATCACCGAGTCCGGCAACCACCACCAGCTGGTGGACATCATCGCGGCCCGGGCCCACGACTGGCTGGAGGAGCATCCGGAGGCGATCGAGAACGCGGTGTCCAACGAGGCCCCGCTGTGGTCCCCGCGCTTCCTGGACGACGCGCTAGCCCGCCGCATCCAGCGCGAGCTGGTGAAGCTGGCCGGCAGCGTCCGCGACGACCAGCAGCACCCGGTGCGCGGGGCACTGGACCGCTTCCTGGCCGACTACGCCGAGGAACTGAAGACGGATCCGGGTACCCGGGCCCGCGTCGACAAGCTCAAGTCCGAGTTCCTTCAGCACTCCGAGATACAAGGACTGGTCGCCTCCGGCTGGACCGCCATGCGCCAGGCCGTGATAGAGGCCGCCGAGGATCCCGACAGCGACCTGCAAGCGCGCGCCCGCGAAGGCCTACAGAACCTGGGCCACCGCCTGGAGACCGACACCGGCATGCAGGAGAAGGCCGACGGCTGGGTCCGCGAGGTCGCGGTGCACCTGGTGACCACCTACCGCCAGGAGATCACCTCCCTGATCACCGATACCGTCGCGGCCTGGGACGGCCCGGCCACCTCCCGCAAGATCGAACTCCAGGTCGGCCGGGACCTACAGTTCATCCGCATCAACGGCACCGTGGTCGGGGCACTGGCCGGCCTGCTGATCTACACGATCACGCAGCTGACATTCTGAGGCCGCCGCACCGCCGATGCTGTCAGCGGCCCAAACGCTGACAGCCGCCCTACGCTGACAGCAGAAAAGCTCGCCCCCCGCCCGCCGCCCGCTGCGAGGGTAGAGCGATGAGACTTCTGATCATCGGCGGCAGCGCGTTCCTGGGCCGCGCCCTGGCCCGGGAGGCCCTGGACGCCGGCCACGAGGTGACCGTCTTCAACCGCGGCCGCACCGCGCCCGACGTGCCCGGCGTCCGCTCGGTGCGCGGCGACCGCGAGTCGCGGCCGGACCTGGAGCGGCTGGCCGCCGAAGGGTCCTGGGACGCCGTCGTCGACACCTCCGGCTACGTCCCGCAGACCGTCGGCGCCTCGGTCCGCGCCCTGGCGGACCAAGCCGCGGCCTACGTCTTCATGTCGACCATCAGCGTCTTCCCCGACTGGCCGGCTACAGCGATCACCGACGCCTCCCCGGTCCACGACTGCTCCCCGGACGCCGGTCCCGACGACGGCGACTACGGCACCCTCAAGGCCGGCTGCGAACGCGTCGTCGCCCGCGACTTCCCCGGCCGGGCCCTGTCCCTGCGCCTGGGCCTGCTCCTCGGCCCGAACGAGGACGTCGGCCGTCTCCCGGCCCTCCTGCTGCGGATGGCCGACGCCGGCTCGACCCGCGATCTGCGCGTCCTGGCCCCCGGCGACCCCGGCTCCCCGCTCAGACCGATCGACGTCCGCGACATCGCGCAGTTCACCCTCGGCGCCATCGACCAAGGCCTGACCGGCGCCTACACCATCGCCGGAACCCCGGCGAGCGCCTCCACCCACGGCGAACTCCTCGAAGCCTGCATCGCCGCCACCGGTTCGGCGGCCCGCCTGGACTGGGTCGACGCCGAATTCCTGCGGAACCAGGAGGTCGAAGTCTGGACCGAACTGCCGATCTGGGTCCCGCCGGGCGAGGTGCCGTGGTCCGTGGACACCTCGCGCGCCGAGGCGGCCGGGCTGCGCTGCCGTCCGCTGCGCGAGACCGTCCAGGACACCTGGGCCTGGCTCGCGGCCGACGACGGGAGAGTGCGGCGCTCCTACCAGCCGAAGCGGCCGCACGGGCTCAGCGAGGAGAAGGAACGCGCGCTGCTCGCGGCCTGGGACGCGGCAAAAACGCCGTCGCAGGAGACCGGCTCCGCTTCCTAGGCTCGCGGATGTGGTGGATCAGATCGATGAAACCGTCCGGTCACTCCGCAACCTGAAGCACCTGCACACCGGCGAGTCCGAGAAGGTCATCCGCTGGGCCCGGGGCGAGTCGGCGCGCCGGCTGGCCGACGGCGACCCCGGCTACCTGGGCGACCTCGGCATCGCGCTGCTGGCCTGCCATCGGGACGAACCGGCGGCCTGGCAGTACCAGGACATCTTCGACCATCTGCTCAGGCTGCTCATCGGCGACGCCGGGAAAGGCGACATCGGACAGGCGCTCCGGCTGATCGGGGCGGCCCGGCACTCCGGCCACGACGTGGACCGCGTCGCGGCCGCACTCCTCGCGGCGAACCGGCGCCGGGTGTCCTTGACGGCCGCGTTCGCCGGGGACGGCTCGGCGGCCGGGGTGAGTGACACCTTCCGGGCCTGCATCGTCCACGAACTCGTCCTGCGCGAGCGTACGATCTCCCACCGGAAGACGATCGCCGACTGGGCCGCCTCCCCGGCGATGCGGAACCACCCGCTCGGCTGGCTGCCGCTGGACCTGGCGCCGTTCGAGCTGGCCGGCGACCAGTGGCCGCGCGTCGCCGCGCCCGACCGGGTCGCCACGGTCTCCCCGGACGTGCTGGCCTCGTGGCCGGCGACGGACCAGATCACGCCGGAGCTGTCCGGAGCCCTGGCCGCGCCGGTGATGAACTGGGTCGAGGGCTCCAACGGCCGGGTCGAGACGGGAGTCTTCGGGCTGGCCGAACCGGTGCGGCCGGAGAGCGTCCCGGAGGTCCTGGCCGGGCTCGGGATGGACTTCCTGGAACCGCTCGACGGCCCATTCCGGCTCGACGTCCACGACACCTCAGTCTGGGACGTCTGGCAGACCTTGTTCCGCGCGGCCTCCGGTGGCGGCGCCTACAGCCGGGGCTGTCACGGCGCCTACAGTCGGCTGTTCGCCTGGCAGGCGCTGGCGGCGCTCGCCGGAGCGCCGGCGAGCGCTCCGCACGAGGAAGTGGCGCGGTCGGCCCAGGCCTGCACCTGGCATCGGTTCGACGGTGAAGTGCCCGGGTTCTTCCGGATCTTCTGGGACATCGGCCTGGTCGGCGTCCGGCCCGGCGGCGGCAGCATCGCGGTCCTCGCCGCGACGGACACCGACTGATTTCCCGTTTGCTGGAAGAGATTCCCCGCGCGATCGAGTTGCATATCGGCGGAGGGGAGAACCGTGGCGGTGGCGTCCCATCCGCCGCCGCGATTCCCCTGCCTTCTTCTCGTGCTTCTCGTGCTTCTCGTGCTTCTCGTGCTCTTCCCGGTCCGGTGTTCCGTGCGGCGTTCCGTCCGGTGCTCCGGCCTCAGCCCGCGATCGGCAGCAGCGAGGCCGGGGACTTGACGCTGTAAGGCGTCCCGACCGGCGTCAGCCGCCCGGTCCCGGCGTCCACCCGGAACACCGTGATCGAGTCCGAGTGCTGGTTCGCGCTGAACAGCAGCGTCCCGTCCGGGGACAGCACGATGTCCCGCGGCCACGCCCCGCCAGCCGGCACCACCTCGACCGGCTCCAGCGCGGCGCCGTCGCCCACGATCGAGAACACCGCGATCGTGTCGTCGATGCGGTTGGAGGCGTAGAGGAAGCGGTCGTCGGCCGACACCCGGATCGCCGAGCACCAGGCCCGGTCGGACTTCGCGCGGTCGGCCTCGGCCCGGCTCTGCACCTGGAGGCCCGCCTCGCCGGTGCCCGCCGCCTCGTCCCACGAGCAGACCGCGACGGTCCAGGAGACCTCGTTCAGCAGGTAGAAGTAGCGGCCGGAGCCGTGGAACGCCAAGTGCCGCGGGCCCGAACCGCCGGGCAGGGCCACGACGCTGTGCGCGGCGAGCCGGCCGGCGCTGTATTCGTACACATACACCGAGTCGGTCCCGAGGTCCACGGCCAGCACCCAGCGGCCGGACGGGGAGACCACCACCTGGTGCGCGTGCGGCCCCTCCTGCCGGTCGGCGCGCGGCCCGGAACCGGTGTGCTGGATGACCTGCGCGGGCTCGGCGCCGCTCACCCGGCCCTCGGCGTCCAGCGGGAAGACGCCGACGGTGCCGGAGATGTAGTTGGCGACGAACAGCGTCGTGCCGTCCGGGTGCGACGCCAGGTGGCACGGGGCCGCGCCGCCGCTGGCGGTCCGGTCGCGCACGTCGGAGCCGCCCTCGGCGACGGTGAAGCGGGCAGAGGCGACCCGGCCGTCGGGCTCCTGTTCCACCACCGCCGTCAGGACGCCGCGCGCGTCGTCGTAGACGACGTAGGAGGGATCGGCGATGTCCACCACCGAGACCGGGGACAGGGCGCCGTCGGCGGCATAGCGCAGGCAGTGGACGCCGACGCCGTAGCCGCCGACCAGAAGATACGAGTTCGCAGAGTCGACCATGGTCGTATTGTTGCCCAAGCCGGGCCCCGCGCGTTTCCTCCGGTCAGCGGCCGCCCCACCGGTAAGGCGTGTTCAGAACACGCAGATCTGCCGCGCCGGCCCGTTCACCCGGTGATGCGCACCATCTGGCCCGGCGAGGGCGAGTCGAGGTCGTCCACCACGACCAGCTGGTAACCGCCCGGAGGCGCCGCGGCCGGGTTGGCGGGCGGCACGGCGGTGATGGTCAAGCCGTCGCCGCTCGGTGCCGTGCCCGAGACCGTCAACCACACGTAGCGCTGGTCCATGTCGTTGCCATGGGTCGTCGCGCCGAGCCGGATGAGCGCGACGCGCGGCGACGCCCCGGGTACCAGCCGCGAACCGGAGGCGGCCACGGTGAACGGCACGCCCTAGCGCAGCGGGCCGATGGCCTGGCCCTCGACGAGCTTCGGGCGCTCGCGCCACATGTAGGGCGGCAGGTAGCGCTCCGCCTCGGTCTGGATCTGCATCCGCGGGGGGGGGTCTTGCCGTCCTTGTCGTAGTCGGTCTTGAAGCGCCCCGCATGCATCGGATCCCCGGGCGGGTCGGCAGGCGGGTTCGGGGTTTTGCGTTCCGGCAGTGGTTCTGCCTGATTCCGCTGATCCAACAGTGGTGTTCGGGGCGGAGGGGTTTCGGGGCGAGGCGTTTTCGAGCCGAGTTGCGGTTGATGTGTGGGTTTCAAAGCTTTTTACGGCCTTCGGTAGAAGTTGTGCCGGTTCGGGGTTCGGGGCGGCGAGTCCGTGTGTCGGCTGCCGGTTCCCGCGTTCACAACCCCGCCCCACCTCAGGCCTCTTCGTCTCCAGCAAGTCTGAGCAAGAGCGAAGGTCAAAAACTGTGATGAAGGGCCGGCGCCTCCGGCGGGGGCTCTCGGCTCCCTCGGGGAACTGGCGCTGCTCCATAGGGGGGTCGCCTCAGGGCCCTGCGGCGGCGGTTTGTGAGGTGGTTGCGGTCCGTTCCCCTCGGTCGCGTCGTCAGCCCCAAGGGGTACAGCGCCGAACCCCGGGAGTAAAGTCCGCGCGCTGCGGTCAGGCGGGCAGGTGGCGGCCGCGTACAGCGCGAACTTGACTCCCGAGAACCGGCACTGTAGGCAAAGCCCTGCCGACGCGACCGAGGGGAACGAACCGAAAACCAACCGGAAGAAAAGCAGCCGCAGGGTACGAGGGCACGGGTCAGTAGTGCGGCTGCCGGTGTGGTGTAGGGGATCTTCCTCGGTCCACCGCTGCTCGACACGCCCGAACGCGTGACGATCAGCATGGATGTCAAGAACCGGCCATCCTGGGGGCGCATTTCATTAACACGCTGACTTGATCTAGTGGCCGAGGGCGGCGGTGAGGCGGTCCGGGGTG
>NZ_JAAFZA010000189.1 GCF_015356865.1 Catenulispora pinisilvae
CGCCCCCGATGAGCCTCAACCCCGCCCACCAGGTCGCCACCTACCTGGCGGACATCCCGAGCCCGACCAGGGCCCAGTACCACCTCGGCCCGATCCCGATCCGGATGTACGCCATGTGCATCCTGGCCGGGATCCTCGTCGCCGTCTGGCTCGGCGACAAGCGCTGGCGCGCCCGCGGCGGCAAGCCGCAGGAGGTCGTCGACATCGCCATCTGGGCGGTGCCGTTCGGCCTGGTGGGCGGACGGCTCTACCACGTCATCACCACCTCGGCCCCGTACTTCGGCAAGGGCGGGGACCCGGTCAAGGCGTTCTACGTGTGGCAGGGCGGCCTCGGGATCTGGGGCGCCATCGCCCTCGGCGCGGTCGGTGCCTACATCGGCTGCCGCCGGCGCGGCGCCTCGCTGCTGTCCTTCGCCGACGCGGTGGCGCCCGGCGTGGTGCTGGCACAGGCGATGGGCCGCTGGGGCAACTACTTCAACAACGAGCTCTACGGCGGCCACACCAGCCTGCCGTGGGGCTTGAAGGTCCACGTCATGGACACCACGACGCAGACCGCGGTGATCGGCCCGGACGGCAAGGCCGAACTGGTGGCCGGCGGGCCGTTCCACCCGACGTTCCTGTACGAGTCGATCTGGTGCGTGGGCGTGGCGATCCTGCTGCTGTGGGCCGACCGCCGCTTCAAGCTCGGCAACGGCCGGGTGTTCGCGCTGTACGTCGCGGCCTACACCGTGGGCCGGTTCTGGATCGAGTCGCTGCGCATCGACGACGCGCACCACTTCCTCGGTATGCGGCTCAACGACTGGACCTCGATCATCGTCTTCATCGGCGCGGTCGTCGGGTTCTTCTGGCTGGCGAAGAACCGGCCGGGGCGCGAGGACTCGCCCTACCTGGCGGCCGAGACCGTCGAGTCGGCCGAGACCGCCGAGGCCGCCGAAACCCCTGAAAACCCAGGTGAGGAAGCCCTTACTGAGGATGCCCTTGTTGGCGCGCAGGCCGGAGAACCTGAAAAACTGGTGAAGGACTCCGAGCCGACCGCCGAGGAGACGTCCGAGGAATCAGTAGTCATCCCGGCACAGGACGACGCACCGGATGCGGTGCCGACCCCGACTGGCAAGGCGAGCGAGTCCTAGAACCCGTTACCGCCAGCCAGGATCGAGTCGATGAATCACCCTGACGCGCCTGTTCTTGTTTCCGATCCCACCACCGATATCGCTGAATCCGCCGAATCCGCCGACGTCGCATCGGGCGTCGGCGATCCCGTCGCCCCGGCTCTGCCCGGTGCGCGTGGCGGGCTGCACGACGATGTCGGCGGACTTGAGGGCCCCGGCGGCCCCGCTGACCCAGCCGACCCCGGCGATTCCGGCGAAGGCTCCGGCTCCGGCCCGGCCGACCGCTCGCACCCGGCCTACCAGGGCCCCTCGATCCCGAAGGACCACCACCGGGACGTCACCGGCGGCTGGCTGCGGCCGGCCGTGTTCGGCGTCACCGACGGCCTGGTCTCCAACTTCTCGCTGATCGCCGGCATGGCCGGCGGCGATGCCGGCCACCGGACCATCGTGCTCACCGGCCTGGCCGGGCTGGTCGCCGGCGCCTGTTCGATGGCGGCCGGGGAGTTCATCTCGGTGGCCAGCCAGACCGAGGTCACCCAGGCCGAGATCGAGCTGGAGCGGCTGGAGCTGGCCCGGCGCCCGGCCGCGGAGATGAAGGAGCTCGCGGAGTTCCTGACCGAGCGCGGCCTGGACGCCGATCTGGCCCTGGAGGCGGCCCGGCAGATCCACCGCGACCCGGACCAGGCGCTGATCGTGCACGTGCAGGAGGAACTCGGCGTCGACCCGACCGACCTGCCCAGCCCCGTGGTGGCCGCGGTGTCCAGCTTCGGGTCGTTCGCGATCGGCGCGGTGCTGCCGCTGCTGCCGTACCTGCTGGGCCTGAACCAGCTGTGGGTGGCGATGCTGTTGGCCTTCGGCGGGCTGTTCGCCTGCGGGGCGATAGTCTCGCGCGTGTCCTCCCGCACCTGGTGGTTCTCCGGCCTGCGCCAGCTGCTGTTCGGCGCGGTCGCCGCCGTGGTGACCTTCGGACTCGGGGCGTTGATCGGCGGACACCTCAGCTGAGCCGCGATGGTGTATAAATCACACCATCCGGGCTAATCGGTGTTCGCCGGCCGCCCTCCCGTGGGAGATGACTCGCGAGATCGGGTGTGCGAGATCGGGTGTGGAGGCAACCACACATGTCCCACCCGCGTCGAAGACGTAGAGCATACGGGCAAGCACGGGGCCGCTGACGGGGATCGGCGCGGTTCTGCGATCATGGCGAGGAGAGGTGCGGCTGTTGTCCGCGAAGAGCGAGGAGCTGGAAGGCCTGCGCGACGGGGAACCGGGGCAGGGTCATCCCGCCGCGGTTCACGGGAGCGGAGCGGGTGGTCCGTCCGCCGAGGCCGATGCGTTGGCCGAGACGGTCTCACTGCCGGCGGCCGACCCGGCCCTGGCCGAGACGGTGTCGCTGAACGTGGCCGATGAGCGGGACCACATGCGGATCCGACCATCGGCCGACCTCCCCTCCGCCTCTGACCCGGTGCCGCAGGACGTCGCGGAGGAGACGGCACGGGCCGTCGCCGAGGCGTCCGCGGACAGCGCCGACGGAACCGCCGGACCGGAATCTGAGTTCGGCGCGCAAGCCGCCGCCGAGGGTGAGGCGGCCGAGGCCCCGTTCCCTTCGCGCCGCCGGCGGCACACTCCCTTGTACGGCCGCGGTGTCCGGGTCCTGCCGTGGAAGCACAAGGCACGCCTGAACCCCACGCAGCGCCGCCGCCGCAAGATCGTGGTGCGCTCGCTGTGGGGCTGCGTGCTGGTCTTCGCCGGCACCCTCGGCTGGTCCATCGGCGGCGCGCTGACCTCGCCGGGCACCGACACCGTGCAGGCCCGGCTGGCCGAGTGGGGCCGGGACCACGGCATGGGCGGCGCGGTGGCGCAGCTGGAGCAGTGGCAGTACGACCTGAACCCGCCGGCCAAGGGCGGTTCGGTGGACGCCAAGCAGTTCACCGACCTCGGGCCCACGGCCGGCGTGCCGACCGCGGCCAAGCCGTCCAAGAGCGGTGCCGTCCCGGGCAAGCCCGGCGCGCCGAGCAGCCAGGCCGCCGACGTGATCGCGATGCAGCCGCGGATGCCGGCCCCGCCCGGACTGACGCTGGACCCTGGCGAGGGCGTGTTCCAGGTCGCGGTGCAGACCCCCACCGGCCAGCCGGTGGTCCAGGTCGCGCGCATCCGCCCGGACGCGGTCTACACCGGCACGACCGCCGACGTCGCCGTGATCGACCAGAAGCACAGCAGCTACGTCCTGCACCCCGGCCACGAGGGCGGCCTGAACTCGATCATCAAGGACGTCCCGAACCAGATCGACACGAACGCCCGCCCGAACCTGATCGCGCTGTTCAACGGCGGCTTCAAGATCAGTGAGAGCCAGGGCGGCTACTACGACCACGGCGTCACCGCGGCCACCCTGGTCAACGGCGCGGCCAGCGAGGTCATCTTCAAGGACGGCCACATGGCGGTCGGCATGTGGGGGCGCGACTACAGCTTCCAGAAGAACAGCGACATCGTCAGCGTCCGCCAGAACCTGAAGCTCATGGTCGACAACGGCCAGGTCGTCCCCTACATCGACGACAGCTCCGACTGGGGCCGCGCCGACCACGGCTCGGCCGCCGTCTGGCGCTCCGGCGTCGGCGTCAAGGCGAACGGCGACATCGTCTGGGTCGGCGGCAACACCCTGACCGCCCCCTCCCTGGCCCGCCTGCTGAAGGACGCCGGCGCGGTCCGCGCGATGCAGCTGGACATCAACCTGCGCTGGGCGGACTTCCAGTACTTCCCGGCCCACGACGGGAACCCGGACAACTCCAAGCTGTATGAGGACTTCTTGCAGGGGCCGAACAAGTTCTTCGAGAACTCGACGAAGGACTTCATGGCCGTCTACATGCGCTGAGGTCTCGGGGTCTCGGGGTAGCGCGGTATCGCAGTAGAGCAAGCAGCGCGGCGCACTGAAGCGCCGCGCTGCTTGCCGTCGCCGCGCCGCACGGAGTCTCCGGCCACTGTGAGTGTTTCCACACCGCTGTCGCCGAGTTGGATTGGTCCGCGGGGGAATAGGGGAGAAGAGGCGTAGCCGCCGTCCGGCGGGCCGTCGGCGCGCCATCAGAATCCTGTGCCGACCCGGTGCCGCACCCGGCCCAGCTCAAGATCCACATCAAATCGGCGAGTCTCACCATCCGGAACACATCCCAAGACCACCGGTCCCGAACTGTGAGATAGTGCACTCCCCACCGGCACCACCATGTTGTAACCTCTGCTTACACCTGATCGGATTGCGCAAGGGCCAAAGACGTCCCGCCGTGCCAGACTGACACGACGGAAGGACAGCCCCTCATGGCATTCCCAGCCATACCGACCGGTCGCCCCGGCTCCTCCCGCCCCGAAGGCCGTGCCGTGGCCGAGGCCACCACGCCGGTACCGTCGGTACCGTTCACAACCAGCGCCGCCCCGCTGTTCTCGGCGCTGCCGGCGGCGCAGGGCCTGTACGACCCGCGCGCGGAGAAGGACTCCTGCGGCGTCGCCTTCGTCGCCACGCTCACCGGGGTTCCCAGCCATTCCATCGTCGACCAGGCGCTGCAAGCCCTGGTCAACATGGAGCACCGCGGCGCGTCCGGCGCCGAGCCCTCGACCGGCGACGGCGCCGGCATCCTGGTGCAGATCCCGGACGCCTTCCTGCGCGCCGTCCTGGCCGAGGACCAGCACACACGTTTCGACCTCCCGCCGGCCGGGCACTACGCCGTCGGAGTGGCCTTCCTGCCCACCGACGACGACGTCGCGCGGGCGGCCGAGGCCCGGATCGAGGCGATCGCGGCCGAGGAGCACCTGGCCGTACTCGGCTGGCGCGACCTTCCCACCGACCCCGAAGGGCTGGGCAAGGGCGCGCTCTCCGTCATGCCCCGGTTCCGCCAGCTCTTCGTCACCGGCACCGGCGGCGAGTCGGACATCGAACTGGACCGGCTGGCCTTCGCGCTGCGCAAGCGCGCCGAGCGCGACACCGAGGTCTACTTCCCGTCCCTGAGCTCGCGCACCCTGGTCTACAAGGGCATGCTCACCACCGCCCAGCTGGAGACCTTCTTCCCCGACCTGCTGGACGAGCGCTTCACCAGCGCCATCGGCCTGGTCCACTCGCGCTTCAGCACCAACACCTTCCCGGCCTGGCCGCTGGCCCACCCCTACCGCTTCGTCGCGCACAACGGCGAGATCAACACCGTGGTCGGGAACCGCAACTGGATGCGGGCCCGGGAGTCGGGCATGGCCACCGACCTGATCGGCGGCGACCTGGACCGGCTGTTCCCGATCTGTAGTCCCGACGCCTCCGACTCCGCCTCCTTCGACGAGGTCCTGGAGCTGCTGCACCTGTCCGGCCGCAGCCTGCCGCACGCCGTGCTGATGATGATCCCCGAGGCGTGGGAGAACCACGGCGAGATGGACGCCGCCCGCCGGGCCTTCTACCAGTTCCATTCCTCCTTCATGGAGCCCTGGGACGGCCCGGCCGACATGGTCTTCTCCGACGGCACCCTGATCGGCGCCGTCCTGGACCGCAACGGCCTGCGACCCTCGCGCTACTGGGTCACCGACGCCGGCCTGGTGGTGCTGGCCAGCGAGTTCGGCGTGCTGGACATCGACCCGGCCACCGTGGTCCGCAAGGGCCGCCTTCAGCCCGGCCGGATGTTCCTGGTGGACACCGCGGCCGGCCGGATCGTCGAGGACGAGGAGATCAAGGCCGCCCTGGCCGCCGCCGAACCGTACGCCGAATGGCTGCACGCCGGCCGGATCAAGCTCGACAAGCTCCCCGAGCGCGAGCACATCGTGCACACCCGGGCCTCGGTCACCCGCCGCCAGCAGACCTTCGGCTACACCGAGGAGGAACTGCGGGTCCTGCTGGCCCCGATGGCCCGCACCGGCGGGGAGCCGCTGGGCTCCATGGGCTCGGACTCCCCGGTCGCCGTGCTCTCCGAGAAGCCGCGGCTGATCTTCGACTACTTCAGCCAGCTGTTCGCCCAGGTCACCAACCCGCCGCTGGACGCCATCCGGGAGGAGCTGGTCACCAGCCTTGCCACCACCATCGGCCCGGAGACCAACCTGCTGGAGCCCACCGCCGCGGCCTGCCGCCAGGTCGAGGTGGCCTTCCCGGTCATCGACAACGACGAGCTGGCCAAGCTGATCCACATCAACGCCGACGGCGACCTGCCCGGCCTGCGCGCGGTCACCGTCTCCGGCCTGTACCGGGTCGCCGACGGGGGACCGGCGCTGCGGGCCCGGCTGGAGGAGATCCGCGAGGAGGTCTCCAAGGCCATCGCCGCCGGCGCCCGGATCATCGTGCTCTCCGACCGGCACTCCGACGCCGAGCACGCCCCGATCCCCTCGCTGCTGCTCACCTCCGCGGTGCACCACCACCTGATCCGCGAGAAGACCCGCGCCCACGTCGGCCTGGTCGTCGAGGCCGGCGACGTCCGCGAGGTGCACCACGTCGCGCTGCTGATCGGCTACGGCGCCGCCGTCGTCAACCCCTACCTGGCGATGGAGTCGGTCGAGGAGATGGCCAGCTCCGGCCACCTCGGCCTGATCGAGCCCGAACAGGCCATCAGGAACCTGATCAAGGCGCTCGGCAAGGGCGTGCTGAAGGTGATGTCCAAGATGGGCATCTCCACCGTCGCCTCCTACCGCGGCGCGCAGATCTTCGAGGCCGTCGGGCTCTCCCAGGAGGTCGTCGACGAGTACTTCGCCGGCACCACCAGCAAGCTCGACGGCGTCGGCCTGGACACCCTGGCCGAGGAGACCGCCCGCCGGCACACCCGGGCCTACCCCAGGGAGTCCGGCACCCGCCGCCTGGCGCACCGCCGGCTGGAGATCGGCGGCGAGTACCAGTGGCGCCGCGAAGGCGAGCCGCACCTGTTCGACCCGGACACCGTCTTCCGGCTCCAGCACTCCACCCGCGAGAAGCGCTACGACATCTTCAAGCAGTACACCTCGCGGGTCGACGAGCAGTCCGAGCGGCTGATGACGCTGCGCGGCCTGTTCAAGGTCAAGGACGGCGAGCGGCCCCCGATCCCGATCGAGGAGGTCGAACCGGTCTCGGAGATCGTCAAGCGCTTCTCCACCGGCGCCATGTCCTACGGCTCCATCTCCTACGAGGCGCACCAGACGCTGGCCATCGCCATGAACTCCCTGGGCGCCAAATCCAACACCGGCGAGGGCGGCGAGGACGTCGAGCGGCTGCGCGACCCCGAACGCCGCAGCAAGATCAAGCAGGTCGCCTCCGGCCGGTTCGGCGTCACCGCCGAGTACCTGGCCGAAGCCGAGGACATCCAGATCAAGATGGCCCAGGGCGCCAAGCCCGGCGAGGGCGGCCAGCTGCCCGGGCACAAGGTCTACCCGTGGGTGGCCAAGACCCGGCACTCCACGCCCGGGGTCGGCCTGATCTCCCCGCCGCCGCACCACGACATCTACTCGATCGAGGACCTGGCCCAGCTGATCCACGATCTGAAGAACGCCAACCGCGACGCCCGCGTGCACGTCAAGCTGGTCGCCGAGGTCGGCGTCGGCACCGTCGCGGCCGGGGTGTCCAAGGCGCACGCCGACGTGGTCCTGATCTCCGGCCACGACGGCGGTACCGGCGCCAGCCCGCTCACCTCGCTCAAGCACGCCGGCGCGCCCTGGGAGCTGGGCCTGGCCGAGACCCAGCAGACGCTGCTGCTCAACGGCCTGCGCGACCGGATCGTGGTGCAGACCGACGGCCAGCTCAAGACCGGCCGCGACGTGCTGATCGCGGCGCTGCTGGGCGCCGAGGAGTACGGCTTCGCCACCGCGCCGCTGGTCGTCTCCGGCTGCGTCATGATGCGCGTGTGCCACCTGGACACCTGCCCGGTCGGCGTCGCGACCCAGAACCCCGAGCTGCGCTCGCGGTTCAGCGGCCGGCCCGAATTCGTGGTCACCTTCTTCGAGTACCTGGCCGAGGAGGTGCGCGAGCACCTGGCCGCGCTCGGGTTCCGCTCCCTGCGAGAGGCGATCGGGCACGCCGAACTGCTGGACACCGCCGCGGCCGTGGCGCACTGGAAGGCCTCAGGGCTCGATCTCGCCCCGCTGCTGCACGTCCCCGACCTGCCCGAGGGCACCGCGCTGCACCGCACCCGCGAGCAGGACCACGGCCTGGACAAGGCCCTGGACCACCAGCTGATCGCGGTCGCGCAGCCGGCGATCCGGGACGGCGAACCGGTTCGCGCGCAGTTCGAGATCCGCAACGTCAACCGGACCGTGGGCACCATGCTCTCGCACGAGGTGGTGAAGGTGCACCGCGGCGAGGGCCTGGCCGAGGGCACCATCGACCTGACCTTCATCGGTTCGGCCGGCAACTCCTTCGGCGCCTTCCTGGCCCCCGGCATCACCCTGCGCCTGGAGGGCGACGCCAACGACTACGTCGGCAAGGGCCTGTCCGGCGGGCGCATCGTGGTCCGCCCGCACCGCGCCGCCGACAAGATCAACGCCGCGGCCGAGCGCAACGTCATCGCCGGCAACGTCATCGCCTACGGCGCCACCAGCGGCCGCGTCCACCTGCGCGGCACGGTCGGCGAGCGCTTCTGCGTCCGCAACTCCGGCGCCACCGCCGTCGTCGAGGGCGTCGGCGACCACGCCTGCGAGTACATGACCGGCGGCACCGTGGTCATCCTCGGCCAGCATGGCCGCAACCTGGCCGCCGGCATGAGCGGCGGCACCGCCTACGTCCTGGACCTGAAGGTCTCCCGCGTCAACTCCGAGATGGTCAACGTCGAAGCCCTCGACGCCGAAGACCGCGCCCTGCTCCACACCCTGGTCCAGGAGCACTTCGAGGAGACCGGCTCCACGGTCGCCGAGGAGCTGCTGGCCGACTGGGACGGCGGCGCCGTCGGCCGCTTCGCCAAGATCATGCCGGTCGACTACAAGCGGGTGCTCACCGCCCGCGCCGCGGCCCAGGCCGCCGGCCTTTCCGAAGAGCAGACCCTCGACAAGATCATGGAGGCCACCCGTGGCTGACCCCCGTGGTTTCCTGACCACCCCGCAGCAGCACCCCGAGCGCCGACCGGTCCCCGAGCGCATCCAGGACTGGAAAGAGGTCTACAAGCCCGGCGGGCTCCTGCCGATCATCAGCAAGCAGGCCGGCCGGTGCATGGACTGCGGCATCCCGTTCTGCCACAACGGCTGTCCGCTCGGGAACATCATCCCGGAGTGGAACGACCTGGTGTGGAAGGGCGACTGGGAGGGTGCCTCCGAGCGGCTGCACGCGACCAACAACTTCCCGGAGTTCACCGGGCGGTTGTGTCCGGCGCCGTGCGAGACCGCGTGTGTGCTGGGCATCAACCAGCCGCCGGTGACCATCAAGAACGTCGAGGTCGCGATCATCGACCGGGCCTGGGAGGACGGGACCGTCAAGCCCCTGCCGCCGGAGCGGCTCTCCGGGCGCACCGTGGCCGTGATCGGCTCCGGTCCCTCGGGCCTGGCCGCCGCGCAGCAGCTCACGCGGGCCGGGCACACGGTCGCCGTCTACGAGCGCGCCGACCGGATCGGGGGCCTGCTGCGTTACGGCATCCCCGAGTTCAAGATGGAGAAGCGGCACCTGAACCGGCGGATCGAGCAGATGCGCGCCGAGGGCACGAAGTTCCGTCCCGGCATGCACATCGGCGTCGACCTGACCGGGGACGCGCTGCTGGCCCGCTACGACGCCATCGTGCTGGCGGTCGGCTCGACCAAGGCGCGCGACCTGGAGGTGCCGGGCCGCGACCTGGCCGGGGTGCACCAGGCGATGGACTACCTGCCCTACGCGAACAAGACCTGCGAGGGCGACTACCTGACCGCGCCGATCGACGCGTTCGGCAAGCACGTGGTGGTCATCGGCGGCGGCGACACCGGCGCGGACTGCCTGGGCACGGCCACCCGGCAGGGCGCCGCCTCGGTCACCCAGCTGGAGATCATGCCGCAGCCCACGGACGAGCGGCCCGGGCACCAGCCGTGGCCGACCTATCCGATGATCTTCCGGATCTCCTCGGCGCACGAGGAGAACGGCGAGCGCGTCTACTCGGTGTCCACCACCGAGTTCGTCGGCGACGACAACGGCCGGGTCCAGGCCCTGAGGCTGACCGAGGTGCGGTTCGAGGGCGGACGCCCGGTCCCGGTCGAGGGCACCGAGCGCGAGATCCCGGCCGATCTGGTCCTGCTGGCCATGGGCTTCGTCGGCCCCGAGCGCGGCAACGGCCTGATCGACCAGCTGGGCCTGGCCCTGGACGAGCGCGGCAACATCGCCCGGGACGCCGAGTACGCGACCAACGTCCCGGGTGTCTTCGTGGCCGGGGACGCCGGACGCGGGCAGTCGCTGATCGTCTGGGCGATCGCCGAGGGCCGCTCGGCGGCCAGTTCGGTGGACGCCTACCTGAGCGGGGCCAGCACGCTGCCCAAGCCGATCCCGCCGACCGCGCGGCAGGTCACGGTCTGAGCCGGGGCCGACCTGACGGCGCGGCCGCCCGCACGCAGTCTCGTGCGGGCGGCCGCACTCGGGTCGCCCCCGAACCACACCCGGCCGCACCCCGCCTGCGCCGGCTGGGCAGTTGGCGAGTAGCCTCGGTTACCGGTTCGCCAACAGGATCAGACCCAGGATCCACAGCACCAACGTGACGATGCCGAGCACGAACCCGGCCTGCGCCACACCGCGGTTGGTGGCCTCGCCACGGGCCACCCGGTTCAGCCCGATCCGCCCGAAGATGATCGCCAGGATGCTGCACGGGCCCACCAGGAACCCGACGACACCCAGGACCAGGGCCGCGACGCCCATGCCGTTGCGGCGCCGGACCGGGGGAGCGCCGTACTCGCCGTATTCGTAGCCACGGCCGCCGCCGTAGGTCGGGAACGCTTCCGGCGGCAACGGCGGCGGGGCCGGGTACTGCTGGCCGGGCTCGGCGTACTGCGGGGACTGCTCGGACTCGGACTCGGGCTGGGAAGCCTGTTCCGGTTCCGGCGGTTCCGCGGAATACGGCGAGGGCTGGTCCGGTGGCGAGGGTTCGGCCCGCGGCGAGGGTTGGGCCTGCGGCGAAGGATCAGCAGGCGCCGAAGGCTGGGCCTGCGAACAAGGCGGGATCTGCGAACGCTGATCGGCATCCGCAGAGTTCTGAGGCGGGGAGGAAGGAGGCTGAGCCGGCCCTTCCGGCACCGCACCCGCGGGCTCCTCCGAGCTCGGCGGGCGCTGCGGGGCCTCGGGCTCCGCCGGCCGCCCGGTTCCCGGCTCCCCGGGTTCCGAGGCCTCCGGGGGAGGGGTTGTCGTCATGGAGGCCAATTGTCTCCGTTACACCCGGTTCATTCCATACAGACACACGGTGAACGGCGGCGGAAAGTTGTGTTCGGCGCCGTGAGAACTTGTCAGACCGGAAAAAGCTACTAACGAGTAGGACATAAGGTAGTAGGCATGCGCCGCGCGAAAATCGTTTGTACCCTGGGCCCGTCCGCCGGAACCCTAGAGCAGCTCACCGCCCTGGTGGAAGCCGGCATGAATGTGGCCCGCCTGAATCTCTCCCACGGTTCTTATGAGGACCATGAAGAGCGATATCGAAACGTCCGGCAGGTCGCCACGAATAGCGGCCAGGCCATCGGCATCCTGGTCGACCTGCAGGGTCCCAAGATCCGGCTGGGCACCTTCGCCAACGGCAAGGAGGTCCTGGCCAACGGCGCGCAGTTCACCATCACCACGCGCGAGGTCGCCGGGGACGCCACCATCTGCGGCACCACGTACAAGGGGCTGCCCGGCGACTGCAAGCCCGGCGACCCGATCCTGATCGACGACGGCAAGCTGTTCCTGGAAGTCCAGAGCGTCACCGACACCGACGTGGTGACCCGGGTGATCGAGGGCGGCCCGATCTCCAACAGCAAGGGCATCAACCTGCCCGGCGTCTCGGTCTCGGTCCCGGCGCTGTCCGAGAAGGACGAGCTGGACCTGCGCTGGGCCCTGGGCAAGCCCGAGCCCGGCCACGGCAACCCCGGCGTGCGGGCCGACATGATCGCGCTGTCCTTCGTCCGGGACGCCGTCGACATCGAGCGGGTCCACGAGATCATGGACGAGGTCGGGCACCGGGTGCCGGTGATCGCCAAGATCGAGAAGCCGCAGGCCGTGGCCAACCTGGACGCCATCGTGGACGCCTTCGACGCCATCATGGTGGCGCGCGGCGACCTGGGCGTGGAGCTGCCGCTGGAGCAGGTCCCGATGGTGCAGAAGCGCTGCATCACGCTGTCCCGGCGCAACGCCAAGCCGGTCATCGTGGCCACCCAGATGCTGGACTCGATGATCACCAACTCCCGGCCGACCCGGGCCGAGGTCTCCGACGTGGCCAACGCGGTGCTGGACGGCACCGACGCGGTGATGCTCTCGGCCGAGACCTCGGTCGGCGCCTACGCGGTCCAGACCGTGGAGACCATGGCCAAGATCATCACCGCGGCCGAGGAGGAGACCCTGGCCGCCGGCCTGAAGCCGGCCCTGAGCAAGCCCCGCACCAAGGGCGGCGCCGTGGCCCGGGCCGCGGCCGAGCTCGGCGAGAACCTGTACGCCAAGTACCTGATCGCCTTCACCGAGAGCGGCGACACCGCCCGCCGGCTGTCCCGCTACCGTCCCCCGACGCCGGTGATCGCCTTCACCCCGCACAACGAGGTCCGCAACCAGCTCGCGCTGAGCTGGGGCATCCGCACCTTCTGTAGCCCCGAGGTCGACCACACCGACGAGATGGTGCGCCAGGTCGACTCCGAACTGTTGCAGTTGGAGCTGTGCAAGCCCGGCGACACCGTGGTCATCATCGCCGGCTCCCCGCCCGGAATCCCCGGCTCCACCAACGCGGTGCGCGTGCACCGCGTGGGCGACGCCATCACCGGTGCGGCGCCGGCCTACCGCGAGTCGCACTGACCGCGGCCGGGCCCCGGCCCGCGGCCCGGCGCGGACTCGCCCGGCCGGAGCTGGATTTTCGCGCGACGGCGCCTTCCTCGGACCTGTTCGGATCCGGGGTGGGCGCCGCTGTTGCTCGCGGTGGACTGCCGCCCGGCGAACCGCCTGCCCGCGAACTGTTTGTCTGTGAACTGTTTGTCTGTGAACTGCTTGTTCGCGAACTGTCTGCCGCGAACTGCTTGCCACGCACGAAAAACCCGCCCGCCGGGACGGCGAACGGGTTCGGGTATTTCAGAAGTGCTCCGGGTGGGACTCGAACCCACACTGAATGGTGTTTGAGACCATCTTCTCTGCCGATTGGAATACCGGAGCATCGATCGGGCGAAAACCACCCACCCGTTCCCCACGGATGACTGTGATCACCTGCGTCACAGCATACCGGACCGGTGACTGCCCCCCGCAACCAGTTCTGGCGCAGGTAGGCTCGTACCGAACCGAACACCCGGCACCGCCGCCTAGTGAGGACCCCATGACCACCGAGCCGACCCGCACCCGCCGAGTGATCATCGCCGAGGACGAGGCGCTGATCCGCCTGGACCTGAAGGAGATGCTCCAGGAGGAGGGGTACGAGGTCGTGGCCGAGGCGTCCGACGGCGCCGCCGCGGTCCGCCTGGCCCAGGAGCACCGCCCGGACCTGTGCATCTTCGATGTGAAGATGCCGGTGCTGGACGGCATCACCGCCGCCGAGCAGGTGATCGAGGCGCGGATCGCGCCGGTGCTGATCCTCACCGCCTTCTCCCAGCGCGATCTGGTGGAGCGCGCGGCCGAGGCCGGGGTGATGAACTACCTGGTCAAGCCGTTCACCAAGGACAAGCTGGTGCCGGCCATCGAGATCGCGGTGTCCCGGCACACCCAGCTGACCGCGCTGGAGGGCGAGGTCGCCGACCTGGCCTCGCGGCTGGAGACCCGCAAGCTGGTGGACCGGGCCAAGGGCATCTTGCAGACGGTGCACGGGATGACCGAGCCGGAAGCCTTCCGCTGGATCCAGAAGACCTCGATGGACCGGCGGATGACCATGAAGGAAGTCGCCGAGGTGGTCATCAGCGGGTCGACGGCGGTCGGCTCCCCGGCCGTCGGCGGGGCGAGCCCGGCCAAGGCGGAGTGAGTCCCGCCCAGGCTCAATAACGATCTTACGAACCGGCCGGCGGCTGTGACGGGTGTCACGGCGCCGGCCGTCGGCTTTTCCGCGCGGCGCCGGCTTGCGCGCACCGCTCGCGGACCCGGAATCCGTAACATGCCAGTACCCTGAGCACTGATTACCGACCCTGCGGTGACCCCGTCGCCACCGGCCGTGAAGATCAACGGACCTCAAAGCCGGGCGCGCCCGCCGGGCGGGCCACTATCGGGCATTTGGCTCTGGTCGGAGCCTCACGCCGGTTGGTAACGAGAGCATCACGCGATCTCCGACCCCCTCCCCACGGGTGTCGAACAGCACTAGCCTTCCCATCACCCATGTGGTGACCGCGTGAATTCGGACGAGCACCAAATGCCCAAACGGCTGATGCCCGTCCGACGATCAGGGAGGATCTGCAAAGTGCGGACCATCAACCGAGTGCGGGCCGGCGCTGTTATTGCCGCGGGCGTGTTCGCACTTTCGGCTTGTGCGGGAAGTTCGACGAAGTCCGGGGGCGGCTCTTCGTCGAGTTCGACCGGGAGCGGCAGCTCCACGTCGGCCGCCAATAACGGCAAGCCCACGCTGGAAATCGGCGTGCAGGGCCCGTTGTCCGGTGCCAACCAGGCCCTGGGCCTGAACATCGACTGGGGCGTCAAGCTCGCCGTCCAGCAGGAGAACGCCAAGGGTGACCTGCCGTTCAACCTGGCGGTCAAGGAGGCTGACGACCAGGGCCTGCAGAACAACGGCGCGGATGAGGCGAACCTGCTGATCCAGGACCCGAAGGTGATGGGCGTCGTCGGCCCGGCCTTCTCCGGTCCGACCGCCGCGGCCGGCGCGCTGTACTCCACGGCCAACCTGGTGGCGATCAGCCCCTCGGCGACCGCCCCCAAGCTGACCGCCTCCGGCTTCAAGACCTTCTACCGGGTCGTCGCCAACGACAACATCCAGGGCAAGGCCGCCGCCGACTACATGGCCAAGTCCCTCAAGGCCGGCAACGTCTTCGTGGTCGATGACAAGTCGCAGTACGGCCAGGGCCTGTCCACCGCCATCATCGCCCAGCTGAAGGTCGACGGCGTCACCGTCGAGACCGACAGCGCGCAGGCCGGTACCCAGGACTACTCGCAGCTGGCCTCCAAGGTCGCCTCTTCCGGTGCCAAGGCCATGTACTACGCGGGCTACTACGCCGACGGCGGCGTGTTCGCCAAGGCGCTGAAGTCCGCCGGGTACACCGGCACGATGATGTCCGGCGACGGGTCCAAGGACCCGAACTTCATCACCACCGCCGGCAAGGACGCCGCCGAGGGCTGGCAGTTCACCTGCGCCTGTCTGGACGCCGGGACCAACCCGAAGTACGCGGCCTTCGTCTCGGCCTACAAGCAGTTGGCCAACGCCGAGCCCGGCACGTACTCCATCGAGGGCTACGACGCGGCGAACACCATCATCAGTGTCCTGAAGGGCCTGAACACCGCCAGCCCGACCCGCGCGGCGGTGGCCGGCGCCGTGGGCACGGTGGACTACCAGGGACTGTCGAAGGAGGTCAAGTTCACCTCCACCGGTGACATCTCGACCACCGCGGTGTACGTCTACCAGATCAAGAGCGGCGTGATCACGCTGCTCGGCGACGTCAACACACTGGTCGGCGGCAGCTGATCCGAGATCGCAGCCGGTGTTCCGCCCCAGCGGCGGGACACCGGCGCCCCACCGGTCTGCTGGCGCCCGGGTCACCTGGCCCGATCGCACCGGACAAGGACTCCCGCGAGCCGTGGCCCGTCAGGTTCCACTGCGGGCCACGGCTTTCGCGTGATTTCGGGCCGTCCCCGCCACCCTGACGCCTCCTGCACAGGAAGCTTTTTATGTACTTCACCCAACACTTCTGGGAACTGCTGTTCCAAGGGATCAGGCTAGGCTCTCTCTACGCCCTGATCGCCATCGGCTACACCATGGTCTACGGCGTGCTCCAACTGATCAACTTCGCCCACAGCGAGGTGTTCATGTCCGGCGCCCTGGGCGGTGTGTTCATGCTCACCGCGCTGGCCGGCACCAACGGCAACATCCCCAGCGGTTTCTCGGCCTTCGAATACACGGCCCTGGCCCTGATAGCCGGCGCCGTGGTCAGCGCCGCGGTGGCGTTCTCGCTGGAGCGGGTCGCCTACCGGCCGTTGCGTAAACGGCACGCGCCCAAACTGGTGTACCTGATCACCGCGATCGGTGCCTCGATCTTCCTGTACAACCTGGCCGGCAAGCTGTTCGGCCGGAACAACCTGCAGGTCCCGGAGTCCTTCCACTCCGGTCCGGTGTTCGTGCTCCCGGGCACCGGCCCCTCCGGACCGCGCACCGTGAAGACCCTGGACGTCCTGATCATCGTCACCGCCTTCGTCATGATGGTCGTGCTGGACCTGGTGATCAACCGCACCAAGCTGGGCTCCGGCATCCGGGCGGTGGCCCAGGACGCCGAGACCGCGCAGCTGATGGGCGTGGACGTCGGCAAGGTGATCTCCCGGACCTTCATCATCGGCGGCCTGCTGGCCGGCGTCGGCGGTGTGCTGTACGCCATGTTCCACGCCGTGAGCTACACGATGGGCTTCATCCCGGGCATCAAGGCGTTCACCGCCGCGGTGCTCGGCGGCATCGGAAACGTGCGCGGGGCCATGCTCGGCGGTCTGCTGCTGGGCATTGTGGAGAGTTTCAGCCAGGGCATCATCCCGAACGGGTTGGAATGGGTGGACGTGGTCTCCTTCGTGGTGCTGGTGGTGGTGCTGCTGATCCGGCCGACCGGCATCCTGGGCGAGCGGACGGGGAGGGCGGCGTGAGCACGACCTCGATCTCCGAGCTGTCGGCACAGGTCCGGCGGCTGCGCAAGCAGGACGCCTGGTGGAAGAACCCGATGCTGGGCCGGCTGGCCATCATCGAGGCGCTGGTGCTGGTCCTGAGCATCCTGACCAACCAGGTGCAGGGCTCCTCCTCCGACTACACGCTGCTGTTCAAGAGCAGCTGGTTCTCCAGCCGCGGCGCCGAGTACGTGATCGGCGGCGTGCTGATCTGGATCATCGCCGAGGCCTGGCGGATCCAGGGCCTGCGCCGGCTGGCCGGGCAGACGGTCGACGTGGCCGGCCGACGGATCGCGATAATCCTGCCGCGCTCGTTCACCAGGCAGTACGCACGCCTGACGGCGTTCATCAGGTGGCTGATCCCGAACAGGTGGTTCCGGCGGGTCCTGCTGCTGGCCGTGGTGGCCGTGGCGATCTTCCTGCCGTACCTGGGCCTGTTCACCCTGCCGTACTTCCAGTCCGTGCTGGCCGGCCAGGTCGGCGTGTACGTGCTGGCCGCGCTCGGGCTGAACGTGGTGGTCGGCTGGGCCGGCCTGCTGGACCTGGGCTACATCGCGTTCTTCGCGATCGGCGCGTACACCACCGCGATCCTGTCCGGCAAGCTCCCGGTGGGGGCCGACGGCAACCCCGAGGCGCACCCGCCGATCCACCTGAACCTGTTCTTCGCCTTCCCGATCGCGGTCGTGCTGACCATGACCGCCGGCCTGATCCTGGGCGCGCCGACACTCCGGCTGCGCGGGGACTACCTGGCGATCGTGACGCTGGGCTTCCATGAGATCGTCCTGCAACTGGCCAAGAACAACCCGCACAACCTGACCAACGGCCCGCTGGGCGCGACCGGGATCTCCACGTTCCGGTTCAACCTGTTCGACGTCCACTACGACTGGAACCCCACGGACTCCAAACCGTACTGGTTCCTGGCGATCGGGCTGATCCTCATCGTGGTCTTCGCCTTCCGCCGACTGGAACACTCCAAGGTCGGCCGGACCTGGACCGCGATCCGCGAGGACGAGGTGGCCGCGGCCGCCTCGGGCGTGCCGACCGTGAAGTACAAGCTGATGGCCTTCATGATCGGCGCCTCCACCTCCGGCTTCGCCGGCGTGCTGGCCACCGCGAAGATCACCGCGATCACCCCGGACAACTTCCCACTCCAGCTGTCCATCTTCGTGCTCGCCTACGTCATCTTCGGCGGCATGGGCTCGCTGATCGGCGTGATCGTCGGCGCCTCGCTGATGACCTTCCTGCCGTTCTTCCTCCAGGGCCCACCCTCGTGGTTCAACAGCGGTAAACCGGTGGTGGACCCCAAGGACATCCCGATGTGGGTCGGCGCGGTGCTGCTGACCATGATGATCTTCCGGCCGCAGGGCCTGATCCCGTCCAAACGCCGGGCGCAGGAACTGGCCCAGGCCGAGCACGGGGTCGGCGACGCGGACGCGATGACCGAGCCGGCGGAAGGAGTGGCACCGTGACCACGGACAGCACGACCATCGCGAAGCCACCGGTCCTCCTCGGCGCCCCGATCCTGCAGGCCGACGGCATCACGCTCAGGTTCGGCGGCCTGACCAGCCTGGACGGCGTCGGCCTGACCCTGAACCGGGGCGAGATCCTGGCGGTGATCGGCCCCAACGGCGCCGGCAAGACCTCGCTGTTCAACAGCCTGACCGGCGTCTACCTGCCGCAGGAGGGATCCATCGAGTTCCTGCCGGGCGGCGGCGTGGTGGTCCCGCTGGTGCACAACAACGTGCTCGGGCGCCGGACCAGCCGCAAGCCGCACCTGGTGAACCGCGCGGGCATCTCGCGCACGTTCCAGAACATCCGCCTGTTCAACGCCCTGACGGTCCTGGAGAACGTCCAGATCGCCGCCGAGACCCGCAGCGCGTCGGGTCCGATCGGCGTCATGCTGGGCCTGCGCCACAACCGCCGCAACGAGCGCGAGGCCCGTCGGCACTCCCGCGAGATGCTGGACTTCGTGGGCCTGACCGGCAAAGAGCAGAACATCGCCGGCTCACTGTCCTACGGCGACCAGCGCCGCCTGGAGATCGCCCGGGCCATGGCCAGCGACCCCCAGGTGCTCCTGCTGGACGAGCCGGCGGCCGGCACCAACCCCTCGGAGAAGCTGGGCCTGGCCCAGCTCATCACCCGCATCAACACCGAGCTGAACATCAGCATCCTGCTGATCGAGCACGACATGCGCCTGGTGATGTCGGTGGCGCACCGCATCACGGTGCTGAACTTCGGCAAGGTGATCGCCTCCGGCGCTCCCTCCGAGGTGCAGCAGAACCCGGCGGTGATCGAGGCCTACCTCGGGAGCGACGCGGCCGAGGAGGCGGCGGCGGAGGCCGCGGCAGCTGAGGCTCAGGCTGAGGCTGCGGTGACCGAGGCTGCGGCTGACGGGGCTGAGGCTGCGGCTGACGCGGCCGAGGTGGCTGGCGGGGACGAGGCGGCTGGCGGGGACGAGGTCGGTGCCGAGGCTTCGGCTACTGATGTCGAGGCGGCTGGCGCGGATGAAGCTGGCACGGACGAAGCTGGCACGGATGAAGCTGGTGCCGAGGCGTCGGCTGCGGAATCCGGCGAGTCGGAGCCTGCTGCCGAATCCGGTGCCGAGGCATCGGCGGCTGAGTCTTCGGCTACTTCGGCCGAATCGGCCCAGCTGGCCGAGGCCGAGTCGGCAGCTGAAACCTCGGCTACCTCTGCCGAGTCCGCTCAGCTGGCTGAGGCCGAGGCTGAACCGGATGCTGAGTCCGCGGCCGAACCGGATGCCGAGTCCGGGGCTGAACCGGATGCCGAATCCTCAGCCGAGCCCCCGGCCGGGCGATCCCCATCCGAGTCCCCGGCCCGCGACACCACCGAGGAGGGCTCCGCGTGAGTGACCAGGCGTCGACCATTCCCGCCCCGCGCACCGAGGCGTCCCCCTCCGACAACGCCGCGCTCCTGGAGCTCCGCTCGGTCGAGGTCGCCTACGGCGGCATCGTCGCGCTGAAGGGCATCGACCTGGAGGTCCGGCAGGGCGAGATCGTGGCCCTGCTCGGCGCGAACGGCGCCGGCAAGACCACCACCTTGCGCACCGTCTCGGGCCTGCTCAAGCCCCGCTCGGGCGAGGTCCGGTACGCCGGGGAGGCCCTGACCGGCATCCCGGCGCACAAGATCGTCCAGCTGGGCATCGGCCACTCCCCGGAAGGCCGCCGCATCTTCTCCCGGATGACCGTCCTGGAGAACCTGCAAATGGGCGCCTACCGCTTCAAGTCGGTGTCCCAGAAGGACCTGGACCAGGTCTTCGAGCTCTTCCCGCGGCTGCACGAGCGCCGCACCCAGCTCGGCGGCAACCTGTCCGGAGGCGAGCAGCAGATGCTCGCCATCGGCCGGGCCATGATGGGCCAGCCCGCGCTCCTGCTGCTCGACGAACCCTCGATGGGTCTGGCCCCGCTGATCGTGGCCCAGATCTTCGAGATCATCGAGCGCATCAACGCCCTGGGCACCACCATCCTGCTGGTGGAACAGAACGCGGCCCAGGCGCTGAAGCTGGCGCACCGGGGCTACGTCCTGGAAACCGGCGAGGTCGTGATGAGCGCCCCGGCCGGCGAACTGCTGGACGACCCGCGCATCCGCGAGGCCTACCTCGGCGAGGTCGCCGAGTAGGAGCGGTAGTACAGCGGTAGTACAGCTGGCAGAACGACAGGCCGTGATCCCCGATGCCTTACCTGGCAAGGGGATCACGGCCTGTCTTTAACTCCAGCCTTAACTCCAGCCTTAACTCCGGCTTTAACCCCGGCTTTAACTCCAGCCTTGGTCCTGGCCTTACCTAGTGCGGTGGCTGGATTGGTTTGCCGTGTTGGTGGTGTGGTTGCGGGTTGGGCGAGAGTCGGGCACGGAGGCCGCCGGTCACGTACGGGGTTAAGGGCGTTGTGAAAAAACCGCCTGTTTTCGTC
>NZ_JAAFZA010000019.1 GCF_015356865.1 Catenulispora pinisilvae
CGGAACGTTCGTTGGTGTTCGTCACACAACGTCGATGGACACCGGGGACGCCCCTTACCCGCGGCTCCGACCGCCGTCCCGCTTTGGGGTGAAATCAGTACCCGCATAATCCTCCGTATGCGGGACGACACCGAGCAGCCCGAGGCACGGTCCCGCGTCCCCACAGCCGCCGACCACGTGACGCACTCCCGTGTTCACGTGCAGGCCAACGGCTATTCCACGACCCGCATGTGATCCCGCGCCGGTAAGGAGTGCTGCCAGAGCGCCTCAGAACGCGATCACGAACCGGCCGTCGCCGAGTTTGCGCAGCCAGCCGCGATCGGCGAGCTTGTTCATCTTCCCGCGCAGCGGCTCCAGCTTGCCCCGCACCTCCACCGGCAGGCCGAGTCTCCCGCCGACCTCCTTGACCTTCACCGGCCCGGCCGCCTCGCGCACGATGGCCAAGATCCGCTGGTAGTCCGGCGGGAGCGCCTCGGTATCGAGGTCGCCGACACGGGCCGGGATCAGCAGCACCGACCGGCCGCCGACCTGCGCCTCCGGCAGTGCGGGCGCCAGCGACAGGTACTCGCCGAAGCCCTGCTCGCTGATCCGCTGCACGACGCGCTCAGCCACCACCAGTTCGTCCCGCTCAACACGCACATCGGCCAGCCGCTTGACCAGCTCCTCCTCCAGGAGATCCAGCTCGGCACGCCGAGCGGCGATCCGGCCCAGCATCACGGAATCCGTCATAACGGCCCAGCGTAGGAACAGCACCCCGCCCCGCGACCCCGAAACGGCCGAACGTCAAACGATCGAGACCACAGACAGCCGCCCACGACCAGCACGAGCACCAACGAACCCAGCCATGCCAGCCCCCTGAACAGCCACTTCAGGATGGTGGATCTTCAATGGTGCACTTCGCGTGCCACGGTCGTGCCGACCGCCTCGACCCAGCCTGCAGCCAGCTGATCCTCGCCGACCATGCAGTGAGCCCGCTGACCGTCGCCAAGATCAGGGCCCTGGAACTAAGCGCCTCACTGAGTTTTCTGTCTGCCTGCGAGACGGCAACCACAAACCCTCGGATGGCCGATGAGTCGCTTCACATCACCGGCGCGTTCCAAATCGCAGGATACCGCCATGTAATTGGCACGCTATGGTCGGTCGAGGACCGCGCCGCCGCTGAAATCGCCCCGGACTTCTACCGCCATCTGACCAGCGACGGATCGGCACAGCCGGGGCCTGACCGGTCCGCATTCGCGCTCCATCACGCGACGCGCCAAATGCGCGAACGGTATGCGAACGCACCGGTCCTGTGGGCGGCGCACATCCACACCGGGCCCTGACCAGGCTGCCGCTCCAATGTCTGACGCGACGCGCCCTGATCGACCGGTTCCTGGACCGCGGAATCGCCCACCGCGTGGGGTGCTGCGATGCCGATTGTGCGCCGACTCCTCCTTCTACCATCTCGCCGACATCGGCAATGGCTACTGGTGTCCGCGCTGCCGACAGCACAACGCCATCACCGACGGCGCCTGGACCTCGGCAGCCCACGAGCCTGAATGGTTCTACAGCCTCGACGAGATTGTCTGCCTGGCGCTGGACAACAACATCCACGTCCCGATCCTCGCCCTCAACCAACTGGCCGCGACCGCCCGCTCCTTCCTGCACATGCCCGAGGTCATCGTGCGCCGGCAAGGCGAAACCGATCTCGAGGTCGACCTGTGGGCGATCGTCGACGGCCACATCGTCATCGGCGAGGCGAAGAACACGGCCGTCGATGGCATTCGGCCAGGCAATCCCACCGCCCCGCCCGACACCACGGAAATCCACGTGCACGACACTGGCTGGGTTCGGTCACAGAGCTATGATTCATGGCGCGTGGCGATCGATCGCAACGCGCCTCACCCAAGTTCGTCAAGCATCAGGGGGCGCCTGGATCATGACTGCTAACGGCACGGGCACGATCTGGGTCATGCGCGCTGGAAAAGTCGGCGAGGACCGCTTCCCACAGTGGGAGGACGGAAGCTTCTGCGGAGTCGGATTCCGCCCGGTCACCGGCCGCCCCTGCACTCCGGCATCACGGACGCCGAACTGGAGAACCGGGTCACCGAATGCTATCCGGCCAAGACCAAGGCCGGCGTCAAACGGACCGCCGCCATGATCGGCAGTTTCATCAACGTCATGCAGACCGGCGACACCGTAGCCGTGGTCAACGACGGCAAGATCCGCTTCGGTACCGTCGCCGGCAGTTTCTACGATCAGACCGGTGATCTGGGCGTCGACGAGGACGGTTACCTGCGTCGCCGTCCCGTCCGCTGGCTCGGCTCAGCGAACCCGACCGCAGACCTGGTCGGCGTCATGAAGACCCGCAGCACCATCTACCGCCTCGACAGCGCCGACAACCGCCGCGCTCTCAACCGACTGCTGGACCAACTGAGTGAGAATCCCTATGCCGCCGCCTTAGGCTTGCTGGAATACCGCGCCGCGCATCGTGTAGGACCCGAGACGATCACGACGGTGACCACGGAGCCATATCGTGATCCGAAGGCGGTCGAGCTGGTCATCCAGCGCTCCGGCGGCTTCTGCGAGAACCCGGAGTGCGAGCATCCCCGATTCCAGCACTTCACGCCAGCCGGGAAGCCGATAGTCCAGGTCGATCACGTTGTCGACCTCGCGCTCGGCGGCCCTGACCATCCCGCCAACATGATCGCTGTCTGCCCGAATTGTCATGCGATCAAGACCCTTAGCGCCGACGGCGAGAGGTGGCGCTCGATCTTCCGGGAAACTGCCGCCGAGCAGCATAGGCGTAGCGCCGATGCCAAGTAGACGCGTACGGCGTGAGGTTCGCCGGTGCCGGCCTTCATGTGGCAGCCCTATCAAGAAGCATCTGACGACACGCGGGATCTGTAGGATTTCGAACACTTCTCTACGCTAAGCGGCGGGCAGGGAGATGAAGTGGACTACCCGGCAACGTTGATACTCCCCGAACCCGGCAGCTTCCCCAGCGAGCAAGTCCTGTCAGACCACGTCTTGGGGCTTCTCGATCCCTGGTTCCACATCGACCGCGAGGTCCCGGGCCGCTACTGGAGCGGGGAACTCGTGCGGATCGACGCCGTCCTTCGACCACGGGACACGACCCCGTGGAAGGATGAGAACCCCGCATTCGGCGTCGAGTTCAAGCTCCCGGAACACCATGTCGGCGACGCCGGCTACTTCCAATGGGCCGCCCAAGCGGTGGACTACACGCACGCCGAGTGGAAGGGCTACGGTCGCCTACAGGTGTTCGTGTGTCCGACGCCGGCTATCGCCGTCATGATGACTGCGGCTCAGATTGCCAAGGGGAACCAGTGGCGGCGGAAGTTCGAGTCCGATCAGGCGGCACGGAGGTCGGCGCGCTATTGGGCGCAGGCTGCTCCCGCTGACGGCGTGATGTCGGCCGTGGACCGGGAACGTGACGCTCGCAAATGGTGGCGCGAGATCAACGATATGGGCGGCGAGGCTGAGGTTCAGGCGCGCTCCGAAGGCTTTGCCAGCGCGTTTGCGCGCAGTCAACGCCAGGGCATTGTCACTGCCCGGTCGATGATGAAGTTACTCGGCCAGCTCAACGTCGGCGAGCTGATGCCCGTGGAACAGCACGGCTGGTCATTGCTGCGCTCTGGCCACGTGCTGTGGTCGCAGGAACAAGGCGTCCGCAACAAGTGGAGCCTTCATCCCCGGCTTGCCTCCCGGTGAAGCCTCCGGAGCACGTCTCGTCCGGCGCACCCGCAATCGGTCGAGCGTCGCGCAGACCGTCACCGTCACACGCCACTGATATCAGTTGCTGCCATCGGTGCCGTAGATCTCCGTGCGGTAACTGGCGGTGATCCGCTCGGGGTCGATGCTGTCTCGATGTGCGATGAGGAAGCGGATCATGGCCGGGCTGTATGGATGGGCGACGAGGAACTGGCCATACTCGCGCTCCAGCTCTGCCCAGTGCTGCCACAGTAGGCCCTGGCCACGCTCGTAGGGATGGATCCAGACCCATGCCATCACCAGGCGGTCGCCTTGATCGGCCCAGTACTGCGAGCTGAATCCGGCGGCGCCGGCGACAATGCTGCCGCGGGCCGCGAACCGGCGGGTGGTCAGCAGGGCCGCCTGGCATGACGGTTCGTCGGCCTCGAATTGCAGGGAGTCATAGTGACTCTCCCGTTTGAAGCACCGAGCATAGGTCTCGGCGATGCGCCGCAACGGCATCTTGACGGCAAGGATGATGCCGTGGCGCGGATAGTCGGCCGACTCGGGAAGGTAGTGCATCTGGATCAAGCTGCGGTCTCGCAGGAACGCTTTCTCCTGCTTCTCATAGTCTTCGAGGGGCACGCCGTCATCTTGCAACATCAAAGGTCTCAGCGCTGCTGAATCGACCCATTCGCGAAAGCAGTGACAGGATCTTGATCAAATCTAGCATCGGCGGTAAGGCGAGCCGCGGCCGGCACAAGTCGACAGAATCGCAGCAGGCAACCTCATCCGCGGGTATTAGCGAGGTCCTCGACAAGCACCGCGATAACGTGTTCCTCTTCAAGTTGCCGCGCGACGGTACGCATGGCTGCTGGCAAGTCGCGGTCCCACTGGCAGGTCAGCTGGTCCCCATCCATGGCCGACAGTCTCGGACGGACGGCTACGGCCGCGTTGTAGTCATCTGCTGCCATGCGCCACGGCACAGCTCCCAGAGTCGTCAGGTAGTTGGTGATCTCGAGCCCGGATTTGTCGAAGTCTCCGTGGTATCTCATTTCAGAGCCCCCAGCAGCCACGTGGTTGACCAGCCGTACGGCGGCGGCGCTGGGCCAACCTTCGACGCAGATTATCGGAGGGCATGCCGATCCGAGGGCCTCTGCGGCAGACCATATGACAGCGACGTTCTCGCAGATCCACACCGGCTGTCCGGCGGACGTCAACTGCCCGCCTGCCTGGTCCTGGTGACGGTCGAGTTGCTGCAGTGTGATCACGCATGGGGTGCCCGCATCAGCGGCGATGCGAAGAATCTGGGCGAGGGCGCCGGAGCCTTCTGGACGCAGACCGTGGACCAGAACGCGGCTGGAGAGCTCATCGGGCACGATCCCGAACGTGTTCCACAGCGCGCGCTCCTGCTCCCGGTTCTCCGGCAGCGGCCCACCGGTGCGCGCAGCGAGCCCTCGCAGGATCAGGCCGGGCAGCGGGCCTTCGTCCAGAGCGTGAGCTGAGCCCAGGGTGGTGGCGGCGAGCACGGTCAGTGCGATGCGGGGCTGCGCTGGGAGTGTCTGAAGCACGGTGAGAGCGTCTTGCAATAGCAGGGCTCGAACGTGTGGGTCGGCTGGGAGCGCGCGGCGCAGTCTTTCTTGTTCCAGCCATTGTTGCAGGGCGGGTGCCGTGGCGACGGCCGGGTGTGCACCGATGTTCGCCCACACGTCCAGGCGGGACTGCTTGTCGGCTTGCTTGAAGCGGGGGATGTCGTCGAGCTCTCCGTCGAGTGCTTCGAGCAGGATGCGGGTGGGCAGGCCGGCGTCGGTCTTCTCGGTGAGTGCCCGATCCAGTCTGGCCAGGCTGACTCGGATGTCCTGCTGGGGCGGGGCGTCGAGTTTGAGAAGCCACTTGATGGTGGCTCTCTGGTCGTCGGACAGTCCGGAGGCTGCGACTGTCACTGCGGTGGCGTCGGGCCGTCGTTCCAGTTCAGCGCGGACAGCGGTGCGCAGCCAGTCCCATTTGTGTCTCGGGAAGGCCGTGTCGAGGTCGGGTGGGGGCATGGCGGTCAGAACCCTTCGCGAGCCATGTCGCTTTCCAGCAGGTCGTGGCTGTCGAAGCCGTCCCAGACGCTGCGGACCGCCAGGGTGCCGGGCAGGCTCTGGTGCTTGATGAGGTGGTAGACGGCAATACCGTCGAGTTCGCTATACATGCCGGTCTCGTCCGGGCTCGTGGCGATGAGGTCCATGTCGAGTTTGCGCACCAGGTCGAACAGGCCGCCGCGGTTGTCCTCGCTGATGCCGGCGAACACTTCGTCGAGCAGGATCAGGCGGGGGCATCCTGGCCGAGTCGGGTCGGTTGTGTCGCGCACGGCCGCCGCAGTGGTGTGAATGGCGGCGGCGGCGAACAGCGGCAGGTGCAGGGCGACAGCCTTCTCACCGCCCGACAGCGCTCCGTGTTCCTTGCTGGACAGGTTCGTCCACTCACCGGCCTCGTACTTGTACTTGATCTCGTAGCGGTACCAGGTGCGGTAGTCCAGCATCTGCGACAGCAGGTCGCGCCATGTGCGGCCGTCGTTCTGCGCGCGCAGGGTGGCGATGCGGCCCTTGAAGAAGGCTGCGAGGCGGGCCTTGGAAGTCGGGGAGGCGTCGAACTCGGCGTCCAGAAGCTCGACGACCTCCGGGGTGAAGCCTTCGGCGGCCTTGTCGGGGACCCACTTCAGGAGGATCTTCACCCCGGAGCTAGTGCCGTGGTTGTCCAGCAGCACGTTCATGGCCTTGTTCTGGGCTTTTGCGGCGTCGATGCGGGCAGTGACCTGTCGGCGAACGTCGGTGTCCAGGAACTGCTCGAGCAGTTCGCCTTCTTCGCGTTCGATCAGCCCTTCGGCGATGATCAGTTCTTGTTTGATCTCGTTCGCGGTATCGCGCAAGGTCTGCAGGTTCCCGCCACGTTTGGCCTCCACGACGAAGACACCGTCAGTCCATCTCTCGGTCAGGGTCAGCCGGTTGCCCAGACTCGCCTCGGCGTCATGGCGGGCCCGGGTCGTGGTGTTGACCGCGTCTTCGAGCTCTGGTGCGGGCCGGCCGTCCTCGGCCAGGTCGATGATGAACCGCGCGGTGGCCAGGGCCGCTTCGGGGTCGGCATCCTGGGGCGCGGGGATGTCCCATTCGGCAGCAGCGGGCAGCTGCACCGCGCAGGCCGCAATCAGGGCTCCCATTTTGGCCGGGAGCTTGCCGCGCAACTCCTGGAGCGTGCGGCGGGCTTCGTCGGCCTTGGCGTTGGTGGCGCCGAGTTCGCCGTGCAGCGGCGGGAGCGCTGCTCCCAGTTCGGACAGGTGTTTTTCCAGCTCCGTGATCTCGGCCGCCTGCTGTTCGATCAGGGCTTCGATCTCGCCGAAGGCGGTGCCCAGCCGTTGGTGCAGCGCGGTGTATTTAGCTCGGGCGCGTGCTGCTTCGTCGTTGGGTCCGGCGGCGTTGTCTGCCGCTGTCTGGGCGTCCTGCGCAAAGTCTTTGGCCGTTGCGGCTGCTTCTGCGGCTTGCCGTTCGGCGGCTTCGGCGCGCTCGAGTTCCTGCAGGTAGGTACGGGCTGTGGTGTACCAGGCTGCGACCCGCCGCCGAATATCCTCCAGGTCCTCGCCGTGGTCGGCCAGGCCCGCGGCGGTGAGCGCAGCGGTGGCGATGGTCCGCTGGTCCCGGCTGTGGGCCAGGGCTTTGGTTTCGTCGGTTGTCGCCGTGCCGAGGGTCTGGCCTGCGGCTGTGGCGGCGGCTCTGGTGCTGGCCAGTTCGGCGCGGGCCGCTGGCAGCTCGGCGCTGGTGGGGGCTGTTGCTTCGGCGGCCAGTTGGGACCGGTGGCGGGCCAGTGCCACTTCGGCTTCGGCAATGGCTGCGTCGGTGTCGGTCAGCGTTGCGGCTGCGGCGTTCTCGGCAGTCTGGAAGGCCGCCAGGAGTTCTTGGGGGGCCATGTCGGCCTGGGGTGGCGCAGGGTCGGAAGCTGGGAGCGGGGCGGCTGTGGTGCCGGAGCGTGCTGCGCCCAGGGCAGTTCGGGCGCGGCTCGTCGCGTCGGCGATGGCGGTGGTGATGGCTTGGATCGCGGGTTCGAGTAGGCGGCAGGCGGCGTCGGCAAGTCCTCGGGTGAGTCCGGCGTTCGCCTCGGCATCGGTCATCGGTCCGGGGTCGGGAAGTCTGTCGGCCTGGCCGTCGGCGGCCTGCTGGGCTTGTTCCAAGCCTGTCTGGCGGGTTTGCAGCGCTTCGAGTTGTTCGCGCAGTGGTCTGAGTTGGTTGTCGAGTGCGGTCAGCAGTCGCCCGATGGTGTCCATGCGTCGGCGGCGGGCGCGTTCTCGGCTAGCTTCACCGATCAGGTACGCGCTGTCCTGGGTGTGCGCCCCGTGGCTGATCGCGGTACGCCATGTGCCGTTCCAGGCCACCGCCAGTCCGACGCGGGCATCGTCCTGGTTGTCTTCACACAGGGTGATCCTGTCAAGGATGGCGTTCACGACGTCGATGTCGACGCCGGCGGCCTGTGCGCCGGCCGGGTCGCATCTCAGAGCTGCCGACAACGGAGTAGCGCTGGCGGGGCCGGCCGGGACGAGCTGAATGTCGCACAGGGGTGTTCCGCTGTCGGTCAGTAGCCGGCCGTCGGGGCTGACCCAGGCGTCGGCGATCTCCGCCCCGATGAGAGCGGCTTCCAGTTGGGCGGCACGATCGGCATCCAGGTCGGGATCGCGGAAGTCGGTTAGCTGGAAGAACGGCGCGCCGGGCCGCCCGGCCCGCGCCGTTCGCCGGGTATAGGGCTCAGGCAGTGTGGTCCGGCCGCCGATGGTCAGTTCCTGAAGCTCGACGTTGAGGGATTCGATTTCGGCTTCCAAGGGGCCGGTCACGGTGCCGATCTCGGCGCGCTCGGTGTTCAGTTCTTCCAGCGCCCGCGCTGAGGCCTTCGCGTGTGCCTGGCGCGCCTGGTCTCGCCACTGCGCCCACTGCGAAGGGTTCGCCGTCAGCTCCGGCAGCTCAACGGTGCTGGCCCCAAGGAGCTGGTCGGCGTCGTCGATCCAGCCTCGGAGCTTGTCGGTCCAGTCGTCTTTGGCCTGTTCGGCATCTCGTTGGGCGTCCGCGGCGGTAGCTAGGGCGGCACGGGCTTGTCCGGCGGCGTGGGTGCCTACGGTGGCGCGATCGGCAAGCGTGGAACGCGCTTGGCGGACACCGCGGATGCCTTGTTCGATGGCGAACAGTTGTGCCAATCGGGCCCGCTCGGCGCGCTGAAGCCACGCCTTGGCCCGTGTCTCCACATTCTCCGGAGTGAACGGCGGGGCCGGTTCGCCTTGCAGTAGCTGGCCGCTGCGGCCAGCCCACGTGTTAGTCAGTTCGGCAAGGTGGACCAGCAGCTCCTGCAGATGACCCTCGGCGTCACGCAGTCCTTGTTCTGCTAGTTCGGCGGCCTCCTCGGCCTCCTCACGCCGGGTCGTGGCCGCGGTCGCCAAGTCGTGGGCGCTACGGCCGGCCTCGACGAGTCGGGTCAGCGTGCTCAACTGCTTGCGGCTGTCTTCGGCTGTGTCATCGACCTGCTGCTGTGCCTCTTGCAGTTCCTGCGCCGACAGCTCGGCACCGGTGGTGCATGTGTCGACCAGGTTCCGGTGGGCTTCCCGGACGAGGATTGCGTCCTCCGCAGACTTACGGGCGGCGTCTTGGGCTGTGTTGGCGTTGCCTCGGGCGCGGTCGGCTGCGGTCTTCAGGGTTCCCGCGCTGGTGGTGGCGGTGCCGGCTTGCCCGCGGGCGGTGTCGGCGGCGGCGCTTAGGTTCGCTGCGTACAGCTCCTTGGCTTTGACTTCTTCCAGCAGCGGAGCGAGGTCTTTGCCTTCGCGGTAGTCCTCGCTGGCCCGCAACCCGTCCAAAGTGCCGTTCTGCTCGGCGATCTTGCTGCGCGTCCGCTCGCTGTCGACACCGTTGTTAGCGATCTGGCCTTCGATCACCTTCACCCGCTTGCCGATCTTGCCTGCGGTTTCGTCCGCGCGGGCGACGGCGGCGTGCAATGCCAGCAGATCGTGGGCTCGGGTCCGCAAAGCACTGCGCGCGTAGTCGCGGTAGGTGCGCTCCAGCGTCCTCAGCGCAGATCGGATCTCGTTGAGCTCGCGGAGGTTGTCGCGGTGCCGGTCCAAGCGGTCGTACCCGTCGGCGATCGATTCGATCACGGCAGCGTCCAGTGGAGCCAGCGAGTCGCGCAGGATCGCCGCCAAGCCGCTCTCCGACAGGCCGTCGGACAGTTTCGGGCGGCGCAGCTGAGTCAGCGCCTTGCGTAACGCCTCGTACTTGTGGGCGTCCAGACTGTACAGGACGCGGTTGCATTCCTCGCGGTGCTTCTGGGGTGTGCGGATCGCCCCGGGCAGACCTGCTTGTGCGGCCGTGGCAAGTAGAGTTCCCAGGCCGTCCTTGTTGACCGGTTCGGTGCCGCGGCGGAAACCCGGTAGCTGCACGCCGAAACGGGCGGTGGTGGTGAAATACCAGGCGTTGACGTTGCCGCCGGAACGGGTGGCCTCCAGGCCGGCGCCGGCCGTGAAGTACTCTGGCAGACCGTCTGTGCCGACACGGCCGAACTCGATCCACACGTAGCCGCGGGCGCTTTCCCGGGCGGCGGTCTTGTCGTGGCCCAGCAGCCAGGTGTACATGCCACGGTTGCGTCCGCCGAAGGTCGACAGCCGCTCCGGGGACATGTCAGCGTCCAGCAGGTAGGGCAGTAGCACTTCCAGCGCCATCGACTTGCCGTTGCCGTTGGCGCCGCGGAACAGCAGCCGGCCGTTGTAGAAGACGAACTCCTGAACGTCGTAGCGGAACACGCCGACGATCCCCGCACGCAGCGGCTGCCACCGTCCCAGCCGCGCAACGGGCATGCCGCACAGAATGTCGTCGGGCAGGGTCAGGGTATTGACGGTCACAGATCTTCCTCCGGGAACAACGCCTGCTGGTTCTCATCGACGGCGGCATCCGGCCTTGCCGATAGCGATTCGGCCTCCACGCTTAGCACCCATCGGTGTGCCGCCGAGCTGGCCCGCCAGCCGTCTGCGTCGCGGGCGACCAGCCCGAACCTGGACAAGAGCCTCAAAGCCTGGGCGGTGAGCCGCCTGTGCCCGTCGTCGTCGCGAAACGACTTCGCCCAGCGCGGATGGTCCCGGAACAGGTCCGCGATGAAGTCGTGGGTCTGACGCTCACGAACCCACTGCCCGGGCTCCGTCACGATGTAGCTCGCCAGCAGCAGCGCAGCGTTGGAGACGATGGTGTCCTTCGGCAGGATCATGCTGGCCGGTGCTGCGGACGTGTCGACGGCCGCCCAATACTCCGCCCGGCACTCCAGCTCCATCCCGGCCTCGGCGAGCCAACCTTTGATCCTGGGCCGATCAGCGGTGAGACGTTGCCGCTCGTCGTCGTCGAGTGCGCCGATGTCACACACTGCGTCGTCCAGCAGGCGCCGCATCACCCGGTTCAGGGCTCGGCGATGCCGTCCCGGTCGGTCCTGTTCGTCGTGTTCGTCGCCGGGTCCGCTGCTCAGCAGGTCGGTCCAGGACGACGCCGCGGCCGGCGGGACCGGTGCGGCGATCAGCAGCGCCAGGCGCCGCTCGTCGATCTCGTAGAGCACGTTGGTCTCGACGTTGGTCGCGCGGTCCTGGATGTAGTCGCCGCCGACGCGGTGGCGCTCAGCCAAAACGCCGAGGGACTCCAGCAGCCCGATTGCGCGCAGGAGTCTGCGGCGCTCCCCCCTGCCCACGGCCCGCTTGGGGTTGTCGGGGTCATACGTCCTCACCCCGGCGCGCAGGGTCATGTCGGCTACGGCCTCGGCGATTGCTTTCAAGCTAATCCTGGCACGGCTGTGCTCGCCCAGCGCCGCGGCCAGCGCGCACAGCAGGACATACGTGCGCCGGTCGAACGGCCGATCGCCGGCGTCGAGCGCCGGCGGCGCGTACCCGTCGGCGGAGCTGATCTTCGCCAGTCTGGCGAAGCCCCGCCGTACATCGGTGTGCAGGATCCATCCGCAGGATTCGGCGAACCATTCGCGCAGCCAGCTCTCATGCACGGCGATGCCTGTGAACCCGTTCTCGGTGCGGCCGACCATCGGGGAGTCCAGTAGTTGGCGGATCGCCTGCGCCCGGGCCGCAGCGGCTTCTTGGGCCGCGACGTCGACGATCACGGTGCCGGCCTGCGTCGAGTCGGGATGACCTCCAACTCGTAGTCTGGCAGGATCCACCGGCCGTCCGGGGACTTCACACAAGCCGCAGCCATCGGATCCGGGTCGCGCAGACGGATGCGCAGCCGGCCGTCGACCGAGGCGACGCTGTGCCACCCCTCGCTGTTCTGTTCGCTAGCCTCCGCCCGGGAGATCAACCTCGCCAGCAGTTTCAGGGTGTCGCGGTCCAGGACGAGGTCCGCCTGCGAAAGCCGGATCCGGCCCAGGGCGGTCAGGGTGTCGGCGGTCGCGGCGGCCAGGGCTATCTCCTGCAGGGCATCTTGGGCGAGCAGCTGCTTGGTTGCCGAGTGGTCGGCCAGATTGGGCGCTCGGCGCACCGTCTCGCCGTGCTCGTTGGTCTTCAGCCGCAATGTCACGGCGATCGCCGGCGCGTCCGCGGCGGCGATGCCGGCGGGCACCGTGTCGACGTCCGGGTGGATGTCATGCAGGTGGGCGGCGGGGGTGAGTCCGAACGCGGCCTTCCACACATGGTGCAGTTCGCTCTCGGGGGCCTCGTCGAAGATCCTTGCCAACTGCAGCAGGTCGCCGGTGCGCGCCGACGGCAGCGTGCCGGCCTCCCGGATCCGCTCGGCGGCGCGCAGCACGCCGTGCACGGCTTGCCTGGTCCGGTTGGCCAGCACGCCCACGCCCGTGGCGGCGCCCGGGTCGTCACTGAACCAAGCGATGACCGCCTCCAGCTGCCGAGCGGCAGCCTCGGCCCACTCGGTCACCACGTCGCGGCCGTCGACGGCGCGCTGACCGGACGCTCTCGCCCCGGCACGCAGGTTCGCTCGCCTGCGCAGCGGTTCGACAGCCGCCAGCTTGCGGGTACGTTCCCTGATATCGGGGGCAAGATCGTCCAGCTCGGCGACGAATCCGGCGAGGTAGGCGATCGTGTCGCGTTTGAAGCTCTGGAACTCCTGAGCCGTAAGCCGGGGCACCGACAACATCCGGTTCACCTGCTGCATGAACAGCGCCGCGTTGCCGGTCAATGCCTTGAACGCAGCCTTCAGCTCCTCAGCACGGGTGTAGACGGCCTCACCGTCCGGTGTCGTCGACCCTAGTTGCTCGACCAGGACATCTAGGACGGCGACGATCTGCCGTAGCAGGACGGTCTGCAGTCCGCCGACCTTCCGCAGGTTCTGCTCCAACGACACGATCGTCTCGTGGACGATCTCCCCGGCTGGGGTGAGGTCATAGACGTAGGCGTTGCGCTCGTACTGATCGACGGTGGCGACACCGTCGTCGTCGAAATGCTGGGTAAGGTTCCCCCACTCGAACAGCGTCCCGAGCCGCTGCTCGACGTCGCCGACGGCAAGGCTCGTCGGCCAGCCCGACTCAAGCAGCCGAGCATGCACATCCTCGGGGCGCATCTGCGACTGGTACGCGGCGGCCCCCTCGAGGAAGACGTCCATGATCCGTTGGTAGAGCTGCGTATGGGGCACTCCTGCGGTCGCGTAGGTCAGCAGCGTTCCGAGTTCAGCGCGGCGGCCGACCCAGTCCTGCTCCCCGCCACCCCCACGATCCGGGACTGCCGACACCAATTACCTCCATATGCTGGCCCGATCAAGCCAACCTATTACGAAACAGACGAGTAGATCATCATGCCATCGCTACCGAGAAGGTCGCTCGCGACCCCAAATCGCGCGGTCGCCCTTCGCTCGCGGCGGAACGCACACGGTGATGCCCCCGTAGGAAATGGTGCCAGGCACGACGACAAGCTGCCAGAAGGCTGACGGACTATCTGATTCCCTCTCGGTCACTACCAGCGACACCCACTCACGTCGGCTTTCCTGCACGACATGGGTTCTATGCCGCGACACGGTGCTGGGCGAGCTTGGCCAGCACCACCTGGTTGGCTTCCCAGCCGTCGGGAAACTTCGCCTCGACCGACAGGTGCACCGGCTCTGTCGAGGCATGGCTGTCCAGCAGATCACTGATCCCGGTGCGCGCGACGACGATGCAGGCTTGGCGGTGCCGGGAGGTGAGCACGCATAACCGCCCCGCCTCCAGATGGAAGCCGGTGGCATCCCGGCGTCCCGACAAGGGATGCACAACGATGACGACCTCGAACTCACGGCCCTGCAATCGGTTTGCGGTGTCCACGGCCACTGCCGGGGCGGCGGGGTTGCCGGTGCGGACGAGCGCGGCGCGCACCAGGTCGGCCTGGTCCCGGTGGGCGACGCCGATGGCGATGTCGCCGGCGGAAAGGGGCCGACCGTCCGGATGGCGTTCACAAGCACCGACCGCGCCGCGAGCCAGAAGGCGTGCGGCCAGATCGGCGGCGGTCTGGATGGTTTCGGCGTCAGTTCGTGGAACGTGGCGGCGGGGCAATTCGTGGAGTGCCCATCCGGTGGTGAACGCCATCGTCAGCGTTTCGTCCAGATATGAGCCGCCGAATCCAGCAGTGCGGAACTCCAGCGTGCGCGTGTCCGGTCCGGTGCCTGAGCGAAAGCCTTCGAAGGGGTAGAACGCCGTGGAGATGGTGGGCGCGGCTGACGCGGGAAGCCGCCACGAGACCGGGAGCCGGTGCACGGGGATGCCCTTGTTGTGCTCTAACATCACGGTTACCCCGTTGAGCGTCGGATCGTATGGCAACCCGATCCACCGCTCGGTGCCGACGACTGTGAACGGGTCCAGCTGTCCGGGGTCGCCGACAAAGAGCCCGCGATCGAACCGCTCGACAATCTGCAGAAGCATGTCCGAGCGCATCTGATAGGACTCGTCCAGGATCGCCCAGCCGAACGTGCCGTCACGGACCGTGGCCCACTTGGCGGAGGTGCCGACGATGATCTGGCAGCCGGCCAAGTCGCGCAGGGTGTTGCCGACGACGGTGTTCACCGGATCCGATACCGACGGCGGCGGGAGGTAACTGGAGCCGGACAGCCGCCCGATGACGACATCCGGCCGTGCTGCGGCCAGGCGCACCATCAGGTCGTCGACCTGGTTGTTAGTCTGCGCGACGATGATCGGGCGTTCGGCGCCGTCGACGAGTTCGCCCGCGGCACGCACCACCAGGGTGCTCTTGCCAGCCCCGGGCGGGGAGTCGACAACGACCGCCTTGTGGCTGGTATGGGACAGATCGTCCATGATCGCGGTGATCGCCGCGTCCGCAGCTGCGGCTGGATCGAACGGCGCCTCGTGGTCAGTCTGCATCGCCCCACCCTTCGGCGGCGTCTGTGTCAGTGTCGGGGTCTTCGTCGGCCAGGCTGCTGTGCGTCCAGGGGATGCTGTCCGGTTCCGGGAACACCGGGGTCGGCCGCCAACCGGGGTCGGGCAGGTAGGCGATGCGCTGCCCGAGCGACGGCACAGTGCCTTTCTGCGGGACGACGCCGCGGCCCATGCCGCCGGTGATCTCGACGGTGATTTGCGTCGACTCCTCGTCTGGGGCCGAGGAGATGATCAGCGCCTTGTGGTTGTTCGGCATAGACGGGCTGATCAGGATGACTCCGGGTGCCAGACGCACAGGGTCATCGGTGGTCACGGTGATCCGCGGGCGGGGCACCCGTCGGTTCTTTGCGGTGGTGACCACCCGGTCGGTCTCGGCGGCGGTAACGGTGCCGGCGAACGCCTCGCCAACGCTGCGCAGGTCGGCGAGCACGAGGGAGTCGTCGAAGGCCATATCGGCCTCGAAATCGGCCTGGGCTCGCTCCAGGCGGCTCAATCGTCGTGCTGCGCCGATCGCGGCGTCGCGTTTGCGCTGCGGGAGTGCTCCCTCGTCCTGGTAGTCGGAGTAGGCGGTGAAGGAGGCGAGGTCGCGCTCGAACCGGGCAGCGGTGCGCGGTGCCTCCGGGACGGCGCGGAGCAGCGAGATCGCTGACCACATCAGCCGCCAGGTGGGTTTGATCTGCTCGCCGATCAGCTCTCGCAGGTCGGTCTCGGCGGCGGTGATCGCCGTTGGGTCGCCGAGTGCCCGGGCGTCGTCGAATCGCTTCACCGCCGGCGCAAGGTAGGTCTTGTCGAATTCCGGCGAGGTGGCCGGTCCCGCCGGTGGGCACACGGCCGGGTTCTCGGCGTCGGCGATCGCCTGCTCGACGCTCACACCGTCCGCCGGGGCGATCCACCCCATGATCGACGCAAGGTTCTGGTCCTCCATGACGCTCTGACCGGTGGCCCAGTGCTCACCGAGCATTCCCGTGACCGGAAGCAACATCGAGGTGCCCGCCTGCTCGGCAGACTCGGCCAGGAACGTCAGCCACATCCCGAGGAGCGGCACCACCGGCTGCACCGGATAGTCGCCGTCGGTCTTGCGGAACCGGCACATCCGGCCCAGGTCGGCCAAGACTTTGATGCCGCCGGGGTTCGGGACCAAGATCTGGGGCGCGTCGCTGTACCGGGAGGTCGGGCCGTCGCCGCGGGAGGTGACGTCGCGGCGGTGCAGTCGGTGGGAGTTGATGTAGTCCATCACGATCCGGCCCAGGTCGGCTGCGAATGCGAAGCGCTGGTCTCGGTTACGTGGCTGGTCGACGACCAGCAGTTTCGGGGCAGTCCGGGCCGTCCCAGCCATCGCCGCCAGCGGGGCACCGGCCTCGCCAGCCATGGTCAGCGGCACGATCACCAA
Source organism: Catenulispora pinisilvae (assembly GCF_015356865.1). Lineage (GTDB taxonomy): Bacteria > Actinomycetota > Actinomycetes > Streptomycetales > Catenulisporaceae > Catenulispora > Catenulispora pinisilvae. Next base: position 16,439 of record NZ_JAAFZA010000019.1, read on the forward strand.
CGGTTTGATCGACAGGCGGCGGTGACGGAAGACGGTGAGCGGCACCGCACGCATCTGCTCCATCGCCTCCAGGTGCGCCATCGCTGACACTTTGCTCATGCCGCAGCCCCCGCCCCGCCGGGCTGGCCGAGGACCTCGGCGCGCAGGCGCGCAGCGTGTCGCAGCGCAGCGGCCATCTCGGCCTGGTCTACGTCCGCGGTGAGCTCGCCGCGCGCCAGACCCAAGGCCATGGTGGCAGTGTCGATTCCGCCGAGTTGTTCGCGCACTGTGGGGCCGAGCACATCCAGCGATGCGCATGCGCGAGCGCGGGACCGGCAGAAGAACGCCATCTCGCAGTGACTCAAGCAGTCCGGGCGGTACAGCGCAGGCACCTGATCCAGCGCCGCGGCGAGTTCTTCGGCCGGGCGCTGCGCCTTGCCAGCCTCATCGACGGCGAGGTCGAACGTGAGCTCTTCAGGTAGCAGGGACACCAAGTCGCCGATGCGCTCGATCCGAGTAAGCTGGCGGGTTAGCGTGGCGACCTGCTTGCGGGCGTCGACGAACGCCGCAGTGGGGCTGTTGGTGAAGTCTTTGGGCGCGACGAGCACGATCGTGTCAGACACGGCGTCCGGGCCGATCCCGGCCTCGGCCAGCATCGCGCGCAACGCGATGACATAGGCGCTGGCCTGTGTCGTTGCCGCCTTGACCTGGGCCGGGTCGGCCTGGTCATCGATGATCGGGAAGCTTTTGATCTCCACAACGTGGAACCGGTCCTCGATGCGGAACGCCACCAGGTCCGGCTCGAGGAACACCGTGTGTCCGCCGACCTGCAGACGCAGCATTGGGTGGTCGTACAGCGTTCCGGGAAACTTCCCAAGAGCCGTGTTCACCAGCAGCTGTCGGGTGCGGGTGCAGCGGACTTCAGGGCTGGCGTTCCCGCCGACATCGTTCAGGTCCTGATACGCCACCTCCGGAAGCGTCAGTTTCAAGGTTTCGCGCAGTACGCGGATCAGCTCCGCGCAGCCGTTGGCCTTGACCAATGCTTCGAAGGCGTTGCCACGGGCGATAGCGAAGGGGGACTGGCCGAACGGCGTCGGGAAGCCGGCGTGCGCGGCGATTGCGGCCTTGTCAGAGCCGGAAGCATCCAGCACAGCCCGCAGCGTGCAGCGGGGGTTGTTCTCCAGCGCGGCCAAAGACCGGGCGCTGTATGTCAGGCGCGGTGCAGAGCCGCGTAGCCCGTCGAGACGTTCGTCGACTGCTGCTTTCACGGTGTCGGGATCCTTGAAGGGGAAGAGGGGATCGCTGGCGGGGGTCAGGCTTCGGCTTCGAGTTTGCTGACGTCACCCAGCGGCGTGCCGAACAGCTGCTGGGCATCGGTGAGTCGGTGGGCGCGCCGGCCTGCCGCCGCGCGGTCGGCACGGTCGGCGTCTATGTGCACCTGTAGTTCCGCGCCCGCGGCGTCCATCACCTGCCTCGGGTCTACAGGGCGCTCGTGGCTGGATGGGCCCGTCGGCGCCGCATCAGGGATACTCGCCGCGAAACGCCACAGTAGCCGCAGCGCCGCCGGACTGGGGCCGGTTTCGCCGGACCCGGCAGCGGCCTGCACCGCCTCGGCCACGCGGATGGCACTCGCGAGGTAGTCGACGCGGGGTGACAGCGGGCCGATGATGCGCTGCTCCACCGTCCAGGTGCTGACGGTGATGAGTGCGCGCACCGGGGACAGCAGGTCATACGCCAGTGCAGGGCATAGGTAGTAGGGCCGCGAGCCGGGTGCCGCCCGGTAGGAGCGCTCCTCATCACGGCGCAGGCTGGATAGTTTGGCCGAGGTCAGCTCGCCGGGGAAGAACGCATCATGCACGCTGACGATCAGCTTCGGCGCCGCTGGCACGCCGAGCAGCATCAGGACACGGTGCACGTGCTCCCGGGCCGGCAGCATCGAACCCCCTACTCTCAGCGCGGGTGCCGACTGTGGCGCACGCGTCTCCTCTGAGGCGTCATCAGTGTCGACGAGGGTGTCCCAAGCCCGTTCAGCGCGGCGAAGCTGGGCGCGCAGCTCCGCAGCACGCTCAGCGTCCCCGGTCGCAGTCGCGTCACGGATGGCGCGGCGCAGCTGGCTGATGCGCGTTTCCAGTGCGTCCAACGGATCACTCATGGACCACACCATACCAGTCTTCCCGAAACTTCCAGACTTTTTCCCGAGTCCTGGTGTACGGTCGTCTGCAACACCCCTCCGACCGCGTCGTCGCCCCCGGCGTCGAGCCCGCGGATCTTCCCTCTGGAGGCATCCCGTGACGGGACGCGTATTCCACACCTCCGACTGGCACCTGGGCCGCCAGATCGGCCGCCACCGGCGCGACGCCGAATTCGACGCCGTCCTGGCCGAGATCGTCGATATCGCCGCCGACTTCCGGCCCGATCTCATCGTGCACAGCGGAGACCTGTTCGACAGCTCCCGGCCAGGGCTGGACGACATCGTTCGCGCCGCACAGACGCTTCGCCGCCTCGGACAAGTCGCCCCGGTGGTCGTCGTCGCCGGCAATCACGACACGCGCAACGTACTGACATTCCTGGAGTTCATCCTGAATGACATGGGCACCCAGGACAGGACCCAGGCGCAGGTCCGCTTCGCCACCGACGCCCGCCCCGACGGGCTGCTCATCGCCGACTACCCCTCCTCCGACGGACAGTCGACCATCCGGATCGGCGCATTGCCCTACCTGCACCCCAATCGGTTCGCCTACGACTTCGCCAACCCGGCGACAGCGACCGCGACCTACGCCGAGCGAATGCGCACCGTCCAGGCCGACGTCCACCAGCGTCTGGCCGCTGACGCCAGGCCGGACCACCTTCTGGTCTACGCTGCCCACCTGTTCGTCGAAGGCGCCGTCCCTTCCCGCTCGGAGAAGCCGATAAGCATCGCAGACGACTACGCCGTCGCACCGGGAGCTCTACCAGGCGTCGCCTACGGCGCCCTGGGCCACATCCACAAACCTCAAGCGATCACCAGCACCCCCTTCCCGGCCTACTACGCCGGCAGCCCACTGCAGCTGGACTTCGGCGAGATCAACGACACCAAAAGCGTGGTGCTGGCCGAGATCACGCCGGGCCGCGACCCCCGCATCACCACCGAACCGCTGACGTCGGGCCGCCGCCTGGTCAAACTCGAGGGCACGTTGGACGAGATCGCTCAACGCGCCGGCCGTGTCGGCGACGCGTGGGTGAAAGCGGTGGTGAAGTCCGAAGCCTCCCACGCGCATCTGGGCGAGACCCTGCAGAAGATGCTTCCGGAAGCGACGCTCGTCATCATCGACGAGATCCGCCCCGGAGCGGCGAACCGCGTGCTGGACCGCAGCGCGGCTACTGAAGAGCTGCCCGGCATCGAAGAGCTTCTCCGCTCGTATCTGGACGACAGAGGCACCAGCGGCGTCGCCCTGGATCGTGCAATGGCCGCCTTCGGCGCCCTTTGCGACGAGCCGGACCCGGAGGACCCCTCCCCGTGCTGCGAGGAGACGCTACTGACTGCGGCCATCGCCGGCTCCGGTCTGGACGAAATCGATCGGTCCGGCCTGCTCACCGCAATCACCTCGCCGGAGGGTGCGCGATGAAGCCTTTGACGCTGTCACTGACCGGTTTCCGCAGCTACCCCAACCCGGTCACCGTGGACTTCACCGGCAAGACCCTCGTCGCCGCGCTCGGCGACACCGGCGCTGGCAAGAGCAGCCTGCTCGAGGCCATCACGTTCGCCTTGTTCGGCAGGAGTTCCTGGGACGGTAAGGCATCTCGCCAGCTCATCACCGACGGCGCGTCGGCCATGAGCGTCGAGCTGCTCTTCCTGCACAATGACGAGCGGTGGCAGGTGCACCGCACCAGCCACGCCACCAACCCCAACGCCGGCCGGCACCACCTGAACAATCTGGACACCGGAGAAGAAGCCGACGGCGCCACCATCGTCAACAGCCGTATCAAGACCCTGCTGCATATGGACGATGAGACGTTCCTGCGCACAGCACTGCTCCCGCAAGGCCGATTCGACCGGCTGCTGGTCGCCACCATGAGGGAACGCTCCAAACTACTCCGTGAACTGTTCGGCGCCGACTCCCTGGAGACCGTCCGTGCTCAAGCCGACCGCCAGCTGCACTCCGTCGAACAGCTGATGGCCGTGGCCACGGTGAAGCGAGACACCATGCCGGCCAACCCCGAGAAAACCGCGAACGACGCCCGCCTCGCCGCTGAAACCGCCGAGGCAATTGCTGGCCGCCTGGACAGCACCATCGCCGCCGTCAAGGTGTTGCAGAAACAGGCCTCACAGGCCGAAACCGCGGCCACTGCGGCACGCACGCAGGCACAGACCCTTTCAACGCTCGCCACCACCGACGCAGAAGCGGTCCTGAACCGGCTCGAGCCCGTTGCCGCGCAGATCGCCGACCGACGCAATGATCTGGACCGCCGCGCCACCGACGCGGCGTCCGCCGAAGGCGACCTCACCTCAGCCATCGAGAGCGCGGACCGCGATGGCGAAGGACTCGCTGCGCTCGGCCAGGCGGCGGCATTGCTGGAAAACCTCGCCGCCCGCACCGAGGAACAGCGGACAGAACGCGACAGGCTGGCTGCGACCGCCGAGCAGCTTGCCGCCGAAGCCACCGACACCGCCGACGCACAGAAGGAACTTGCGGTCCGGACCAGCGGTGCCGAACCTCTCACTACCGCCGCTGCGTCAGCGGCTGACCTCAGCGCGAAGGTCCGCAGCCATGTGTCGGCAACCCGCGAGGCGGTAGCAGCAGCTGCGACCGCGGCCCGGCACGTCGCCGACGCCACGCAGGCACAATCGACCGCGGAACAAAAGAGGGATGAACTCCAGGTTCGCATCGCACCAGCCAAACAACACGCCGAGGAAGCCCAGAAGGAGCTCACCGCCGCGCAGACACTCCTGGAATCCCTGCGCTCACGCGACCGCGCCGCCGAGTTCGCCGCCGACCTACACCCCGGCGACGGCTGCCCGGTGTGCCAGAGGACCCTTCCCGACGACTTCGAGCCCGTGAGCAAAGCTGGCACCGCAGCTATCCGAAAAGCGAACACACGCCTGCACGACGCCCAGGAACTGCTGGCGGACGCCAACACCCGAGTCGCCAAGGCTAAGGCTGACCTAGCAGCTGCCCAGACCAGTATCAAGGAACGTGAAACTGCATGCCGAAAGGCTGACTCCCGCGCCAAACAGGCCGCCGACATCGCCGACACGATGCTGCAGGAACTCTCCTCCTCAGCGAACATCGCCGTCCCAAACGCCCAATTCGACACGGCTGCTGCCCAGGCAACCCTCCAACAGGCCATCGCGGTACTCACCACCTCCCCCGCCGACGACGAGGCCGCAACGGATCTCGCCGCATCGATCATCACCGCGCTCATCGAGCATGAACAGGCCGCCGCAAGCCACGCCGAACAGCTACATACCAAAGCTGCCGGCCACACCGCCGCCATCGCCGCCGACGGCAAAGCCCTGGCCCAACGCAAGAGGACCTACGAACGCGGACTTGCCGACAAAGACGCCGCCAATAAGCGGAACACCGCCGCCACCGGCCGGCTGACCGCCGCCGTCGAATCCCTGCCGTCGCGCTTCCGACAGGTGCTGCCCGCCGAGCTGCTCTCTATCACCGCAGCCGAAGCGGACGCCGCGGCCGCTCAGATCAACGCCCGCACGGGCCAAGTCCAGAAGCTCATCAACGATCGAGAACGAGCCCGCGCTGACGCCGCTGAGATCAGCAGACTGCACCGCGCCCTCGAGCAGGAAGAAACGGCCGCGATCGATCGCCCGCTAAGCCAGCTACGAGCCTCCCTCTACGCCTGGTCCCAAGCCGCCCAGCAGGCTGCCTCCCGACTGAAGAACGACCAGGCCGCAGACATCGAGGTGCCCCGCGTCGAAACGCACCTCACCGACATCGGGGACCTGAGGTTGCTTGCCGCAGCCCTGTCGACGACCACCGCCGAACTGGATCGCGAACTACAAGCTTATGCGGCCCGGTGTGCTTCGCGCGCAGCAGACGCCGTTGCCGCTCTCGGCGAGCATGCCAGGAATCTCTCCGGCATCGAGGGCTTGGACGCCTCAATCGATCTGATAAACCCGGACGCGCTAATCGCCCTAGGGACCACCGTCGGCCGCGTAAAGAGCGAGGCCGCCAGACGACGTGAGGAACAAAAGACCGCGCAGGAGCAGATCAGACCAGCTGCCGACCTGGACTTCGCCATCACCGCCGGCCAGACAAGGCTGGACACGTTGAGCGTGCTGCGCCGCGAACTCGTTGACGCCAAGTTCCTCGGGCACCTGACCACGCTGCGGACCCGTGCCCTGCTTGGCTTTGCCTCCGACCTGCTCGGGCAGATGTCCGACGACCAGTTCGGTTTCGCCGAGACCTTCGACATCGTCAGCCGAGGCTCCGGCGTCGAGCACCACCCCAACCGGCTCTCCGGCGGAGAGAAATTCCTCGCCTCACTCGCCCTCGCGCTGGCTCTAGCCGAGATGCATTCCCGCGGTGGTACGCGCCTCGGTTCGCTGTTCCTCGACGAAGGCTTCGCGGCGCTGGACACCACCACGCTCGATGCGGCGCTGGAAGTCCTCCGTGCACAAGCCGGGGGCGACCGTCTGGTCATGGTGATCAGCCACTTGCACGCCATCGCCGAAGAGGTCGACGACGTTTTGTGGGTGGAGCGAGCCCCGACAGGGTCCACGGCGCGGTGGCTGACCCAGGAGGAACGCGACGAGTTGGTGCAGGCCGATCTGGCCAGCGGGCTGCAGACCCTGACGTGACACGGAGACCGTCCCGTGTGCCTCTACCTGGCCGCAAGACCGCGGCGGATAGCAGCACACGGGAGGCAACTCTCTGCGCGCACACTGCAGCTTCCGTTGCCGAGCTGCACTGCACACCCTCGGCCTGGCGATCAGCGCAATCTCGACCAGAAACTCTTGATCCGCGGGTTCGGGGTTCAAGTCCCTAGCGGCGCACCCGTAGTAAGACCTTAAGTAGGCATCCAGAGGGGCCGGACCCACCCAAGGGGATCGGCTGAGCCAGGAAGCAGACCACGGCGTCGCAGCGGGGTGTCGGTCCGCCGGAAGCCCGAAACGGCCACCACGCTTGCCGCCGTCCGGGGCTGCCCGGCGAGTCACAGCCAGCACCCGGCGACATTCACATCGCCATCTTTCAACCACTCGACGAGCTGCTCATGACGGGCATTGTCCTGTGCTGTGGTGGCGCAGCTATCACTAAGGACGTCAAGCTTTTGTACCTAAACACCCACTTATATCCGCTGATGGCGTGGCCCACATCACACCATCGCGGACGTTAGAGCGCCACTTCGACGGCCCACGCGCGCGCTACGGGTAAGTCATGCCCGACGGCCTACGACCTTCTGGAGGCACCGTCGCCATCCAGGACACCGGCGCCGCCCGGCGCGCCGCACTCGACGGCTTCACGCTGACCGTAGACGCCTCCGGTTCTTTTGCGAGTGTCTTGAAGCAAGGAACTTGACCAACAGTGCTATCCCTCCTGGTCAAGCCAGGTTCCCGGTTCCTCGGATGCAACAGGCCTGTTGCCCAGGATCGTGTTCCGTCAGAGCTGCTGCCCGATGTCCGGCGTCGCGTCGGTGAGCATCTCGTCGTAGCGATACTCGATGGCCGGCGAGCGCAGGAGCGGGCCGAGGAGGCGGCGAGTGACAGCTCCCGGGGCCTCGGTCAGCTCAGCCCAGGTTACGGCCGTGGCCTGCCGGTATTCTTCGTCGCTGTAGCGAGCCGTGGTGGCAAAACGCGTGTGATCGGGCGCCGCCTGGAGCTTGTGAAGCCCGGTGCCGCCGATCGCCAGGGACCAGGGGCCGACATAGCTGGCCTCCTCGGCGACGGCGAGGAAGCGGCGGGTCAGCGAGACGGTGGCGGGGTCAGAGATGAACACCTCGTCACCGGTCAGGTTGACGGTCAGCCGGCTGAAGAACAGCCGGAGGCCGCAGTCCTCAAACACCTGCAGCTCGATCGCCCCGGTCATCATGGGGTTCGGCACGAAAATGCGGCCCTCGCTCAGGTTGGAGGTGGCCCGGGCGGCGCCGCGGGCGCGGCGGTAGCTGTTGGTGTCGAGGAGGCGCGGGATGGCCTCCGGGAGGGTGTTGAGCTCGCCAGGGTGGGCCCGCATCGCGAGCTGCTGCATGCGCGTGTTCCAGTTCGTGGTGCCGACAAGTCCCAACGGCATGTCTGGACGGCTGGCTTGTGGCTGGGCCAGCAGGAACAGGTGCCCCTGACCGGTTCCGTCCTTGACGGGGTCGTTGGCGATCTCGTCGGTCAGCATGTCCAGAGCGTCCTGCTCGACGACCCGGCGGCGCTGAACGAGTCGGACGGTCGTTGCTCAGCTTGTGGTTGGTCTTGTCGCCGCGACCGAAGTAGTAGTGGTCGACCATGTGAGGGGCGAGAGGGCTGGCAGGGATCTGGACGATCACGTAGCCCTTCAAGGAGTCCGCGCCGGACGGGATCGTGGTGCAGACGACGTTCAGCGGCGGGTCCGGCGTGAACCGGGCGACCTGCTCGATCTTCTCCGGCAGGCCCTTCAGCGGCTGCGGAGCGAGAGTGAGCGCCTAGACGGCCGAAGAGCTTGACCTTGGAGCTGGGCGCTGAGTTCACCATCGATACTATGAGCACCACGTAACTGCCAGTTCAAACGCTGGAGCCTATTGCGACAGGTCTAGCGGTGACGGGCCGGGGCTAACCACCGCACTTACCGTATACCTGACTATTGACACATGTCCGTTTGGCTTCGATGATGCGGTTGGCGTCCACCGCCTGCACTGCCTTGGCAGAGCCTTCGCATCAGCGGGTGGGCCTCTGCAGCGGCTTGCTGTCCGTCAGGCGCCGGCGGTGCTTGACGGACTCGTCTGCAGCGACAGGTCGTTCAGTGTTCTCTGTCGTCAACCCTCCTGCCCGGGCCCGTACCTCCTGGAAGGTGGTTTCGATGCACGAGAAGATCGTTGTGGTGATGCCGGGGACGGTCGCGATGCCCCCAGCTGGCGTCCTGGACGAGATCGCAGGTGCACACTCCGGCGTGAGGAGCGTGTTGGCAGGCATCGACCGCGCCGGTGAACGGTTTGAGGTGCCGCCTGTCTCCGGGTATCTCACTGAAGGCAGGTCCATAGGCGACCGGATATCCCCGGAGGCGCACTACCTCGCGTTGATGGCGGTTTCCCTCGCGGTGTTCGAATCCTTCCTCGCCGAGGGAGGAGAGCCGTACGCGATTGTCGGTCAGAGCATCGGGGAAGTGTGGGCACTAGTGGCCGCGGGGGTGTTGTGTGTGGAGGACGGCGCCCGGCTTGCCTGTATCCGCAGTCAGGCACTGACCCGGCTCGGCTGGCCGGGCGCGATGATGCCGGTGGGAGCGGGAGCCAGCGCAGTAGGACATCTCGTTGATGCGGTCGATCACCCAGATCTAGTGGTGGCGTGCGTCAACTCGCCGCGCCAGACTGTGGTCAGCGGCCCGCGCGATGCGGTGGCGCTGCTTGGACGGCTGGCCGGCGAGTTGGATTGGGCCACCACCCGCTTGCAGGTCCCGCATCCTTCGCACAGCCCTGCGCTCGCCCCAGCTGCGGCCGAGGTGGCCGCCGAAGCTGACGGTATGGCGCGGGGGCCGATGCGCTGGCGGCTGTGGTCGCCGGTCCTTCGGCGATGGATGAGCCACGAAGATGATCCGGTTGCGATGACTTCAACGTCGATGACCCGGCCGGTGTATTTCTATGAAGCGGTAGCCGTCCTACATGCCGGGGGTGCCGAAACGTTCTTGGAATGCAGCGCCTCGCAGGGCCTGGTCAAGATAATCCAGGCGGCCTTGCCCGCGGTACGGGTGCGCACCGCATTGACGGCGCTCGCACTTCCTCACTCTGCTGTCGAGCGTCCAGCGGTCGGCGCTGGTCATGCCGAACCGATCTCCAGTCCTATCCCGGCGCCTGAACAAGGCAAGGACAGTGGTGAGGCGGCGGACGCGGCGCCGACGCAGGGCGTCGGTCCGAACCTGGTTCAGCCGGCGGGGAAGACAGATGGGCAGGACCCTCACGACGCGCCCCCCGAGCTCGCCGAGGCGACCACGGTCGCCAGCGCGAGTGGCGACGGGGTCGGCGAGCTAGGGCGTACGCAGGTTATGGCTGAGCTGCGTCAACTCTACGGCGAGTTTCTCGGATACCCGCCCGAACTGCTCGGAGAGGACGAGCATCTGGAGGCTGACTTGGGCGTGGAGTCGCTCAAGCAGGTCGCGCTGCTAGGCAAGGTGGGTGAGAAGTACGGCCTTGACCAGCTGCGCGAGGACGCGAGGCTGCTCGACTTCCCCACATTGGGCCGGATCGCTGACCTGGTTGTCGGCGCCGGCGGGCAAGAGGGGCAAGGATGACCGACTCTGGCGAGTTCACCGGAAGGATCGCCCTGGTCACCGGAGGGGCGCGCAACCTCGGGGCCGCGATCACCCGCCATCTGGCTGGCCGCGGCGCCCAGGTGATCGTCAATTACTTCCATGCCACCGAGGCGGCGGAGGAACTGCGCGAGGAACTGGAGCGAGACGGCCGTTCGTGTGACTTCATCCGCGCCTCGGTGGCCAAGCACGATGCGGTGGACCGCATGTTCGACAAGGTCGCGCAGCGTTACGGCGGCTTGGACATCCTGGTCAACAACGCCGCTGCCGGGGCGTTCCTGCCGCTGTTCGAGGCCGATGACATGTTCTGGGAGCGGGCCTTCCGCACCAACGTGATGGGAGCGCTGTGGTGCTCCAAGCGGGCGGCAAGCCTGATGCGGGACCGCCCGGGCGCCTCCATCACCTGCCTGTCCTCGCTCGGCTCGCCGCTAACCCTTCTGGGATACGGCACCACTGGTTGGACGAAGGCAGCCGTGGAGTGCCTGGTTCGCTACTTGGCTGTTGAGCTGGCACCGAGCGGAATCAGAGTCAACGCCCTGCGCGCCGGAATGATCAGCGACAACGATGTGCCCCGGCAGTGGGACAGCGCTGACCGGCTCCGCCAGGCTTACCAGGAGACCGCACTCCTGCCGCGGACAATCTCCAACGAGGACGTCGCGGCGCTCGTCGGCTTTCTCGCATCCGGTACTGCGAGCATGATCACCGGCGAGACCATCACAGCTGACGGCGGTGCCCTGGCCGCGCCTTTGCTCACCACCCCCATAACCACCAACCTGCGCAACACCGTCAACGCGACAGCTGACCACCCCGCTGAACTTGGTGAGCCACGGCGCCCAGCTGCTGGCCAGGCCACAGTCCGCATCCGCGACCGTGTGCAGGGCGGTGAGAGCGCGCCGGGACTGGCGGGCGGTGTCATCGCGGTGGTCGGCTCGGGCGCAGTGCTCGCCCACGCCGACTCACCCGAAGAGGTCTGGGAGCGCCTACGCGAGGGCGCTCCCCTGTTCAGTGAGCCGGACCGGTTCGATATCGGCGCCTACTGGTCGGCCACACCAGCGCCCGATCACGGGTATAACCGGCTCGGCGGGTTCGTCGGCGATTTCCGTCCGACCGCGAAGCTGGCGCTCGAGCAGCGCGAGGGAGAGTGGCCGAGCGACGCCGCGCCGGCCGCCACCCTCCTACGGCACGGCGCCATACAGGCGATCAACGGCGTCGCCACATCCAGCGATGATCGATGGACCTGCGTCACTGCCGCCGGCATCGCGCCATATCCCCAAGTGCAGCAGGCATCACTGCTCGGCAACGGCTTCCAAGCGCTGGCCTCCGAACACCTCGGCACCGACCTTGCCGAGCTCGCCACGCACGCGATCGCGGCCCGCTACAACAGCAGCGCCCTGCCAGTGCTCGACAACATCGCCCCGTTCGCAGTCAGCAACGCCTTGTCGAAACTGGTACCCCACAATGCCGAGCTGATCTGCCTCGACTCCGCGTGCGCGAGCAGCCTCCATGCCCTGGACATCGCCGTCAGAGCTCTACGCGAGGGATCCTGCGACATCGCCCTGTGCAGTGCCGTGTGCATTCTCGACCCTCTGATCATGGTCACCTTCTGCAAGGCGCAGGGACTCTCACCAACCGGTCGAGTACTCCCGTTCCAATCCACCGCGGACGGAACACTCCTGGGCGAGGGCGCCGTGAGCCTGACCCTCAAAACCCTCGAACGTGCGCAGCGCGACGGGGACCGAATCCTGGGCCTGATCCTCGGCAGCGGCACGGGATCGGACGGCAAGGGCAAAGGAGTACACGCCCCGACAAAGGAGGGACAGCAGACTGCGATACTCCAGGCGTGGGACGATGCCGGCGTAGGGCCGGACGACCTCGACTGGATCATCGCACACGGCACGGGCACACCAGTCGGCGACGCGGTGGAGTTGCGTGCGCTGCGCGAGAGTTTCGGGACCAGGCGCACACCCTGCCAGCTGACCTCCAACAAAGCGGTCTTCGGCCACACCTCTCTGGTCGCGGGCCTGACCTCGGTGCTCCACGCGCTGCTGGCCATGGAACACGAGGTGATCCCGCCACAGCCCGACTTCCGTGACCCTCACCCCGACCTGGCCACGCCGGGAGTCCTTGCCGTCCCGACAGCCGACGTTCCTTGGCGACCTGGAAACAACCGCCCGCGCATCGTTGGCGTGTCAGGGTTCGGTCTCGGCGGCTCCGACGCGCACGTCGTCCTCTCCGACCACGTCCCGCAACGGCGCACAGTGCGCGCGGAAGTGTCTCAGGACGACGTTGTCGTCACCGCCTGGGCCACCGAACTACCAGGCGCTGCAGATGACTGGCTGGCTAGAAACGGCACCGCGCCCCAACTCGTGTACGGCGAGCACTATCCGTTGCCCTCTCCCGCCGAGATCCGCATCCCGCCGCTCACCATGCGGCACATGGACCGCACTCACCTGATGGCACTCCAGGCGACCAATGCGGTCTTCAACCAGCTCGGAAGTCAACAGCGGGAGCGCCTGGCCCCCCGCACAGCCGTCGTGAGCGCTACGACGGCACCACCGCACCTCTACAGCCGGCTGCTCCAGCGCGTGAGCCTGGACGATTGCGCCCACGCATTCGACCTGCTGCCCGATCGGGCTTCGGCCGCCACGGCCTTTGAGGCGCTGCGCGAGGCCGTACACTCCTTGACCCTGGAGTCGACGGAGGACGATTTCACCGGCACGCTCACCTGCGTCTTCAGCGGCAGGATTGCCAACTATTTCAACCTGCACGGCCCCAACCTGGTCGTGCATGGCGGGCTGGACTCCGGACAAGTCGCGATCCGCACCGCAGAGCGACTGCTGGCCCACGACCGCTGCGATCTCGCCCTAGTCTGCGGCGCCAACGGCAACGCCCTGCCCGAATGGCAGCAGGCACTCGCGAGCCTCCTACCTACCGACCGGCGCGTCGCCGAGGGCTGCGTCACAATTGCGCTGACCCGCCGCTCGACCGCGCTGCGCGAGGGCCTGCCGGTCCTGGCGACCGTGGAGACCGCCATGTCCGCCAATTGGGGTGGGACCGCCGCACTCGACCTGCCGCCCCTCAAAGACTCCGGGTACTGCTATCCGGGCATCGACGCCCTGTTCGCCATCCCGCACAGCACCCTAACCAGCACGGCGGTCGACCTCGTACCCACTGCGGCGGGAGCGCCTCACCTGCGCATCCGTCCGGCCGCCTCGCGCGAGAAGCCAGGCAGCACCCCTTCACGCAGGGCACCGATCGGCGTGCCCATGGCCTATGGACTGGTGGACGCAACCGCCCCGGCGGAAGCGTGGGGCGGCGCAGCAGCCGATGCGCTGCCCGAAGGAACCCTCGTCCTCACTGACGACGAACAGTGCGCCGCGGCTGCAGCCGCTCTCCCGGGAGTCCACGTGTGGGTGCCGCTCGCCGCTCCCGCTGGTGTGCAGGGCGTACGCGTCCCGCCGGAGACGGCACACGAGCATGTGGCCCGGTTGCCCCGCCCGCCCAGACATGTCCGTGTGTTGGTCCGGCTCGCTCCTACGCTGCACACCGATCCCCCTGAGGACGCTCTCGCCCTGCACGACCTCGCCTTTGCAGCCGTTCAGGCTGCTCTCCCGGTGCTGGAGGCGGGCGGCAGCCTCGCAGCGCTCGTTCTCGGCGCGTTCAGACACGGCCGCCCAGACCCGCGGGCAGGCTTGTTCGACGGGCTCGTACGCTGCGTCGCCACCGAGACACCCCAGTCCGGCTGCGCCACCGTCCTCACCGACACCGATGACGTGCCGTCGGGACTGACCCAGCTGGCGGCCGAGTGGCGCCGGCACCTGCCCCACCACGTGATCGCCTACCAGGGTGCGCGCCGCATGCAATACGCTCTCACCCCGCTCATCGGGGCCTCCACACCCTCCGGCGAGCCACCTGCATTGCCGCTGGGCCCGGACTCGGTGGTGGTCTCGGTCGGTGGAGGCCGGGGAATCACCGCCGAACTTCTGCGCGCGCTCGCCGAGCAGGCCCGTCCGCACATCTGTGTCCTCGGCCGCACCCGGATCGAAGGCGCGCCCGCCGGGCCAGCCCCGGACCGTACCGCATTCCTGCGCGAACGCCGCGCACAAGATCCGCGGATCCCCTTGCGCGAACTCGTCGACGAGCACACCTCGTGGTCTCGCGCAGACGAGGTGCGCCGGAACATCGCACGCCTGGAACAGGTATGCGGGCATGACAAGGTGCACTACCTGCCGTGCGACATCCTCGATGAGCAGGCCCTGACCGCGGCGATAGACCGGATCTTGAGCTGGCACCGCCGGATCGACCTGCTGATCAACAGTGTCGTGGAAGTGCGCTCCCGGGCGACTGCGGCCAAGCCGCTTGAGGACTTCCGCATCGTGCGCGACACTAAGGTGCGCGGCTACCACCATCTCGTCAAAGCACTGACCGGGCGGATGCCCAGAATCTGGTGCAACTTCAGCACGATCGGGGTGCTGTTCGGGACGCCTGGAGACTGCGACTACGTCTCCGCCAGCGAATACCTCAACCATGCCACCGGCACGTTCGCAACTGACGGACACCGCGAGTTCACTGTGCTTTGGCCGCTGTGGACCGACACCGGCGTCGCGTCCGCTCCCGAGGTCATCGAAGGGTTCCGCGACCGCGGCCTGACCGCGTTACTGTCCACCGAGACCGGCACAGCCCAGTTCCTCGACGCACTCGCCCACCCGGCAACCCAAACGGTACTCGCCTACATCCGCGACCAGGAGAGCGACACTCTCGGCCGCCTCGAGCAACTGAAGCCCGCCGCACCGCGCGAGCACACACAAACCCTGGCGGAACCGCTGTTGGATGACACGGTCCTCGCCGGCCAGCAGTGGTCACTGTTCACCCGGACCTTTCCCCGACCCGACGGCTCCGACCAATGGATCGGGCACCACCTCGTCAGCGGCACCCCAGTGGTTCCCGGAACCGCCGTACTTGAGATGGCCGCCGAGGCAGCCGCCCACACGATCCCCGAGCTCAAGGTTGTCGGCTTCCGCGATTTCACCTGCGCCGCGACGCTGACCCTCAACCCCTCGCACGCGGCCCGCACGGTCAAAGTCGAGGCCACCATCCTCGAGCGGGGCCCGGATAGCGCCCGCGTCCGAGTCGAGGTCCGAACCCACCGCCGCAACGCCACCGGACGTGTCCTGCACCACGACGACCCGTGTCACAGCGTCGACGTACTGCTCTCAGACGAGTACCCAGCACTAGCACGCCCCTACACCGACGACACCGCGTCACATCCGGTGCGTGTCCCCGTCTACACCTCCAACCCCATCGTGCACCTGAGTGGGCCGTTCGCCGCAGCCCACAACCCCCGCCGTACAACAGACGGATTCGCTGCAGAGTTCTTCTTTGGCGCCCAGCAGTTAGGTGGCGGTTTCACGAAGTTCCGCATCCCCGCCATGATGCTCGAAGCGAGCATCCACCTACTGACCTTGCCGCCCGCCGAAGCTGGCGATACGGGCGTCCTCGCCGTCCTCCAGGGCATCACAGAGATCGATCTCGCCACGCCGGGAAACGACACGGAACTCATCTCGCACCTCGGGGGAACGATACGACTGCGCTGCGTCTCCAGGCACTCCGGCGCCCAGTCCTTCGCCATCGCCCCGGATGGGACAGTACTTTCCAGGATCGGCGGCATCCGCATCCGCTCTCTAGCCCTCCTGGACATCGCCACCGGAACCACCGCACCCACGACCCAATCGCCTGTCTGGTGGGGCACGTTCGAGGAGGCCGCGCGATGATCTGGCGCGATCTGTACATCGCCGCCACCGCCAGCTTCCTGCCACCCCGCACCGACATCGCGGCGATCATCAGCCAGGGCTCACGACCCTTCCAAGCCGCACTGGGCTACCGTTCAGCCACCATCGCCGCACCCGGGACAGGGCTGCAGATGGCCACACGAGCCGCATTGCGGGCTCTCTCCCTCTCCGGACATACGGCGCAGGAACTCTCCCTACTCACCCTCGCCGCTGTCACGCCCGACACCGACGAAACCTTCCCGATGCCCGCCTGCCATGTTCAACGCATTCTCGGAGCTGATAGGGCACGCGCGGTGGAACTCGGAGCGGGCAGCGCCGGAGACCTCGCCGGCCTTCTCGCCGCAGCCGAACACCTTACCGCCGACCCCACCGCCCAGGCAGCCATGGCGGTGGCCGCATCCTGCATGACCGGAACCGACCGACAAGTCAGCCCCGACCAGATCGTCACCGACGGAGCAGCAGCCCTCATACTCGCCCGGCGCCCAGGACGCGCCCGCCTCGTGGCCACCTCCCACGCGGCCGCACCGGAACTCGAAGTGATCACACACATGAGCCTGACCGCCACCGAGCGCAAGGCCGTGATAGACAATCTGGCCAAGCCCTTCCTGAACACCATGCGCGACAAGACACGCGAAGCAGTGGGCCTCGTCCTGGATGAGGCCCACACCAGCGTCGAGAAACTCGCGCGCGTCGTACTCCCCGGAGCAGGCATTCCCTTCCTCACCACTGTGATCACGCACCCCCTCGGGCTGGACCTGGCAAACACAACGTGGCCCTTCAGCCGCCACCTCGGGCACGTCGGCCCCTGTGACCACCTACTCGGCCTCGACCACCTCCTCCAGACCGACCCGGACCTCAAACCCGGCGACCAGATCCTCATCGTGGGCATGGGCGTCGGATGGCGCTGGATCTGCGCGCTCATCGAAATCGCCGAGACCAGCCCGTAGCCCTGGGTACGCCACCCCAGCCCCCAGCCCTAGGCCGCGGTCCGCACCGCGGCGCCCTCCGCTCGCCGGGCCCGTCTTCTAATGGGCAGGGCTCGGCCACACCCCGACAACCCCCTTGGAAGGCGGGCCGCGATGCGCGACAAGACTGTCGTGGTCATCCCCGGGATGATCGCGCTGCCACCGCCCGGAGTGCTACGGCAAAGCGCAGCCCACGGTCCTCGAGTGAAAAGCCTGCTCGACGAGATCGACCAGACTGGAGCGCAGTTCCAGGTGCCACCGGTGAGCGGATACCTGACCGGCGCAGAGTCCGCAGCCAGTCCGACAACGCCTGAGGCGCACTACCTGGCGCTCATGGCCGTATCCCTCGCGTTGTTCGAATCCTTCACCGCCGCGGGCGGCGAGCCCTACGCCATCGTCGGACTCAGCATCGGTGAACTGTGGGCGCTAGTCGCTGCAGGAGCACTGTCCGTCGCCGACGGGGCGCGAATCGCCTGCCTCAACAGCAGGGCGCTGACCTGGCAGGGCTGGCCGAGCGCCATGATGGCGGTCGGCGCCGGATTTGAAGCCGTGGAGCATCTGGTCCGCGCAGTCGGCGAACCTACCCTAGTAGTGGCATGCATCAACTCACCGCGCCAGACCGTCGTCAGCGGCCCCCGCAAAACCGTCGAGCTCGCTCAGCGGCTGGCCGAGCATCTGGGCTGGGCCACCACGCTGCTCCAATTACCCCACCCCAGCCACTCCCCGGCACTCGCTCCCGCCGCTACGAGGCTGGCCACCCTGGCCGCCGGCCTGCCACACACGCCGCCACGCTGGCGGGTGCACTCCCCGACCCTGCGACGGTGGGTCACGGAGCACGACAGCCCGGCCGAGATGACCGCGGTGCAGATGACCCTGCCTGTGCACTTCCATGAGGCTGTCACACGGCTGTACGCCGCTGGTGCCCAGACCTTCCTGGAATGCGGCGCCTCGAACATCCTGATGAATATGATCAAGATGAGCCTGCCGAGCACAAGAATTATCAATGCATTGTCGTTCTCCGGACAGGCCGAGAGATAGTGAGCGGCTGTTCTTCGGCTCTGTCATGGTGCGCGAAGCAGCGACTCGTCGGGCGTAACCATCAAAACAGATAGGGGTTGCACCAGCAACGTGATCGCGTTCGCTCACCTCAGCGGCTCCCGCCGCACCTGACGTGACGGGAGCCAAACAACACGAGACCACCAAGACAGGGAACGATTATCCTAGCTGAACTCGTGGATACCTGCGGCACCGTCTACCAAATCCTCAGCGGCTACCGGCGCAGTGCTGCTTTCAAATTTCTCGCCGATCCGTAAATCACGATCTGACCATCCCGATCAGTTCGAAGAACGGGCGTACCCGCCGAGCCCCAGCCAGACGGACCGTATCAGGCGACGGATGCCCGTATAGGTTTCCTGAGCCAACAGAAATGACCGACACTCGCGGCCTGACAGCTCTGAGAAAATCAGGGTCCTGATGTCGACTTCCGTGGTGGCACGGCTTCAGATGTCAAGGAGACATGACTCGCGTCATTGCGGACACTCCGGCAAACGCGACGAATGGCATGCTGACCTGGGCTGATACGGTAGTTCAAAGGTACTTACTACGGTCCAGGACCACCATGAACTGGGCGACACAGGCGATGACCAGCAGCGCGGTCTTGTTGCCGACGCGAGTGCCGCCGGCGCGCGGGCCCGGCACGGCGGCGGCCGTCTGATTCGGTGGCGCGCCGGCTATCTGATCGGTCTGGGACATGGGACCCTCCCCGGAGTGCGTTCAATCTTAGAGTGACTCCAATGATAGACGGAGTCCAGCTATTGTTTATTCCATGGAGACCGGACCAGGACCGAGCCAGGACGGCAAGCCCGCCGCCCCGCAGAGCGACCCGCCGCAGCCGGGCCTGCGCGAACGCAAGAAACAGCGCACCCGCATGGCGATCTACGAGGCCGCGATGGCGCTGTTCGCCGAGCGCGGCTACGACCACGTGACGATGGCCGAGATCGCCCGCGCCGCCGACGTCGCCCCGGCCACGGTGTTCACCCACTACGCGTCGAAGGAGGACCTGTTCTACGAACTGCGGCACGTGGCGAACGACCGGCTGCGCCTCGCCCTGGGCTCGCGGGCCGCCGAGGTCGGCGTGCTGGCGGCGGTGAAGGAGTGGCAGCTGGAGATGTACGAGTACTACGTCGATTCGCCGGAGAAGGTGAAGCGCTCGCAGACGTTCTCGCTGCTGCTGCGGGAGAACCCGACGCTGTGGACGCGGTCGGTGGGGTTCATGTACGAGCGGCAGAAGCTGATGACCGAGTTGATGCTTCAGCACTACCCGCAGACGGACCCGTTCCTGCTGGAGGTCGCGGCGGCGCAAATCGCGGGGGCGGTGCAGGCGGCACAGGTGCGCTACCAGGGGGATCTGGCCACGGGGATGGCCAAGGGCGAGGTGCTCACGCGGGCCGCGGAGCGGACGGAGCGGGCTTTCGAGCAGCTGGCTCAGGGGTTGGCGGATGTGCTCGCGGATGTGCATTAGGACGGGTGCCGGTTCTGGATGGCGTTGAGCTATCTGGGTGGTTGCTCACAACCTGAGCGGTTCGTGCGACGTCGTTAGGGCGTGAGTTCAGAAAACGTGAGCAAGGTTTTTACCCGAAGCCGGGTCGTGGTCGCGGCGGCCGGTTGCGTCGCGCTGGTAGCCGGCGGTGCTGCGCTGGGGTTGTCCGGGAGCGCTCAGGCCGCCGGGGCGTCTCCGGCCGAGCAGCGGAACGTCCAGGTATGGCTGACGCCTGATATCGCGGGTGCCACCACCTTCGCCGACTCCGTATCCACGCCGGGTGGAGCCGGATTCCATCACTACCTGAGTCCGAACGCTTATACCGCGCGGTTCGGCCCGTCGGCCGAACACGCCAAGGCGGTATCGGACTGGCTGAGCAGCGTCGGGATGACTCAGGTGCGGGTCAGCAGCGGTCGGGACTACGTCTCGGCGACCGGCGACCCGGCGAAAGTGAAGGTGCCGGGCTCGCTCGCGCCTGACGTGTTGGGCGTGACGGGGATCGGCGAGGATGGCACCCCGGGCGCGGCTCGGGCGGCGGCTTCGTCCCGATCGGCCTCATCCCGGTCAGCTTCGCATCAGGCGGCGGCGCCGACCTGCTCGCAGTACTGGGGACAGCACGTTCAGCGCTACCAGCCCGCCTACCAGGGCCTGACCAAGGGTTCGCTGCCGATCTGCGGGTACTCGGCCGCGCAAATGCGGGCCGCGTACGGCGCCACGTCCGCGAACACCGGCAAGGGCGTCACGGTCGCGCTGACCGAGGATTCGACGCCGACGGCGATGTTCGCGACGCTGACCGACTACGCCAAGGCCAACCACCTGCCGGCGCCGCGCCGTGATCAATTCCGCGAGGTGCAGGGCGGCGCGGTCTGCGTTTCGGCGAGTAGTACCGCAGCCGCCGACCGGCACGCCATGGCGGCTTCCGCCGCCGCCGCGACGTCCGGGCCGCCCGTGGACGACGAGGCCGAGATGGACTCCGAGGCGGTCTACGCGCTGGCCCCCGACGCCGACCAGCTGATGATCGTCGGCGGCGGCTGCGACCAGGGCCTGCTGGACGCCGCGCTGACGGTGCTGACCGGCGACGGGAACCACCCGAGCGCCACGATCGAGTCCAACTCCTGGCAGATCCCGGTCGGCACCGAGCCCGCGCCGGTCATGCACGTAATCGACCTGCGCGCCGCGGCCGAGGGCGTCGGCGCCTACTTCGCCTCGGGCGACACCCCGGGCCTGACGATGCCCGCCTCCGACCCCTACGCCACCGCGGTCGGCGGCACCACCCTGGGCATCGGCGCGCACAACGAGCGGGTCTTGGAGACCGGCTGGTCCTCCGACCAGGCCAGCCTGGACAGCGGGACCTGGACCGACTCCGGGATCAGCAGCGCCGGCGGCGGCACCAGCCCGGACTACACACAGCCCGCCTACCAGAAGGGTGTCGTCCCGGCGTCGATGTCCCAGATCCGCGTCGGCGGCCGCACGGTCACCGGCCGCGCCGTCCCCGACCTCGCCGCCGACGGCGACCCGGACACCGGCATGCTGGTCGGCTACATCCAGCAGGGCACCGACGCCAAGCCAGGGCCGTACCAGAGCGAGCCCAACGCCGGCACCAGCCTGGCCACCCCGCTGGTCGCCGCCCTGGTCGCGGACGCGCAGCAGGGCCGGCCCGCCGCGTTCGGCTTCATCAACCCGCTGCTGTACCGGCTGTCCGGCACCGCCGCCATCCGCGACGTCCTGCCGCCCGGCGCCGCCACCGCGCAGCAGGACCGGGACGGCTACACCCCGGCCTCCGACGGGCTCAGCCCCAGCGTGGACGTCTTCGGCGTGACCACCCCCGGCGCGGGCCAGCAGGTGATCGCGAAGGGGTACGACACCGTGACGGGCCTGGGCACGCCGAACGGCGGCGCGTTCATCGACGGGCTGCGGAAGGCGGCGGGCCGGTAGCCCCGGCCCTCATGCCATAACAGCAAGATCGCGTGCCGGATCATGGTCGGGCTGCCAAGACTGGAGGAGCGTTCATCGACCCCCTCCAGAAGGAGTCCGACCATGCCGGCCCGCACCCGTCGCCGCGACACCCCGCCGCCCCGTACCGGCGGCACCGAGATCGAGGTCCTGCGCGGCTTCCTCGACTACCTGCGCACCTCGATCGCCGCGAAGGTCGACGGCGCGCCCGAACCACAGGTCAGAACGTCGGCCGTGGCGTCGGGGACCAATCTGCTGGGCCTGCTCAACCACCTGGCCTTCGTCGAGCGCTCGCTGTTCCTCGGCGAGCGGGTCAGCAGCTGGCCCTCGACCTTCCGGGCCGCCCCCGAGGACAGCGTCGCCGAGGTCGTCACCCGCTACCGGGAGGCGGTCGCCCGCGCGAACGAAGTCCTGGACGGCTGCACCGACCTCGCCGCACCGGTCCCCGGCCCGCGCCCGGCCGACCGCCCCGCCCCCGCCTTGCGCTGGGCCCTCACCCACATGATCGAGGAAACCGGCCGGCACGCGGGCCACGCGGACATCCTGCGCGAACTCATCGACGGCACGACCGGCCGATAGCGGATCTACTAGCGAGTCGAATAGCCGGCCGAAGCCGCTACTCGGCCTCCCGCGCGATGCGCAGGTCGATCTCATGCTCATCAGGACACGGATTGCCGTCCACCGGGCACAGCGTCGGAACGTTCGCGAAGCACCCCGGCAACATCTCCTCGGCCCGCTCGACACACATCGCGCAGGCGACGGTCGCGGCCGGGTTGACCTCGGTCTCCTCCGAGCCGCAGAACGCCCGCGTCCAGGACGCGTCGCGGCAGCAGACCAGGTGCGTGATCTCGTCGGGCCGGGCGACGAGGGTGTAAGCGGGCTGAGTGCGCTGGCTCGTACCGGTGCCGGTGCCGGAATCGGAGTCGGTCATGGCGACAGGGTAGTGGGACCTTCACTGCCCGAGACAGCGGTAGCGCAGGTGTACGACGCCGTTCCGGAATCGGCGCTCATCGAGGAGCTCAAAGTCGGCGCGCATGCCGGTCGGCAGCCCCGGCTTGCCCCCGCCGACGACGACTGGCAGGACGAACAGGTGGCACTCGTCGACCAGCCCGGCTTTGAAGGCCTGCGTCGCGAGGTCGGCACCGCCCACGGTGAGATCGCGGCCGGCCGCGGCCTTCAGTTCGCGTACCGCGGCGGGGTCGAAACGGCGTTCGAGCCGGGTGTCGGCAGTCGACACCGCGGCGAGCGTCGTGGAGTACACGACCTTGCTCGCCGCCTGCCAGGCGCTCGCGAAGTCGGCCATGAGGTCGGAGTGCGCGGCCAGAGCGGCGTCAGTCTCCCAGACGGACATCGCCTCGTACAGGCGCCGCCCGTAGAGAAACGTGCCCACAGACCGTAGGAGGTCGGTGTGGAACGCGAACACCTCGTCGTCGATCGGGAACCAGTCGAACGCGCCGCGTTCGTCCTCGATGTAACCGTCGAGGGACATGTTCGTCACGTAAATCAGCTTTGCCATGCCTCTACCTCTCGATGAGCGTGGCGTCCAGCTTGGTGAACGCTTGGCGCCAACCTTCCTGGCTGGGACCCGCCAGATGTTCGGGGAGCCACTGGCGGATCTCCAGTCGCGTCCGTCCGTCCGCCTCGTCGTGGAACTCGATCCGCAGTCTCGTCGCGAACGGCTCGACGCCCTCCGGCAGCCGACCGCTGACGTGCATGACCCCTTCGAGCAGTTCGCCGTCGGCGACGTCGATGAGGTCGACGTGGATCTGCACACGAAGCCCGGGTTCTGCCGCGTTGACTTCCGTCCAGCGCTGGAAGCCGCCGGGGCGCACGTCGAACTCGATCTCGTCGCGCGGCAGTGAGTTGCCGACCGGGCCCCACCACGCCGCCAGGTGGTCGGGATCGGTGAAGGCCCGATAGACGAGCGCCCGCGGCGCGTCGAACACCCGCGAGATGGCGAGCTGCGGAGTCTCCGTCTTCATTCGTTCTCCCTGGGGTTCATTCGGTCTCCCCGGGGCCCTCGGCCATCCGGTCCGTCGACCGTCCGGTCCGTCGCCCGTTCGGCGGCCTGCACCGCGGCGAGGTGCGCATCGAGGCGGGTGAGGGACGTGTCCCAGAACCGCCGGTAGCGCTCGATCCAGTCGGCCGCCTCGCGCAGCGGGGCGGCCTCCAGGCGGCTCGCGCGCCACTTGCCCGACCGCGACCGCGAGATGAGCGCGGCGCGTTCGAGCACCTTCAGGTGCCGTGACACCGCCGGCATCGAGATCGACAGCGGAGCGGTGAGCTCGGTGACCGTGGCGTCGCGTTCGGCCAGCTCAGCGAGGATCGCCCGCCGGGTCGGGTCGGACAGCGCCGAGAACACCGCGCTGAGCTGATCGGTGCCGGCCACCGGAAGCTCCCTTCACTTAACCAATGTGTTAAGCGTATTGAGGCGCGAGTGACGGTGTCAACGGATGAGCCGCCGGGCGGGGCCACAAGCCTTGACACCGGCCACGCCCCCGATCGAAACTCATCGCATGATGAATTACGCCGTCGAGGTCCGCGACTTGCGCGTCGTCCGGGGCGGCCAAGTGGTCTTACCATCCCTGTCCGCCCAGGTCGAGGTGGGTTCGGTCACCGGTCTGCTCGGCCCCTCCGGCTGCGGGAAGACCACCCTGTTGCGCTCCGTCGTCGGCGTGCAGCGGGTGGCCGGCGGCGAGGTGCGGGTATTGGGGATGCCGGCGGGGAGCCCGGTGCTGCGCGATCGCATCGGCTACGTCACGCAGGCGCCCTCCGTCTACGGCGACCTGTCCGTGGTCGAGAACCTGCGTTACTTCGCGGCGGTGATCGGGGCGCCGCCCGACGATCCGGAGCGGGTGATCGCGACGGTCGGGCTGGCGGGGAAGGAGACGGCGCGCGCCGATCGGTTGTCCGGCGGGCAGCGGGCGCGGGTGTCGTTGGCCGCGGCGTTGCTGGGGACGCCGAAGGTGCTGGTGCTGGACGAGCCGACCGTCGGGCTGGATCCGGCGCTGCGGGCCGAGCTCTGGGCGCTGTTCCATCGGTTGGCGACGGCCGAGGATCCGGTGACGTTCCTCATCTCCAGCCACGTCATGGACGAGGCCTCGCGCTGCACCCGCCTGCTCCTCATGCGCGAGGGCCGCATCCTCGCCGCCGACACCCCGCGGGGGTTGCTGGCCAGCACCGGCGCCCGCGATGTCGAGGACGCCTTCCTTCGCCTGGTGGGAGCCACATCATGAGCCTGCGACGCACCACCGCCACCGCGCGCCGGGTCCTGGAGCAGCTGCGGCACGATCCGCGCACCATCGCGCTGATGCTGGTCATGCCGTGTGTGCTGATCACGCTGCTGAAGTGGACGTTCGACTCCTCGCCGCACGAGTTCCAGGCGATCGGCGCGGCCCTGCTGGGCATCTTCCCCTTCATCATCATGTTCCTGGTGACCTCCGTCGGCATGCTCCGCGAACGGACCAGCGGCACGCTGGAGCGCCTGCTCACCATGCCGCTGGCCAAGGGCGACCTGCTCGGCGGCTACGCCCTCGCCTTCGGCGCCGTCGCCCTGGTCCAGGCGCTGCTGGTCTCGGCGCTGACGATCGGGCCGCTCGGGCTGAGCGTGGCCGGGCCGGCGTGGGCCGTGGTGCTGGTCGCGGTCCTGGACGCGCTGCTGGGCACCGCCCTGGGACTGTTCACGAGCGCGTTCGCCCGCACCGAGTTCCAGGCCGTGCAGTTCCTGCCGGCCTTCGTCCTGCCGCAGTTCCTGCTCTGCGGCCTGTTCACCCCGCGCGGCCAGATGCAGACCGCGCTGCGCTGGGTCTCCGACGTGATGCCGCTGTCCTACGCCGTGGACGCCATGGACAAGATCACGTCGCGGTCCGCGGTGACCGGCGCCCTGGTCGCCGACATCGCTATCATCGCCGGTGCCGGGGTTCTCGCCCTGGCGCTGGGTGCCGTGACGCTTCGCCGCCGCACGGACTAGCCCGGGCCGCTCGGGACGGACGCGACGCGACACGACACGAAGGGGCCAAGTGTGAGCGACACACTGCTGGTGCTGTGGGACATCGACCTGACCCTGATCAGGACGAGCGGAGTCGCCACCGAGGCCTACGCCGCGGCGGTCCAGGAGACCATCGGCAGCCCCTGGCGCGGTGACATGACCTTCAACGGCCTGACCGAACGCGCGATGGCCACCCGCATCCTGCGCATGCACGACGTCGAGCCCGAGCCCGAACTCCTGGCGCGCTTCCTGGTCAACATCGAGCGCGCCCTGCTCGATCGCGCCGAGGCCACCAAAGCCCGCGGCTTCGCGCTGCCCGGAGCCAGCGCCGCGCTTCAGGCCGTCGCCGCCGACCCCGCCATCCGCCAGTCGGTCCTGACCGGCAACATCCGCAGCGTCGCGGAGATGAAACTCCGGGCCTTCGGCCTGGACCCGTGGATCGACTTCAGCGTCGGCGCCTACGGCGACGACGAGTTCGAACGCAATGCCCTGATCCCCCACGCCTGGCACCGCGCCGAGACCCGCTACGGCCAGACCTACACCCCGGCCCGGACCGTCGTCCTCGGCGACACCGTCCGCGACGTCGAGGCCGCGCTCACCCACGACGCCGCCGTCGTCGCCGTCGCCAGCGGCACCACCTCCGGCGCGGACCTGCGGGCGGCCGGCGCGAAGGTGGTGCTGGACGATCTCACGGACACCGAGCGGGTGATCGCGGCGATCGAGGAGGCCTCGGCGATCGCGGCTGCGGCCTAGGTCGCAGGCGCTGGCGCTGGCCGTGGCGCTGGCTTTGGCACCAGCACCGACACCACCTCAGAGCCGAATCGCCGAATCGCCGAGTCACCGGCTCAGAGCTGATCCGGCGCGCTGATCCCCAGCAGCGCCAGCCCCAGCTTCAGCGTCTCCCCGGTGAGCTCCACCAACGCGGCCCGGTTCTCCCGCACCGCATCGGTCGGCGCCTTCAGCACCGGGCAGTTCTCGTAGAAGTCTGAGAAGGTCTGCGCCAGCGCGTACAGATACGACGCCAGCCGGTGCGGCTCGAAGTTCTCGATGACCGCGGCCACCGTCGCCCCGAAGTCGTCCAGGTGCAGCGCCAGCTTCCGCTCGGCCGGCTCCAGCGCCAGCTCGCCGTGCACACGCACCTCGGTACCCGCCGGCAGCTTGCGCAGGATCGAGTGGATCCGAGCGTGCGCGTACTGCAAATACACGCTGGTGTTGCCGTGCAGCGAGACCATCCGGTCCAGGTCGAAGATATAGTCCTTGGTGCGCGAGGTCGACAGGTCCGCGTACTTCACCGCTCCGATCCCGACCACCTTGGCCTCGGCGCGGGTGTCGGCGGCGGGCAGGCCCGGGTTCTTCTCCTCGACCGTGGCCACCGCGTGGTCGACCGCGTTGTCCAGCAGCTCGATCAGCCGCACGGTCTTGCCGGCGCGGGTCTTGAACGGCTTGCCGTCGGTGCCGAGCACCGAGCCGAACTGGACGTGCACCGCCTCGACGTCCGCCGGCAGGTAGCCGGCCCGGCGGGCGGCCTCGAACACCATCCGGAAGTGCAGCGCCTGGCGGCTGTCGACCACGTAGAGGATCTGGTCGGCCTTCAGGGTGTTGACCCGGTAGCGGACGGCGGCCAGGTCGGTGGCGGCATAACCGAAACCACCGTCGCTCTTGCGCACGATCAGCGGAACCGGGTCGCCGTCCGGACCCTTGATGTCTTCAAAGAACACGCACAGCGCGCCCTCGCTCCACACCGCGACGCCGCGCTTCTCCAGGTCGGCGGCGACCTCGGCGAGGTAGGGGTTGTAGAAGCTCTCGCCGACCGCGTCCGCGTCGACCAGGCGCACGTCCAGCCGGGCGTAGACGTCCTCGAAGTAGCGCTTGGACTCCGCGACCATCTCGCGCCACGCGGCCAGCGACTCCTCGTCGCCGCCCTGCAACGTCACCACGCGCTTGCGGGCCCGGTCGGCGAACTCGGTGTCGGACTCGAACAGCACGCGGGCGTCGCGGTAGAGGGTGGTCAGCCAGGAGATGGCGGCCTCGCCGGAGTGCTCGGCCCGCGCCGGCCGGGCCTCGGGGTGCTCGACCAGGTACTGGATCAGCATGCCGAACTGGGTGCCCCAGTCGCCGAGGTGGTTCTGCCGCAGCACGGTGCGGCCGTCGAACTCCAGCAGCCGGACCAGCGCGTCGCCGATGACGGTCGAGCGCAGGTGGCCGACGTGCATCTCCTTGGCGATGTTCGGCTGGGAGTAGTCGATGACGGTGGTCCGGCCGACGGCGGTCGGCGGGACGCCCAGCCGCGGGTCGCCCAGGCGCTCGGCGGCCTGGGCGGCCAGGGCGGCGGCGGTGAGGGTGAGGTTCAGGAAGCCGGGGCCGGCCACCTCGACGGCGGCGATGACGCCGGAGGTCGGGACGGTTTCGGCCGCGGCTTCGGCATCTTCGGCACCGGCAGCGGTACCGGCTTCGGCGGAACCTGCGGCGTCGGCGGCGGCACCCGCAGCCGGCGCCAGCACCGCGGCGACCCGGGTCGCCAGCTCGCGAGGATTGCCCTTCACCGCTTTGGCCAACGGCAGCACCCCGTTGGCCTGGAAGTCGGCGTGGTCCGAGGGCCGGATCAGCGGGTCGGCACCTCGCGCCGCGTCGCCCAGCACCGCGGTCAGCGCGGCGCGGACGTC
Source organism: Catenulispora pinisilvae (assembly GCF_015356865.1). Lineage (GTDB taxonomy): Bacteria > Actinomycetota > Actinomycetes > Streptomycetales > Catenulisporaceae > Catenulispora > Catenulispora pinisilvae. The sequence continues at coordinate 44,733 of NZ_JAAFZA010000019.1, forward strand.
GTCCGCCAGGATCTCCGACAGTGCCTTGGCCATGGGGTTCCTCGCTGGTCGGACCGGTTTTCCGGCGGTGATGGCAGGGGTGCCATAAGCCTATCGCCTGGGCCGTTGCGACTAACTCAAACACTAGCGTTTGACTTAGTCGACGCCAGCGGGCCATCGTAGAACTCGAACATCCCTGTTTGATTTCTCTGACCGGAAGGGCCCGCGATGGAACCCGAACCCAATCCCGACCCGCGCCGCTGGACCGCCCTGACCCTGCTCTGCCTGGCACAGTTCATGTTGATCATCGACATCACGGCCGTGAACCTGGCGCTGCCGTCCATGGCCACCGGCCTGTCCCTCGGCCGCCAAGCCCTGACCTGGGTCCCGGCCGCCTACACGCTGTGCTTCGGCGGCCTGCTCCTGCTCGGCGGCCGGCTCGCCGACGGGCTGGGACGCCGCCGCGCGTTCCTGCTCGGCCTGGCCGCGTTCACCGTCGCCTCCCTGGCCTCCGGGCTCTCGCACTCAGCCGGGGAACTCATCGCGGGGCGCGCGGTGCAGGGTGTGGCCGCCGCGCTGCTCTCCCCGGCTGCCTTGTCGATCGTCACCACGACCTTCCACGGACCCGAGCGGACCAAGGCGCTCGGCGTCTGGGGCGCGATCAGCGGAGCCGGGGCCGCGGTCGGGGTGCTGGTCGGCGGCGCGCTGACGTCGGGGCCGGGCTGGCGCTGGGTGTTCTTCGTGAACCTGCCGGTCGGGCTCGTACTCCTGGCCCTGCTCCCCCGCCTGGTCCCGGCCTCAACCCCGGCCCGGTCGCTCCGCGGCCTGGACCTGCCCGGCGCCCTCGCCGCGACCGCCACCGCCGCACTGCTGGTCTACGGCCTGATCCACGCCGGAAGCGCCGGCTGGGCCACGGCCGCGACCCTGCTGCCGCTGGCCGGCGCCGTGGTGACCGCCGGGGCGTTGGTGGCGCTGGAACGCTCGGCGAGGCAACCGCTGCTGCGGCCGGGCCTGATCCGCGACCGCTCGGTGGTCGCGGGGACCGCGGTGATGTTCGCGGCGACCATCATCCTGATCACCGGCTTCTTCCTCATCTCCTGGTACCTCCAGTACCGCGCGGGCTACTCGGCGCTGAAGACCGGCCTGGTCTACCTGCCGGTCGCGGTGGCGACCGGCCTCGGCGCGCACCTGGCCTCGCACAGCCTCGGCCACCTCGGCTTCCGCGGCACGGCGTGCGCCGGATTCACACTCGCAGCCGTCGGCGCACTGCTGCTGACCCGCCTGCCGGTGTCAGGGAACGCGGCGCTCGCCGTACTGCCCGGGTTCATACTGCTCAGCGCCGGAGTCGGCATGGCGCTGGTGACGGCCACGACCGCCGCCCTGCACCAGGCCGACCAGCGCGAGGCCGGGGTGGTCTCCGCACTGGTGAACACCGGGCACGAGCTCGGATCGGCGCTGGGCGTCGCGCTGGCGTCGGTGCTCGCCGCCTCCAGCCTCGGCACGGCAGCCACCGGCGTCGGCGGCTTCCGGACGGCGTTCGCGCTGGCTGCCGGGATCGCACTGGCGGCCGCGGCCGCCGCGCTGAGCGCGCTGCCCGCGGGACGTCCGGATCCGGCGGCGCGGCCGGTGTTCGGGCACTGATGGGCTGCGGCGTCGTAGTCGTGGCGTCGTAATCGTGGCGCTGTAGTCGTGGCGCCGCGATCGGGCGGCCATGGCCCCAGGCCATACCCTGAGGCCATGGCCCCCAAGACCGACAAGCGCCCGGCGAAGCGCGCCGACGCTGAGCGGACCGTCACGGCCGTCCTGGACGCGGCCCTGCGGAGCTTCGCGAGCAGCCCGGACACCACCGTCACCGAGATCGCCAAGGCGGCGGGCGTGGGCCGGGTGACGGTCTACGGCCACTTCGACTCCCTCCCGGCGATCGTCGACGCCCTGCTGGTCCGCTCGCTCGCCGAGGCCGACGCCGGTTTCGCCGAACTGGACCTGGAATCGGGCACCGCCACCGCGGCCGTGGACCGCCTGCTGCACGCGCCGTGGCTGCTCGGCCGCTACCAGGGGCTGCTGGCCGCGGCCACCCGGCACCTCGGCCCGGAGAAGGTCCGGCAGCTGCACGAGCGGGTCTTCGCCCGGATCGAGGCGGTGATCGTCCGGGGCCGCCACGACGGTGAGTTCCGCACCGACCTACCGCTGCCGTGGGTAATGGCCTCGATCTACGCCCTCGCACACGCGGCCGCCGCCGAAGCCGACGCGGAGCGGCTGCCGCGCACCGAGGCCGCCGACCTGCTGAGCACCACGTTGCTCGGGCTACTTCGGGATCCGGCAGCGGGCTGTCAGAGCGAACCTGCGCAAATGACGCCATGAGCAACACACGTTGAACGCGATCTGCGTTCCCCAGCCACCTGCCGTCGCCCCGAAAGCTGAGCGTGCCGAAAATCATCCCCGCGAGCTGGGATGACGCTGGATCGCGGGCGTTGAAGAGAATCACGGGTGGGGCTACCGCCGCATGGCCTTGCCGAAGGTGCCGATGACCGATGCCGCGCCCAAGCGCAACGCAACGCGCCGCGCCGCGCCGCGCCGCGCAAAGCTTTCGCACGATGCGGCCTTCGGCAAAGCGCTACAACACTGCCGTCACCTGACGCTTGAGCGGCCATCGCCCCCGGCGACACTGGGCAGTTCGGCTTCCAGAGCACCTGGGCCTCGAACGTCACCTCGCCCACGAGCTTCGCCCTCAACGGAACCGCGTGCAGCTGACCGGCCGGCTCCAACGCGCCCGGCAAGTCGCGAACCTTCCCGATCGTGTTCGCGGCTATGAGGATGACTCGCGGCTGTATGAGCCCACTGACATCGTCGTGTTCATCGCCCCGCATCCCCCGTGAGAGCTACCGGAATCGTCCGCTGGCAGGTGATTCGTGATGGCGGCCGGATTCCTAGCGTTGGTGGCAGGTCGCCCGCTGGGGCGATCGCAATCCCGGGAGGCTACCGATGGGCACGACGGATATTCGCTGCGACACAGACCTCGATGACAGACCGGTGCGGTCCGGCCACGGTGCTGGACCGGTGCGGTCCGGCCACGGTGACGGTGACGGGCGCCTGAATCAGCTCGTGCACTCGCCGCTGAGTTGGGCGCTGGCCGGGCTGGCGGGTGTGGGTCTGGTCTCAGGTCTGACCGCGACCGGGCCGGGCCCGGTGCCGCTGCTGGGCGGGGTCGTCGCGATGGGGGTGTACTGGCTGGTGATGCGCCGCCTGGCGCGGCGGGCCACACCGGAGATCGCCCGGCGTGGCGCCGGGCGGCGGGTGCTGCTGGGCGGCGCGATCGGGCTGGGGTTCGTCGCGGCGGCCACAGCGCTGATCGCGGCGTTCGGCGGGTACTCGTTCTCCTGGGCGCACCATGCCGTGCTGCCGACCTTGGCATCGGTGCTGGCGCTCCAGGCGGGGGCCGCGGTGACCGAGGAGCTGATGTTCCGCGGGGTGGCACTCCAGGCCATCGAGCAGCGCTGGGGCAGTCGGGTCGCGGTCGTGGCCACGGCGTTGTTCTTCGGCGCCGCACACCTGGCCAATCCGGGGGCGACGCTCTGGAGCGGGCTGGCGATCGCGATCGAGGCCGGGGTCATGCTGGGGGCGGCGTTCCTGTGGCGGCGCAGCATCTGGCTGGTCGTCGGCGTGCACTTCGCCTGGAACACCGTCGAGCAGTTGCTGGGCGTCCCGGTGTCCGGGCACGCCGCCGATGCCCGGCTGCTGACCGTGCACACCAGCGGCTCGCACCTGCTGACCGGCGGCGGGTTCGGCCTGGAGGCCTCGGTCGTCCCGGTGGTGATCAGCCTGCTGCTCGCGGTGCCGATGTTCGCCGCCGCCCGCCGACGTGGCAATGTGGTGCCCGCACGCCGCGCCAACCGGAGGAACCGCTAGTGAACGCGTCCGCCACGCCTCGCCGGCCGGTGCCGCCGCGGGGCGTGCGCGGCTTGCGCGGCTTGCGCGGCATAGGCGGCTTGCGGGACTTGCGCCGCCGCCAGGATGCGCTGATCGAGGACGGCGTGCTGGCGGCGGCGCTCGCGGTGCTCGCCTTCGCTCCGGCGCTGTCGAAGGTCGGCGCGCAGATAGGCGACCTGCCCCGCCGCCCGGCCGACGCCCTGAGCGTCGTGCTGGCCCTGGTGCAGACGCTGCCGCTGGCCGCGCGGCGAAGGTTCCCGGCGGCCGTGCTGACGGTCATCGGCGCCGGGTTCGCCGTGGATCAGGCCCGGGGCTACCCGACGACGTTCGCCAGCATCGGGCTGTATCTGGCCCTTTACTCCGCGGGGGCCGACCAGGAGCGATCACGCCGCGTCGCCGCCGCCGCCGCGACCGCCGGTTACGCAGCGCTGGCCCTGGTGCTGCACCACCTCGGTTCGCTGCTCGGGTTCGGCGACTACTTCGCCTTCTATCTGGCCGCCGCCGCGGCCTGGCTGGCCGGCGGCCTGATGCGCAGGCTGCGAGAGCAGGAGGCTGAACGGCGGCGGCTGGCCGCCGAGGCCGCCACCGCCGCCGAACGGGCCCGGATCGCCCGCGAACTGCACGACGTCGTCACCCACCACGTGACGGCCATGGTGGTGCAGGCCGACGCGGCGCAGTACCTGCTGGAATCCGACCCGCAGCGGGCCTCGGCCGGGCTGACATCCGTATCCGACACCGGGCGGCGCGCGCTGACCGAGCTGCGCTATCTGCTCGGTGTGCTGGAGGCGACCGGCGACAAGCCCGCCGGCGACCCGACGCGCCCGGACCTCGCCCCGGCCCAGGGCGCGATCGCGGACCTGGTCGAGCAGGCCAGGGCCGCGGGTCACGCCGTCGAACTCAGCGAAGCCGGTGAACGACGAGTGCGACCGGCCGCGGTGGAACTGGCCGCGTACCGCGTGGTGCAGGAGGCGCTGACCAACGCGATGAAGCATGCGCCCGGGGCCCGCACCCACGTCCGGCTCAACCAGCACCCGCGGCACATCGAGGTCGAGGTGAGGACCGAGGGATCCGCCGTGGAAGGACCGGCGGCCTCCGCATCCGCCTACCGCGCACCGGAGCTGCCGGCCGGCGGCCGGGGTCTGGCCGGCCTGCGCGAGCGCGTCCGCGTGCTCGACGGCGTACTGGAGGCCGGCCCACGCCCCGACGGCGGATTCACCGTCCGAGCCCGGATCCCGGCCGGACCCGATCAGGAGTGAGCCCATGACCGACCAGCCGATCCGCGTGCTCGTCTGCGACGACCAGGAACTGGTGCGCACCGGCTACGTCACGATCTTCTCCGCACAGCCCGACATGGAGGTCGTCGGCGAGGCCGCCAACGGCCTGGAGGCGGTCCACGAGGCGACGCGCCTGCGTCCCGACGCCGTGGTGATGGACATCCGGATGCCCTTGCTGGACGGCATCGAGGCCACCCGCCGCCTGGCCGGGCCACAGGCCGCCGACCCGCCGAAGATCCTGGTCGTCACCACGTTCAACGTCGATGCCTACGTCTACGAGGCCTTCCGCGCCGGAGCCAGCGGTTTCCTGCTCAAGGACGCACCTCCGGCCCAACTGGTCAACGGCGTCCGCACCGTCACCGGAGGCGAAGCCCTGCTGGCACCGGCGGTGACTCGCGCGCTCATCGGCCACTTCGCCGAACGGCTGCGCCCGGGCGACCCGTCCCGCACGGCGCGCGAAGACATCGTGCGCACGCTGACGCCTCGCGAGTTGGAAGTACTCGAACACATCGCCCAAGGGCTCTCGAACGCCGAGATCGCCACAGCACTGTTCATCACGCCCGAAACCGTCAAGACCTACGTGTCACGGATCCTCGCCAAACTCGACCTGCGCGACCGCGTCCAGGCAGTCGTCCTGGCGTACCGGATCGGGCTCGCCGGCGGCGCGGCCTGAACCGGCCCGATCGCAAACATCGCCGCAAAGACCGCACTGCGCTTCGCGCCACGCCCTCGTTCGCCGCGATCGCCGCTCTCAACACCCTGATCAGGGTCGCGGCCCGCCGCCGGGACCGCCGGCCCCGGCCCCCGGCCTCGTCAGGGCGCCCCGGAACATCGGGCCCTGATATGGTCACTCCCCAGCAGTGTCGCCGACCGAACACTCGATGTGATCGGAACCGACAACGGCGGGGCGATCGGACAGCTATGACGGGGGAGGGAATTTGTGACGATCAACCTGGGGATGTGCGGATCCGGTGACTTCGGTGCTCCGGACTCGCAGTTCGCCCAGCCGGAGTCCGGCGGTGCCCGGTGAGAGGATCACAGGGCTCTTCATCGGCCTCGGAACGACTGATCTGGAATCCGGCGGGATCGGATCGCGATCTGGCCACGGCTTGTCAGGACCTGGCCGCCGGGCGGTTCCGGCCGGCCAAGGATCTGCTGGCGGCGACCGGTCGGCAATGGGATCTGCGGTGCTACCGGATGTTGCTGCTCGCGCAGGCCGCCGCTCCGAGTGCGGCCGTCGAGCGGTGGCGCAGCGAGGAGCCGGACAACCTCGACGCCGTGCTCCTGCAAGCCAGGACGGCGGTCATCCGCGCCATCCGGTCCCAGCGCGAGAAGCACCACAGCACGCCGGCTCTCGTCGAACTCGCCGAGAAGTCGTGCCTGGAAGCCGCCCAATACGCGCCTGGGGATCCGACCCCGTGGGTGGCGCGGTTGCAGTTGCACGTCAGGGCACCAGAGGAGACGACGCCGCGCGAGCTGATGGCCGAAGTGCGGCGGCGTGATCCGTGGAATCGCGAGGGCTTCCACCGGCTGCTCGCGGCGATCGGCTCCGCAGCCGGCGGGGCCGTGTCGGACGTGTTCGACATGGCCAGGTGGGCGTCGTCCAACGCGCCGGCCGGATCGCCGATGCACGTGCTGCCGCTCGTGGCATACGTCGACGGGTTCCAGCGCGAATCCGGTGACAGCGCGCGGGCGCGCTTGATCAACGGAGACCGGCAGTGGGCGGCCGTCCACGCGCGATTGGACATCGAGCGTGCCTACCAGTCCTGGTTCGCCAGCAAGGCCCGCGCGGGGCCGACACTGCTGCCGGATCTGCACCTGATGGCGCACGCGCTGTGGAAAGGAGGTTATTTCACTGACGCCAAGCCGGTGTTCGAGGAGATCGGCCGCTACGCGCTGACCATGCCGTGGTCGCTCCACGGCCAGGCCGCCGAAGTGTTCTCCAGAGCACGAGAACGTTGTATGCGGGCTCCAGCACCACCAAGCCCCTGATTCAGCACCACCTAACCCCCGCACGTCCCGGAAGCGGCGTTCTGCTCACCCCCACCACGCTCACGATGCCGCACCCGGAGCACGACCTTCCGCACAGCTGCCGCGGACTGTCGTGCAACTGCCCTGGCGGTGGCCTGCTTTCGCAGCCGCCTGCCAGTCCGCCCCGGCCCCTGACCGATTCGACTCTTTGGAGGTGCGCTCATGGCGCAGACCAGAGACACCGACGCAGCTTCCCGGCAGCGTCGCAGCAGATCGTCGTTGACCGAGGACGACCTGCGGTTGCACGAGCTCGGATACCCCAGACAGCTCGCGAGGCGGGTCAACGCCTTCGGGAACCTGGCGATGTCCGCCACGATCATCAACTTCATCACCGGGATCATGTACTCGACCGCGCTCGTGATGGCCTCCGGCGGCCCGCGGGTCATGGTCTGGGGCTGGGTCCTGGTCGGCCTGATGGTGCTGTTCGTCGGCGCCTCGATGGCCGAGATCAACTCGGCGCTGCCGACGTCCGGCGCGCTGTACTACTGGTCGGCCAAACTCGCCAAACGGCATAACGCGGCCTGGTCCTGGTACACCGGTTGGCTGAACTTCGCCGGCCAGATAGCCGGGACCGCCTCGGCCGACTTCGGCGCCGCCACCTTCATCCAGGCTCTGGCCGCGGCCCAGTGGAGCTCCTACCGCCCCACCACCAAGGGCACGCTGGCCATCTACGCCGCCGTCCTGGCCGTGCACGGGCTGCTCAACACCTTCACCGTGCGGCTGGTCGCGTTCTTGAACAAGGTCGCGGTGTGGTGGCTGCTGATCGGAACCATGGTGATCGTCGGCTGGCTGGCCGTGTTCCCCTCGCACCACACCTCGGCGTCGTTCGCCTTCACCCACTTCGTCAACAGCACCGGCTTCCATTCCGGGATCTATGCCGGATTGATCGGGCTGCTGTTCAGCGCCGGCACCTTCACCGGGTTCGACGCCTCCGCGCACATGTCGGAGGAGACGGTGCACGCCTCGGTGTCCGCGCCGAAGGGGATGGTGCGCTCCATAGCGTTCTCCTGGATCGTCGGGCTCATCCTCATCATCGCGATGACCTTCTCGATGACCGACTACAGCAACCAGGCCGGCGCCCCGGTGCCGCCGCTGGTGATCTTCACCGGCGCGCTCGGGCTGACCACGGCCAAGCTGTTCATGCTGGTGGTGATCGGCTCGATGCTGTTCTGCGGCCTGGCGAACCTGACCTCGAACTCCCGCCAGATCTTCGCCTTCTCCCGCGACGGGGCGATGCCCGGCTCCAAGTGGTGGCGCACGGTGCGCAACGGCACCCCCGTCAACGCCGTCTGGTTCGCCGCGGTCGGTGCCTTCGTGCTCGCGGTGCCCTCGCTGTGGAGCACCACCGCGTTCCCGGCGATCGTGTCGATCAACGTCATCGGGTTGTTCGGGTCCTACGGCATCGCCATCTGGCTGTGGCTGCGCCGGCGGGGGGACTTCGAGCGCGGGCCGTGGAACCTCGGGCGGTTCAGCGTCCCCGTGGCTCGCGTCGCGATCACCTGGGTCGTTTTCAGCAGCATTCTGTTCCTGCTACCGCAGGTCAGCCCGATCACCGCCAAGACCTTCAACTACGCGCCGGTCGCGCTCGGCGTGGTGCTGGTGGTCGCCGGACTCTGGTGGGTCATCACCGCCCGACGCAGCTTCCAGGGTCCGATCAGCTACGGCACGCCTGAGGAGTTGGCACAGATAGAGGCCGAGCTGTGAACCCGCACCGAGGGATACCGCCAAGGTGGTAGGCCCCCGGAGGGGTGATGTGAAGCGCCCCGGGTTTCCGCCGCGGCGATAGCTTTGGCAGCAGGTCAGGACCGTTGCTTGACCTGCTGCCACACCGAGCGGTACGGCCCGATCCCGGTGCGGTTCAGCCCAGTTCAGCTCAGTTCAGCGCAGTTCAGCCGTTCCCGCCGTCGCTCCACAATCGATCGCGCGGTCGTCAGGCGTTCTCTGCGGTCGACTGCGGTCAACTGCGGTCGAGCGCGGTCAGCCCTGCACCGCCAGTGCGAAAGGCAGAACAGCTCCGGCTCCGGCCTGGCGGAGCAGCCGGGCGGCGACGGTCATGGTCCAGCCGGTGTCGACCGAGTCGTCGACGAGCAGGATCGGGCCCTGATTCGCGGCGATGGCCGCGGCGAGGTCGTCGCTGATCGTGAAGGCGTCGTGGACCTGGCGCAGACGCTGCGCGCTGTTGCCACGCGGGGCCTGCCGTTCCTCCCGGAAAGCGGGCTCGACGGCGCCGAGGTATCCCAGCCGCCCGATGGTCGCGATCCGGCGTGCGGTGTCGGCGATCAGGCCGGGCCGGGTGTGCGAGCCGATCGACACCACGGCGGTGGGCCGGTGCTCCCAGCCCCAGTTCGCCAGCACCTTCACGATCCCGTCGGCCATCGCGGCCGGCAGCGGCTGGTCCGGCGCGCCGTCGGCGAGCAGGTCGCGCAGCCGGTTGCCCCATCCCAGATCGGTGAGGCGGCCCAGCGCCCGGCCGGTCTCGGCGCTCTCGGACACGGGGATCTTGCCGGTCAGTGCCACCCCGAGCGCCGACATCCCGGTCGGCCACAGCTTGCGCGACGCGATCTCCACCCCGGGCTTGGCCAGCGCGGCGCGCGCCGCCTCGGCACCCTCGCCGGTGACGCTCGCGGTGAACTTCGCGCCGGCGCAGTTGTCACAGCGGCCGCAGGGCCCTTCGATCGCGGGGTCGTCGAGCTGCCGGCGCAGGAATGTCATGCGGCACTCGGTGGTCGTCTCGTACTCGATCATCGAGCGCTGCTCGGTCTCGCGAGCCGCCGCCACGCGCGCGTAGCGCTCGCCGTCGTACTCCCAGCTCTCGCCGGTGGAGACCCAGCCGCCCTTGACGCGCCGCACCGCGCCGTCCACATCCAGCACCTTCAGCATCGTCTCCAGGCGCGAGCGCCGCAGGTCGACGCGCGGCTCCAGGGCCGCGGTGGACAGCGGACGGCCGGCGGCGGCCAGCGCGTCCAGGGTCGCGCGCACCTGCTGCTCCGGCGGGAAGGCCAGCGAGGCGAAGTACTGCCAGATCGCGCGGTCCTCCTGCCCGGGCAGCAGCAGCACCTCGGCGTGATCCACGCCGCGCCCGGCGCGCCCGACCTGCTGGTAGTACGCGATCGGCGAGTTCGGCGCGCCGAGATGCACCACGAAGCCCAGGTCGGGCTTGTCGAAACCCATGCCGAGCGCGGACGTGGCGACCAGCGCCTTGATGCGGTTGCCGAGCAGGTCCGATTCGGCCTGGCGGCGCTCGGCGTCCTCGGTGCGGCCGGAGTAGGAGGCCACCTCGAAGCCGCGGGAGCGCAGGAAGGTCGCCACCTCCTCGGTGGCCGCGACCGTCAGGGTGTAGATGATGCCCGAGCCCGGCAGGTCCGGCAGGTGCTCGGCCAGGAACGCGAACCGCTCCTCCGGGCTGCCCAGGCGCACCACGTGCAGCGACAGCGACTCACGATCCAACGTCCCGCGCAACACCAGGGTCTCGGTGTCGGCGCCATCGCCGGTGCTGTGCGTCCCGAGCTGCTCCGCGACATCCGCCACCACGCGCGCGTTCGCCGTCGCGGTCGTCGCCAACACCGGCACGTCCGGCGGCAGATCCGCCAAGAATGTTCGAATACGGCGATAGTCAGGGCGGAAATCATGGCCCCAATCGCTCACCGTGTGAGCTTCGTCGACAACGAGCAATCCGACTTCGGAAGCCAGCTTGGGCAGCACGTCGTCGCGGAAGTCGGGGTTGTTCAGCCGCTCCGGTGAGATCAACAGCACGTCGACGACACCCTCGGCGACCTCGGCCTGGATCTCCCGCCACTCGTGCAGGTTCGCCGAGTTGATGGTCCGCGCCCGGATCCCGGCCCGCTCAGCGGCCTCGATCTGGTTGCGCATGAGCGCCAACAACGGCGACACGATCAGCGTCGGCCCGGCACCCCGGGCCCGCAGCAAGGCCGTCGCCACGAAGTACACCGCCGACTTTCCCCAGCCGGTCCGTTGCACCACCAGCGCCCGCCAACGGTGCACGGCCAATGCTTCAATCGCCGTCCACTGGTCCTCACGCAGCCGCGCGGCATCGCCGGCCAGCCGGCGAAGCGCCGCCTCGGCTTCTTCGCGGCCGATAGGACTCGTGACATCGTTACGCATGGAGCCATTTGTACAGGTTCGCTGTGACACGCGGGAGCCGCGATCGCGCGGCCGGCACCCCGAACTTCAACGAAGTCGGCGCGCACAGCCGCCCGGCAGCGCTCATATCGCCTGGTCAACGCCGCGCTGGGACGCGCACGGGATATCACCGCCGCCGGGCCCCGAACAGCACCCCGGCGCGGCGCGGGCTTGGCGGATGCCCGCGCCGCACCAGGTACCACCGCCGACGCCCGGCGTCACGCCGGCGGTGGCACGACCCGCGCCGCCCGCTACTGGGCCTGCCAGAGCGACGGGGCGTTCGGCGGCTCCCAGCCGGCCTGCGAGGTGTGGGGCTGGAGGCACACGTAGGTCTTGCCGCCGTAGGTGACGGTGTCGCCGGCGTTGTAGGCGTGGCCGACGGCCCAGCCGGCGCCGGGCGGCGGGGATCCGCCGCCGGGGTCATGGTCCACGTTCAGCACGAACTCGAAGGTGGCGGCCTCGCCCGCGCCCTGCTGCGTCACGTCCATCAGCAGGCGCGCGTCGAAGATGCTGTCGGTGTCGTTCTGCGGGACGCCGGGGAAGTACAGCTGCGTGGTGAGGATCGGCTGGTTCGGCGCCTGCACCTTGACGTGGATGTGCTTGGTGCGCCCCGGGTACAGGCCCGGCACGATCGTGGTGAGCGCGAAGTTGCCGTTGACGTCGGTGTACTGGTGGCCGCGGAAGTTGAAGCCGGTCATGTCGTAGTTACCGCCGTCGTCGGCCTGCCAGAAGTCCAGCAGGGCGGCGGCGATCGGCAGGCACGACAGGCCGTAGACGACGCCGGTCACGGTCAGCGGCGTACCAGGGGTGCTGGGCGTGGCCAGCACGGACCGCTCCGGGGAGTCCGGCTTGAAGTACGGACCCTCGATCTGGTCGATGGTCGGCGCGTCGCCGTCCTGGCAGGCCGGCGTGATGGCCCGCGGCCCGTTCGGCCCGGCGGCCACCGGCTCACCCCGACTCTCATCGGCGGCGGCGTCCTTGGCGAACCCCCCGCGTGCGACCACGAGCGGTGCCGCGAGCCCGGTGGCCACAGCGGCCTTCAACAACGTCTTGCGGGTGATTCCGGGCGGGTCCTCGGGGACGGACATGGCGACTCCTTCGGTGGCGGACGGAGACGAGAACTGGTTGTGACAGGGTTCCGGTGACAGTGTCCTTGTGACAGGACTCTGATACTCGAACCCGTGCACAGCAGAATCTAGGCACTCCGCCCCGGCACCGAAATGGACTAGACCACGGGATCGTGGTGCATTCCTCCGGCCCGGCGCCGAAACTCCCCCGGACTGAACCCCGTCTCCCGCCGGAAGAACCGACAGAAGTACGCCGGATCACCGAATCCCGCCTGCTCCGCGACCTGCCGCACCGCCAGATCGGTCCCCGTCAACAACCGCTTGGCCTCCACCACCCGCTGCCGCCGTGTCACCTGCCCCGGGGTCAGCCCGGTCTGCTGCCGCACCAACTCGTGCAGGTGGCCCGGCGACACACCGATCTCGCGCGCGTAGGAGATCAGGGTCCTGTTCCCCTGTCCTGGCGCCGCGGTCAGGCGCAGGAACCGGTCGACCAGGTCCCCGGCCGACGTGACCGGCGCGACCGTGGCCGCACCCGCGATCGGCGCACCGGCGGGGCCAACCGCTCTGGTCGCCCCGGTCGCCCCGGTAGATGCCGACGCACCGCCCGCCCCCGCAATCCGCGCCGCCCGCACGATCAGGATATGGAGATACGCACGCAGCACCCCTTCATGCCCGCCGTCCCCCGCGCGCAACTCCCGTTCCATCTCCGCCACCAACGCGACCAGCCCGGCCATCTGCGCACCGCCCGGACTGAGCCACGTCAGCGGATACAACGCCTGCAACACCGACACATCCTCGGGGTGTCGCACCAAAAAGTCCTCATTGAACAACAGCACGAACCCGTCAACCCCGCGCGCCCCCTCCCAGTGATGCACCTGCCCCGGCACGATCACCCCGAAGTGCGGCGGCACGATCGGCAACGGCTGCGAGTCCACGACATGCCGGCCCCGACCGGCGGTCACGAGGACGATCTCGTAGAACGTGTGCCGATGCGGGAAGTCAGCCAGCGACAACGGGCCGATCCGCTCGAACGAGCCCACGGCGAACGGCAGCAGGGCCACTTCGGGGACTTCGAGCTCGTGGAGGTCCAGCGCGGTGCGGTTGAGGCGGCGGGCCGGCGGAGCAGACGGAAGAGGTGCGGACGACAGAGGTGCGGACGACAGACGTGCGGGCATGTTCGCATCCTGCGATGCGCGCGGCTGCGCGTCCAGTGGGAGGTGATGTGAGGGAGCCCCCTCACCCCCCGGTGGCCGCCTTGAAAATACCCGCGATCCGCGAACTGAAGTAGATGCTGTAAGAGACGTCCGGCGAGTTGCCGCCCTGCTCATACCCGCCGAGTATCCCGACCAGCTTGTCCCCCGAAGCCATGAACGGGCTCCCGCTCGCCCCGTCCGGCAGTCCTGCGCACCCCAGTTCCAGCTGGGTGTCGCTGAACTTCGCCGTCGAGGCCTGGCAGCCCACCGGCTTGGCGGCCGTCAGCGGGTAGGAGACCACGCTGATCTTGTTCTCGTAGCCGGGCTCGGCGGTGAACGTGTTCGCGCCGGTGATGCTCTCCAGGGTCTGCGAGCCGCCCCCGACCTTGCGCACGTCGAGGAACGCTATATCCGCGTCCTGATCCTCGGAGGCGACCCACTTGGAGTCCACATACGCCTTCGTCGCGACCCACATCCCATACGGCGCGATGTCGTCGTGGTAGCCGGGGACGAAGACGATGTGGTCCTGCCAGCCGCCGAACAGGGTGTTGTGGACGCAGTGGCCGGCGGTGACGACCAGGTTGCCGGAGGGGCTGTGGACGACGCTGCCGGTGCAGTAGTGCGCCGACACGACCCCGCCGACGCTGAAGAACACCGCGCCGACCTTGGGGATGCCGTCGAACGCCTGGGCCGTGAGCTTGCCGTTCTGGGTGGCGCCGGCGGGGATCGGGGCGGTGCCGACCGGGCCGGAGTGCAAGATGGTGTGCGGGTCGTCGAGCTTGGACTCCAGCACGTGCGTGACCACCGTGGCGGCGACGTCGGTGGTGGAGTCCGAGCCGCCGCCCTTCGCGGACGAACCGCCGTGGCAGGCCGTCGCCGCCACCGAGAGGACGGCGGCGGTGGACGCGAGCAGGGCGGTGCGGCGGCGCTTCATGGCTGAGAGTATGCCTCCTGATTCAAATCGGTGACAGTCGCGCAGCATATTCAGGTGCCCCCGTCATCAGGATCTCGAAGACAGCGATCGCAGCACCGCCGCTCGGACAGACAGGGAGCCGCGATCATCCGTAGTGTTTGGCAAGCCGCTGACGAGCCCGGGCAGGAAAGCGCCGAACGGATCGACGTCGAACACGAACTCTGATTCGTGGTTGTCCAGGGCGAGGTCCACGCCCAGCCAACGGATCCCGGGGAAGGACGTGGCCGTCTGCCCCGAACCTCCCGCGCCGCCCGCGCCCAATCAGCGCGCGCCGGCTCATCCGTCCTGGCGACCACCGCCCAACTCAGCGCGCTCATTCGGCCACCGCGATGAACCGGTCCTCGCCGCTGTCCGACAACGGCTCATCCACATTGATCTCCACCCCGGGCAGCGCCTGCCAAAGCCGCTGGATCATCTCCTCGCCGATCCAGTGATGGTGCAGATCCAACCGCCGCAGGTGGGTCAGCGGCTGCCCCGCGAGCAGCGCCGCCGCCCCCTCGTCCCCCAGCATCCCGAGCGCCAGGTCCAGCGACTCCAGCTGGGCCACGACCGGCGCGTGGGCGAGCAGCGCCGCCAGCGCGTCGGTGTCCTCGGCGTTGCGCAGCCCGAGGTGGCGCAGCGCCGGGAAGGCCGCGCCGGACAGGATGTCGGCGAGATCGTCGGCGCCGGCCCCGCCCTCATACATCTCAGTGCCCAGATAAAGGTCGAGTCCGGTCAGCGCCGGGAGCTTGGAGCGGCCGACGGCGCGCACGACGCGCGGCGGCAGGCCGCCGGTCTGGATCGTCAGCTCCCGCAGCCGGTCGTGGACCAACGGCTCCATCTCCAACCGCGAGGTGCCGCGCAGCCCGAACTCGATCAGGTTCGGGAACGCCGCGAGCAGCGGACCGGGGTCCACCTGCTCGATCCAGGAGACCTCGGTCAGCTCCGACGGCACGTCGCTGATGAACAGCGCCTCCAGGTTCGGGAACCGGTCGGCGGCGGCGAGCAGCGCGGCGTGGTACTCGTCCCAGCCCTCGCCCGACACGTCGGATATCCAGGCTCCGAGCGTCAGGGCCCGGACGCGGGTGGTGTCGACCCCGTCGAGGAACAGGGGCCAGATCACTTCGCCCTCGACCCCGCCGTAGGAGTCGCTGCCGACGCACCAGGCCCAGGCCTCGACGTCCTCGGGGATGGCCGCCAGCTCCAGGTCGGACGGGTCGCTGTAGGCGAACGGGAAGATCGGCAGCCCGTAGAACGAGGTCAGGGCGTCGTATCGGAAATCCTGAATCACCCGGGCACGCTATCGCCGGCACCCGACAGCGGGAGCACTGATGAACGAATCCAGCCTCGTATACATCCAGTTCTTGTATACAATCTAGTCTTCAGGGTCCTGGTCCACGGCGATCGCCTGCGGATCCGCCGGCCGATGTGCGCCCCGGCCCTTGCCGATGTGCCGGGTCACGACCCGCGCCGCCTTGTCCGGATCGCCGGATTCCAGGACCGCGACGATCTCCCGGTGCTCGCGCCACGAGTCCTGCGCGCGCCGCGGCAGCTTGGCCGTGTAGACCCACTCCATCTTCCACCTGAGCTGGGTGATGAGCTCGGTCAGCGTCCGGCTCCCGGAGGCCTGGGCCAGCACCTCGTGGAACCGGCTGTTCAGCCGCGCCAGCTCCTCCAGCCGCCCGGCCGCCAGCGCGTCGTCGGCCAGCGCCACCAGCTCCTTCAACCGCCCCAACTGCTCCGGCGTGTGCCGGACCGCGGCCCGCGCGGCCCCGAGCGGTTCCAGCAGCGACCGGATCTCGACCAGGTCCTCGGCCTCGGCGTCGTCCAGCGCGGCGACCACCACGCCGGCGTAGGGCCGCCGGGCGACGAAGCCCTCGGCCTCCAACGTGCGCAGGGCTTCGCGGACCGGGACGCGCGACACGCCGTAGCGGGCCGACAGCGCCTCCTCGGCCAGCCGGGCGCCGGGGGCGTGGACGCCGCGGATGATGTCGTCGCGGATGGCGCGGGTGACGCCACCGGCCCCGCCATCCCTGCCGTCCTTGCCCACCCTGCTGTCCATCGGCCACCTTGATTGTATACAATCGTGCCCGACCAGGAGGAGGAAGGGCTGTGGCGAACGTACTACAGCGCGCAGGCGGCACTACGCGCGGCGCTCTGACGAAGGTCGGGGTCGATCCCTACCTGATGGCGATCCTCGGCACGGTGGGGCTGGCGACTCTGCTGCCGGCCCGCGGCGGCGCGGCGACCGGGCTGAGCCACGCGACGGTGTTCGTGATCGGCCTGCTGTTCTTCCTCTATGGCGCGCGCCTGTCCCCGAAGGCCGCATGGGACGGTGTGAAGCAGTGGCGGCTGCACGCGGTGATCCTGGCCGCGAGCTTCGTCCTGTTCCCCTTGCTGGGGCTGGCGGCCGAGGCGGCGTCGAAACCGGTGCTCGGCCCGGAACTGGCCAAGGGCGTGCTGTTCCTGACGCTGCTGCCCTCGACCGTGCAGTCGTCGATAGCGTTCACGTCGCTGGCCCGCGGAAACGTCGCGGCGGCCGTGTGCGCGGCGTCGTTCTCCTCGCTCGCCGGCATCGTGGTGACCCCGGCGCTGGCCTCGGTGGTCCTGGGCGGCGCGGTGCGGGTGGACGGCAGCGCGGTGACCTCGCTGACCGCGCAACTCCTGCTCCCGTTCATCGCCGGCCAGGTGGCACGGCGCTGGATCGCCGACTGGATCGGCGCGCACAAACCGTTCCTGACGCTCGTCGATCGCGGCTCGGTCCTGCTGGTGGTGTACAGCGCGTTCAGCGAAGGCGTGGTCGCCGGGGTCTGGCATTCGGTGTCGATGGCCCGGCTCGGCGCGCTGGCGCTGTGCTGCGCGGTACTGCTCGCGGCGGTGTTGGCGGCGACGAGTCTGGCCTCGGCGCGGCTGGGCTTCGCCCGGCCCGAGCGCGTGACGCTGGTGTTCTGCGGGTCGAAGAAGAGCCTGGCTTCCGGGCTGCCGATGGCGGCGGTGCTGTTCCCGGGACACGAGCTGAGTCTGATGGTGTTGCCGCTGATGCTGTTCCACCAGATCCAGTTGATGGTGTGCACGGTGCTGGCCCGGCGGTGGGGGCGGGAAGCCGCCGGTGCCGAGGCGATCACCGAAGTGAGCAGCTCGCCGGGGCCCCGCTACGCCGCCGCCGAGGCTTGACGAATTCATCCCCCCACGCCCCGCATGCGACTCTTGATCGTGTGAACCCACCTCAGGCCGACCCACCCCGCGCTATGTCGCCTCAAGTCATCGCCACCGACCTGGACCGCACCCTGCTGCGCAGCGACGGCACCACCTCCGCCCGCACCCGCGCCGCGCTCGACCTGGCCATGGCCCGCGGCGCGCACGTGATAGCCGTGACCGCGCGGCCGGTCCGGTGGCTGGACCGGCTCAAGCCGTGCTTCGGACGGCTGCCGCACGTCATCGCCTCCAACGGCGCGGTGTGCTACGACCTGGCCGCCGGGGCGGCCTACGACGCCCGACCCTTCGACCCGGCGACCGTGGCGAAACTGCTGGCCGATGTGCGGGCCGCGTTGCCGGGGGCCCGGTTCGCGCTGGAGACGCCGCACGGGATGGTGCGCGAGGCGGACTACGAGCTGTCGCCCTTCGACCAGGACGACGACGATGCCGGGCGCCGCGTGGTGTCCTATGAGGAGTTGCCCGGGGCGGTGGCGGACGACCCGCTGCTGAAGATCCTGGCCGCCGACCGCGGCCGCGGCAGCGCCGCGATGTTCGTCGAGGCGCTGCCCGCGGTCGGGACGCTCGGCCAGCTCACCTACTCCACCAACCGCGGCGTGCTGGAACTGGGGCCGCCCGGGGTGACCAAGGCCTCGACGCTGGCCGCGTGGTGCGCCGCCCGCGACATCGACGTCGCGGACGTGGTGACGTTCGGGGACATGCCGAACGACGTGCCGATGCTGCGCTGGGCCGGGCGTTCCTACGCGGTGGCGAACGCGCTCGACGAGGTGAAGGCGGCGGCCTCCGGGGTCACGGCGAGCAATGACGAGGACGGCGTCGCCCAGATCGTGGAAGAGCTCTTCCATCAGTGATCTCGCAGTGATCTCACTATGCAAGACACATCTTCTCGAATAGCGGTCGCATTACTAGAGTCTCCGGCATGACGACGAGGCCGGAGACCCCGCAGAACACCTACACCCACGGCCACCACGAGACGGTGCTCCGCTCGCACCGCTGGCGCACCGCGGAGAACTCCGCCGCGTACCTCCTGCCGCACCTCTCCCCCGGTCAGAGCGTGCTGGACGTGGGCTGCGGGCCCGGCACCATCACCGTCGACCTCGCCGACCGCGTCGCCGGCGGCACGGTGACCGCCGTGGAGATCACCGCCGAGGCGCTGAAGCTGGCGCGGGACGAGGCGGCCCGGCGCGGCACCGAGAACGTCCGCTTCGCGGTCGCCGACGTCCACGCCCTGGACTTCCCGGACGACACGTTCGACGTGGTCCACGCGCACCAGGTGCTCCAGCACGTGGCCGATCCGGTGCTGGCACTCAAGGAGATGCGGCGGGTCTGCAAGCCCGGCGGGGTGGTCGCGGCCCGGGACAGCGACTACGGCGGCTTCCGCTGGTTCCCGGAAGTCCCGGCGCTGGAGGAGTGGCTGCGGCTGTATCAGGCCTTGGCGACGTCCAACGGCGGCCACCCGGACGCCGGGCGGCGGCTGCGCCATTGGGCACTGGCCGCCGGGTTCGCCGGGGACGCGATCACCTCCAGCGCGTCGTCGTGGGTCTTCGCCGAGGAACCCGACCGCCGGTGGTGGGCCGAGATGTGGGCCGAGCGCACGACGAAGTCCTCGACCGCCACGCAGTACGTGGAAAAGGGCTTCGCCTATGTCGACGATCTGGACACGGTCGCCGCCGGCTGGCGGAAGTGGGCCGGACAGGACGACGGGTGGTTCAACGTCGTTCATGGCGAGATCGTATGTGTGGCCTGATATACGCCGAATAGCGTTCGGGGCCGCCGTATACGCCGACGGACGGCGTTATTCGGGTCCCGAACCGTTTGGTGTCCCGATATTTCCGTGCACCGCCCGGTCCTCTCGTATCCCGAGAAGGCCGGGCGGTACGTGCACAGTCAGGGGTTTACCGCTAAGGTTCCAGCCCATGGACCGCGCGGCGTTACTGACGACACGCAGCCACGTCGACTTCTGTCGCGTGGCCAGCGCGCTGTGTCCGCTTTCCCGATAAGGGTTCCGGCCTCCCCCGACATCCGCATAGCGGCCTTTAGACGAGGGCTTTGCATATAAGCGGTGTTTCCCGGGTACCGATCGGTCCGAGAACCGCTCAGCTCCATGCCAAGTCCTTTCGCCACGCTTAAGCGTGCCCTGATACGGGAGCCTCGCGACGCCATGGGTGCATTCCTGCTGCGCAGGATCGTCAATTACCTGGTCCTGATCACCTTGGCGACCTGCCTGGGCTACCTGCTCGCGGCCTCCAGCCTCAGTCCGCGCGAGTACTTCGCGCAGCGCCAGCCCCCGCCGCCGGTCGCCTCCGTCAACGCCACGCTGAACCAGTTGAACCTCAACGACAAGACACCGTTGGAGGACCGGTTCGCGCACTGGGCCAAGGGCGTGGTGACCGGAGACCTGGGAAAGACCATCGACGACACCTCGGTCTCGGCGGAGATGGGGCGCCGGATGGGGGTGACGCTGCGGCTGGTGCTGTTCGGCACCATCAGCGGCGCGCTGGTCGGGGTCGCGCTGGGCTTCGTATCGGCCATCAGACAGTACCGACCATCGGACCACACCATCACTTTCTTATCGTTCCTGGTCCTGTCCACGCCGGTGTTCCTGTTGGCGGTGCTGCTGAAGATCGGCACCGTCAAGATCAACCAGGCCGCGGGCACGACGCTGCTGCCCTACACCAACGAGACGACCGCGGGGCTGACCGGAGGCTGGTTCCGGCACCTGGTCGACCGGGGCCAGCACCTGGTCGTGCCGACGCTGTCGCTGATGCTCGGGCAGGCGGCGCTGTTCAGCCGGTATCAGCGCTCGGCGATGCTCGACGTACTGGGCGCGGACTACATCCGCACCGCCCGCGCCACCGGCATGCGGCGCGGCCCGGCGCTGGTCAAGCACGGCCTTCGCACGGCCCTGATACCCATGGCGACGTTGTTCGCCTACCAGATGGGGATGCTGCTGACCGGCGTGACGTTCACCGAGAAGATCTTCGGCTGGCACGGCATGGGCGAGTGGTTCGTGGACTCGATCGGCCGCCAGGACGTCAACGCGGTCGCGGCGATGGTGCTGTTCACCGCGGTGCTGATACTGATAGCCGGGCTGCTGTCGGATATCGCGCACGCGCTGCTGGACCCCCGGGTGCGTGACTGATGACGGCCGAGGGGTTGGTACTCGCCGAAGAAGAGACCGCGATGACCGCGCCGGAGCCGGTCGCGCTGGGCCGCGGCCGGATCGTGCTGCGCCGGTTCCTGCGGCGCAAGCTGGCCGTGACCGGGCTGGTGATCCTGGTGCTGATGTTCGCGCTGGCGTTCATCGGGCCGTATCTGACCTCCTGGAACTACAAGGACCAGGACTACAACAACTTCCTGACCGGACCGTCGGCGACGCACTGGTTCGGCACCACGCAGATCGGCTCGGACGTCTACGCGCAGACGATGCGGGGCCTGCAGAAGTCGCTCATCATCGGACTGCTGGCCGCGGTGCTGTCGACCGGACTGGCCGGCATCGTCGGCGCCACCGCCGGCTACTTCGGCGGCTGGACCGACCGGGTCCTGATGTGGTTCGTCGACCTGCTGCTGGTGCTGCCCTCGTTCCTGATCCTAGCGATCACCTCGCCGCTGTTCCACGGCCGCACCTGGCTGCTGTTCGTGATCCTGCTGGCGGCGTTCAACTGGATGGTGACGGCGCGGATGGTGCGGGGACTGGCGCGCTCGCTGCGGGAGCGGGAGTTCGTGACCGCGGCGGAGGTTATGGGCGTGCACCCGCTGCGCATCATCACCCGGCACCTGCTGCCGAACATGGCCTCGCTGCTGATCATCGACGCCACGCTGAACGTCGGCGGGACGATCATCGCCGAGACCTCGCTGAGCTACTTCGGCTTCGGCGTGCAGCCGCCGGACGTGTCGCTGGGCACGATCATCGCCGACGGCACCGACTCGGCGCTGAACTACCCGTGGCTGTTCTATCCGGCGGGCATCCTGCTGATCCTGACGGTGATGGCGGTCGCGTTCGTCGGCGACGGGCTGCGGGACGCGATGGACGACGCGGCCGGCACGGCCGCGTCCACTTCCACCTCCGGGGGTGCGGCATGAGCGACGACGCGGTGTTGGAAGTCACGGACCTGCATGTGTCCTTCCCCGGCGAGAAGGGCCGGCCGCTGGCGGCGGTCAGAGGCCTGAGCTACCAGGTCCGGCGCGGGGAGACGCTGGCCATCGTCGGCGAGTCCGGCTCGGGCAAGTCGGTGTCCTCGATGGCGGCGATCGGCCTGCTGCCGACGAACGCGAAGGTGACCGGCTCGGTGCGGTTCCGCGGCCGGGAGCTGCTGGGCCTGAACGACAAGGAGATGTCGCGGATCCGCGGCGCCGGCATCGCGATGGTGTTCCAGGACCCGCTGTCCGCCCTGACCCCGGTCTACCGGGTCGGCGAGGCGATCGCGGCGGCGATCCGGGTGCACCAGGACGTGACATCGCAGGCCGCGATGAAGCGGGCCGTGGAACTGCTGGAGCTGGTCGGCATCCCGGATCCGGCGCGGCGCGCGCTGGCCTTCCCGCACGAGTTCTCCGGCGGCATGCGGCAGCGCGTGATGATCGCGATGGCGATCGCCAACGATCCGGACGTGATCATCGCCGACGAGCCGACCACCGCCCTGGACGTGACCGTGCAGGCCCAGATCCTGGAGGTGCTGGCCACCGCGAAGCAGGCCACCGGAGCGGCGATCGTGCTGATCACGCACGACCTCGGCGTGGTCGCCGGCTTCGCCGACCGCGCGGCGGTGATGTACGCGGGCCGCCCGGTGGAGACCGCCGCGGTCCAGGAGCTGTTCGCGGCGCCGAAGATGCCCTACACCGCCGGGCTGCTGGGCTC
This sequence comes from Catenulispora pinisilvae, assembly GCF_015356865.1. Taxonomy (GTDB): domain Bacteria; phylum Actinomycetota; class Actinomycetes; order Streptomycetales; family Catenulisporaceae; genus Catenulispora; species Catenulispora pinisilvae. The sequence goes on from NZ_JAAFZA010000019.1 coordinate 67,364, forward strand.
GCTGCCACGGCTGGACGCCGGGCGCGGCGTGCGGCTGCGGTCGATACCCGGGGCGCCGCCTTCGCTGGCGGAGCTGGGGGCGGGATGCCCGTTCGCGCCGCGGTGCGCGTTCGCGGTGGACTTGTGCCGGACGACGGAGCCCGAGCTCTTGGAGATCGGACAGGGGCGGGCGGCCGCTTGTCATCGGACCGGTGAGGGGCTGGATCTGATGGCCGGCCCGAACGGCGACTCAGGGCTCACCGATCAGGCTTCCGGCATCCCTGACACCGCTGACACCGAGCCAGAAGCGACTTCGGATGCGGAGGGAGTGGAAGGAGCGCTGGCGGAGCCCGAGGCGCCGACGAAGTCCGAGGCGGCGGCTGTCGCAGCACCCGTAGGCGTCGCAGAACCCGTACTCACCGTCCGCGACCTCATCAAGCACCACCCGCTGACCAAGGGCTCGATCATCCGCCGCCGCATCGGCACCGTCCGCGCCGTCGACGGCGTCAGCCTCGACATCCCGGCGGGCACCACGCTGGCCCTGGTCGGCGAGTCCGGCAGCGGCAAGACCACCACCGTGATGGAGATCCTGCGCCTGCGCACGCCGCAGGGCGGCAGTATCAGCGTCCTGGGTCAGGACCTGGAGGCGCTGAACCGGGGCCGCGGAGTGCGGCGGCGGGCGCAGCCGGTGCGGGCCGGGATCGCGGCGGTCTTCCAGGACCCGCTGGCCTCGCTGGACCCGCGGCTGCCGGTCGGCGACCTGCTGGCCGAGCCGCTGCGCACCCACGGCCACGGCAAGACCGCCGGCCGGGTCCGCGAACTGCTGGAGATGGTCGGGCTGGAGGCGTCGCACGCGAACCGCTTCCCGCGCGAGTTCTCCGGCGGGCAGCGGCAGCGGGTGGCGATCGCCCGGGCGCTGGCGCTGGAACCGCGGCTGGTGGTGCTGGACGAGCCGGTCTCGGCCCTCGACGTCTCGGTTCGGGCCGGGATCCTGAACCTGCTCGGCGATCTCCAGCGCGAGCTGGGGCTGGCGTACCTGTTCGTGTCGCACGACCTGGCCGTGGTGCGGCACGTCGCGGACCGGGTCGCGGTGCTGAACCTGGGGCGGATCGTCGAGTACGGGGACGCCGACTCAGTGTTCGAAGACCCGCGGCACCCCTATACCCGGGCGCTGCTCTCGGCCGTGCCGGTGCCGGATCCGGTCGTGGAGCGGCAGCGCGAGCGCATCGTGCTGCCCGGCGACCCGCCGAGTCCGGTGGTGCTGGACGGCGACGCCGAGGCGCTGCGGGGCTGCCGGTTCCGCAGCCGTTGCCCCCTGTACGCGGCGCTGGAGAAGCCCGAGGCGCGCGAGCTCTGCGAATCCACTGACCCGGCGCTGACCCCGGTCGGCGACGCCGACCGCTCGGCGGCCTGCCACCACCTGGACGCCTGGGTACCCGCCCTGGTCCAGTCCGGCACCGTCGCGTGATCAGTCTTACCAATCCCACCCTCACCCGCATCTACATCCACACCCAAAAGGAGAACAGCACTGTGAGACGCAGCCCTCGTTCCTTGGTACTGGGCACGGCCGCAGTGGCCGCGCTGGCCCTGGGCCTGACCGCGTGCGGCGGTTCGTCCTCCGGCAAGTCCGGCACGTCCGGCAGCAGTTCCTCCAAGAACATCAACACCCAGCCCGGCAACGACATCAACCCGCAGCCGCGCGCCAAGATCGCCGACGGCGGCACCCTGCGCTGGCCGGAGGCCGGGATCTCCGACCAGCTGAACTACAACGAGGTCGACGGCACCGACGGCTCGGTGTCGGACATCATGGGCGCGGTGCTGGAGCAGCCGTTCTACGCCGACTCCAAGGGCGTGCCGCACAACAACGCCAACCTGGTCGCCTCCTACACCGTCACCGCCTCGCCGCAGCAGGTGGTGACGCTGGAGCTCAACCCGAAGGCGGTCTGGCAGGACGGCACCCCGGTCACCGAGGCCGACTTCGAGGCGCAGTGGAAGGCCCTGAACGGCACCAACCCGGCGTTCCAGATCTCCGGCACGGTCGGCTACAACCAGATCCAGGACATCAAGCCGGGCAAGGACCCCAAGGAGGTGGTGATCACCTTCGCCAAGCCCTACAGCGAGTGGCAGGGCCTGTTCTCGCCGCTCTACCCGGCGGCCACCAACAGCGACCCGAAGAAGTTCATCAACGACTTCAAGGACGCGATCCCGAACAGCGACGGCCCGTTCAAGCTGGGCTCGATCAACCAGACCGCCAAGACCCTGACCCTGGTCCGCAACGACAAGTGGTGGGGTGACCCGCCGAAGCTGACCCAGATCATCTTCCTGTCGATCGACCTCGACGCCCAGACCGACGCCCTGGCCAACAACGAGGTCGACCTCCAGTACGGCATCGGCTCGCACGTGTCGTACTACGCGCGGGTGAAGGGCATGTCGAACGTCACGGTCCGCAAGGCCGCGGGCCCGGTCTGGGCGAACCTGACCTTCAACGGCGCCGGCACCGGCCCGCTGTCCGACATCCGCGTCCGCAACGCCCTGACCATCGGCATCAACCGCAAGCAGATCGACACGGCGCTGGTCGGCCCGCTGGGCGTGAGCACCGACCCGCTGAACAACCACGTGCTGCTCACCAACGACCAGGGCTACCAGGACAACTCCGGCGACCTGGGCACCCAGGACGTGGCCCGCGCCAAGCAGCTCCTGGACCAGGCCGGCTGGACGAGCACCGACGGCGGCAAGACCCGTGCCAAGGACGGCAAGCCGCTGACCCTGCGCTTCGTCATCAACTCCACCAGCGACTCCAACAAGCAGCTGGCCGAGATCGTGCAGAACCAACTGGCGGCCATCGGCGTCCAGGTCACCATCGTCCCGGTCCCCGGCGACGACTACTACACGAAGTACGTGAACGTCGGCGACTTCGACATAGCCCAGGTCATCTTCGGCGGCAACGCCTACCCGCTGAGCACCGCGCAGCCGGAGTTCGCCAACCCCACCCCGGGCACCGGCGGCTCGCTGAACATCCAGCAGAACTACGGCCGCGTCGGCAGCCCGGAGATCGACAACCTGTTCGAGCAGGCGCTGAGCTCGCTGGACCGGACCCAGGCGGACAAGTACGCCAACGAGGCCGACGCCGCGATCTGGAAGCTGGACACGGTCGTGCCGCTGTTCCAGCGCCCGCAGATCGTGGCCGAGAACCCGAAGCTGGCGAACTACGGCGCGCCGGGGGTTCAGGACACGGTCTACGAGAACCTCGGGTTCGTGAGCGGGAGCTAGGAGAGCTAGACGATTGATTCACAAGCGGGCCGCCGGGATGACCGGCGGCCCGCTGCGTTGTGCGCCGGGGGTGGCGCTAGCCGCGACCGCCAGCCAAGAACCGCCTATCGGCATCCGGCACCGCCGAGACCGGCCCGGCCGAGGCGATCACGACCTCCAGAACGCGGTCGGCGTCGGCGGCGTAGCTGTGAGCGAACCAGGCCATGTTCGCTTCCACGACCGCCCAGTGCTCCGTGCCGGTGTCCGGATCAGAGATCAGGCCGATGTCGACGACCACCGCTGAGGGGACCAGCGGGCTGGCGGTGACGGCCTCCGCGACCTCCGCTCCGAACGCCGAGGCCGCCGCCGTGGCCGATGCCACGTCCAGGCGCCCGAACCGGGCATAGCGACTCGCAGCGTGCACCTTCCCACCGAGCAGGAACAGCCGGTGCTCCTCGGCGAAGGTGACTATCTCCGAGACCTGAATCTCCGTCTCCGGCGGCAGCTGGGGCAGCCTGCTTCCGTCAGCGAAGACCCCGGCGTCGAACGACTTGTCGCTCGGCGGCTTGGCGAAGAAGGGCCGGGTGCGGCGGCGTGCCTCGGCCACGGTCATCGCCTCGACGCGCCGTCCGAGGAGTTCCCGCGGCAGCGACTGGAGGAAGTCGTCCGGCGGTACGAGCAGGCCGAGTCCCAGAGCGTCGCCGACCTTCGCGCCGAACAGCGGGCCGCCGTAGTACGCGCAGCGCCCATGCGCCGCAGCCGGGACCTCGTCGGCGACGTGCACCTGGAGCCCGCGCGCACGTGCCGCTTCGGCCAGCAGCTCGGAGGTCGACGTGTGCTGCGGTGACAGGGCGAGGACAGCTATCGGTTCGGACACGGTCATCGATGATCCCGGCTCGCCGCCCACGGCTCAACCGCCTTTCCGACGCGTCGTCACGCACTGACAACCGCCCCTGAGAAGCCCCCCACACCGGGCGCACCCGTGGGCCACAATGATCGGCATGCCATCTTCACAACCGATCCCGCCGCCCCGCCCCGACCTGCCGCCCTTAGCCGAGCTGGCGCCCCTGGACTCCCGGGTGCTCGACGAAGGCCACTACGAGTACCAGCGCGCCGCGAGCTTGAGCTGGGACGACGTGTTCGCCAACAGCGCCCGCTTCAGCCAGTGCCTGCTGACCGAGGTGGCGCTGGCCGGCGGCGAGTGGGGCAAGACCACGTTCGCGGACGTCCGCATCGAGGACTCGCGCCTGCTGGGCCCGGACCTGTCCGCCTCGCACTGGCGCGACACGGAGCTGGTGCGCGGCATCGCCTCCGGCGTGCAGTGGCACGGCGCCGACCTCCGCCGCGTCCACTTCGACCAGGTGAAGCTGGACGCGGTGAACTTCCGCGGCGCGGCCCTGACCGACGTGGTCTTCACCGACTGCCTGCTGCGCGAAATCGACTTCGGCGGCGCCAAGCTGACCCGCGTGCGCTTCCCTGGCTGCACGTTCGAAGAAGCCGACTTCAGCCGCGCCAAGCTCGCCGAGGTCGACCTGCGCGGCGCGCGCCTGCACTTCAAAGCCGGTCTGGACGCCCTGCGCGGCGCCACGATCGACGGCGCCCAGCTGGTGGACCTGGCGCCGGCGATGGCCGGGCATTTGGGGCTGCGGGTGGCGTAGAGCGCGCGCGACCAGGCTGGGCATCGGCATCCCCACCGACACTGCCGCCACCACAGCCACCGACTGCCACCGACTGCCACCGACACGACACTGTCACTGGCCCCCCACCGGCACCGCCACCGAAACCGGCACTGGCAGCACTGGCATCCCACCGCTGCTCGAACCCGCCGCTGCCGCACCTCACCGGCACCTCACCGGCACCCCACCGACACGAGAACTGACACCCCGCGCCGATTTACTCCTTCACCCGAAAGTAAAACGGGGACAACTCCGTGAACCCAGCCCGCGCATACAACCGCAGCGCGCCCTCATTCTCCTGCTCCACCTGCAAATACATCCGCGCCGCATCGTTCACCGCGGCCCAGTCCGCCAACGCCGCGATGACCGCGCCGGCCGCGCCCTTGCCGCGAGCCTCGGGCCGGGTCGCCATGTTGAAGATGCCCGCCCAGCCGCCCTCGGCGACCGCGCGCCCGACCGCGACCGTCTCGTCGCCGAGCTCCACGCTGGCGTAGGCGCCGGCCTCGGTGATCCGTTGCAGCAGCCGCCACCGCGGCTCGGGGTCGCCGCCGACCACGGCGCTCCAGGCCTGGAACCACTCTCGGGTCGGGTGCTTGTCCAGTCGCACCCGCAGGGAGCCGCGCTCGGAGCCCCGCTGGGCGAGCGCCAGGACCTCCGCCGTCGTGGCCGTCTGGAGTGAGACAGGGACCTGACGCTCGTAGCCGCGCGCCGCCAGGAGCGCGTCCAGTCGCGGCGGCACGGCTTCCGGCGTCATCTGGAGCAGCGTCGGGATCTCCCGTTCGGCGGTGTAGGCCTCGGCGGCCGCGATCAGTGCCTCCAGTTCGGCCCGCGACGCTTCATGACCGCCGTGCGGCAGTACCGAGCCGATCCACCAAGAGCACCCCGGGGCGTGCCGCAGCCACCACTGCCCCACCCGCTCGCCGAACTCGGCGGGCACGGCACGCGCCGCCCGTTCCTGAAGCTCGGCCGCCAGACTCTTCTGCACCACGCGTACCCCACCCGCTCCCTGCGCCGACCGTTACGGAAGTGACCCCGACCATCATCGCAGGGGGACATTCAGGCGGACATTTCCGCGTCGGCGTCCGCGGCGAGACAATAGGGCCGAACCACCGAGGCAAAGGAGCCCGCATCATGGCCCGCAAAGCGCCGACCGACGACCCAGGCGATGAGAACCTGCGCGTCGGGCCCGCGAAGGACTGGGCGGCGGGGGTCCCGGCGGTCACTGTGGCGATGCGCGACGCGGTGAACCAGATGGGGGTCAAGCGGTCGGCGGAGACGCTGCTGCGGCTGAACCAGAAGAAGGGCTTCGACTGTCCCGGCTGCGCATGGCCCGAGGCGGACAAGCGGCACATCGCCGAGTTCTGTGAGAACGGGGCGAAGGCAGTCGCCGAGGAGGCGACGCTGCGGCGCATCACGCCGGAGTTCTTCGCCGAGCACTCCGTCGCCGAGCTGGCCGAGCGCAGCGGATATTGGCTCGGGCAGCAGGGCCGGCTCACCACGCCGATGCTGCTGGACGCCGGGGCCGAGCACTACCGGCCGGTGACCTGGGACGAGGCGTTCGGCCTGATCGCCGACGAGCTGCGCGGCCTGGATTCCCCGGACGAGGCCGTCTTCTACACCTCCGGCCGGACGTCCAACGAGGCGGCGTTCCTCTACCAGACCTTCGTGCGCGCCTTCGGCACCAACAACCTGCCGGACTGCTCCAACATGTGCCACGAGTCGTCCGGCTCGGCGCTGACCGAGACGCTCGGCGTCGGCAAGGGCTCGGTGTCGCTGGCCGACCTGGGCAAGGCCGACCTGATCCTGGTGGTCGGGCAGAACCCGGGCACCAACCACCCGCGCATGCTCTCGGCGCTGGAGAAGGCCAAGCGGGGCGGCACGCGGATCACCGCGGTGAACCCGCTGCCGGAGGCCGGGCTGCTGCGCTTCAAGAACCCGCAGAACCCCTCGGGCGTCGTCGGGCACGGCACGCCGCTGGCCGACCGGTTCCTGCAGATCAAGGTCGGCGGGGACCTGGCGCTGTTCCGGGCGTTCGGCAAGCTGCTGCTGGAGGCGGAGGACGCCGCGCCGGGGACCGTGCTGGACCACTCGTTCATCGACACGTTCACCCACGGTTTCGACGACTACGCCAAGGCGGCGCGGGCCACCGACTGGCCGGAGATCCTGGACGCCACCGGCCTGACCCGCGAGGAGATCCAGGCGGCGTTCGAGGAGGTGCGGGACTCCAAGCGGCTGATCGTCTGCTGGGCGATGGGCCTGACGCAGCACAAGCACGCGGTGCCGACGATCCGCGAGGTGGTGAACGTGCTGCTGCTCGGCGGGCACGTGGGCCGGCCCGGCGCCGGGGTGTGCCCGGTGCGCGGGCACTCGAACGTGCAGGGTGACCGCACGATGGGGATCTACGAGAAGCCCAAGGACGCGTTCCTGGACGCGATGAGCGCCGAGTTCGGCGTCCCGATGCCGCGCGAGCACGGCTTCGACACGGTCGACGCGATCCGCGCGATGCGCGACGGCCGCGCGAAGGTGTTCTTCGCGATGGGCGGCAACTTCGTCGCGGCCACCCCGGACACCGACGTCACCGAGGCGGCGCTGCGCGGCACGGCGCTGACCGTCCAGGTCTCGACGAAGCTGAACCGCTCCCACGTGGTCCCCGGCCGCCGCGCGCTGATCCTGCCGACGCTGGGGCGCACGGAGACGGACCAGCAGGGCGGCCAGGAGCAGTTCGTCACGGTCGAGGACTCGATGGGCCTGGTCCACGCCTCCCGCGGCCGCCTGGCCCCGGCCAGCGAGGCGCTGCTGTCGGAGGTGGCGATCATCGCCCGCCTGGCCGGCACGGTGCTCGGCCCGGAACACCCGGTGCCGTGGGAGGAACTGGCGGCCGACTACGACCGGATCCGCGACCGCATCGAGCGCGTGATCCCCGGCTTCGAGCAGTTCAACACCCGCGTGCGCCGCGGCTCCGGCTTCGCCCTCCCGCACGCCCCCCGCGACTCGCGCACGTTCCCGACCACGACCGGCAAGGCCAACTTCACGGCGAACGAGTTCGAGGCGCCGACGGTGCCCGAGGGCCGGCTGCTGCTCCAGACGATCCGCTCGCACGACCAGTACAACACCACCATCTACGGACTCGACGACCGCTACCGCGGAATCCACGCCGGCCGGCGCGTGGTCTTCGTCAACCCCGACGACCTGAAGGCCCTGGGCATCCGCGACGCCGCGATGGTGGACCTGGTGTCGGAGTGGACGGACGGCACCGAGCGCCGGGCGCCGGAATTCCGCGTGGTCGCCTACGACACCGCCCGGGGCTGCGCGGCGGCGTACTTCCCGGAGACGAACGTGCTGGTGCCGCTGGATTCGACGGCCGAGATCAGCAACACGCCGACTTCGAAGGCGATCGTGGTGCGGTTGGAGGCGGCGCTGTAGGGCGGGGCGGGACGCGCGGCTGGGCGGGACGTGGCGGAAGTCTCTCGACAAA
>NZ_JAAFZA010000190.1 GCF_015356865.1 Catenulispora pinisilvae
CAACATCACCCCACCGCCCCACCCCACCAAACCAAACCAAAGCGGCCCCGACACGAGGACGTCGGGGCCGCGGTCTTGCCGAGCGGGCGGCAGCCAGCACTACCTCTTCGCGCGCACTGCCTCTTCGCCAGCCCTACCTCTTCGCCAGCAGCGCCTCGACCGCCGCGAGCCCGTCCGGTCCCAGGTCCCGCGTGAACTCGTTCACATACAGCCCGATGTGCTGCTGTGCGACCTCCGGGTCCATCTCCTGTGCGTGTGCCATCACGTACTCGTGCGAGGCCTTCGGGTCGGCCCAGGCGTGGTCCACCGAGGCCCGGATCAGGCCGCTGAGTTCGGTCAGTGCCGCCTCGCCCAGGTCCTTGCGGGCCACGATGGCGCCCAGCGGGATCGGTAGGCCGGTCTGTGCCTCCCACCACTGGCCGAGGTCGGTGTGGCAGGTCAGGCCGAAGTTCTGGTAGGTGAAGCGGGCTTCGTGGATCACCAGGCCGGCGGTCACCTCGCCGGCTGCGACCGCGGGCATGATCTCGTGGAACGGCAGTACCTTGATCTGCATTCCGTTCGGCACGTTCTGCTCGGCCCACAGCTCGAAGAGGCGGAAGGCGGTGGACAGCAGGCTGGGGACCGCGATCACGCCCCCGGCCAGTGCCTCGGCCGACACCGCGCCCTGTGACAGCACCAGGGGTCCGCAGCCGCGGCCCAGGGCGCCGCCGCAGTGCAGCAGTTCGTAGCGGTCCTGGATCAGGGGTAGGGCCGGGTAGGAGATCTTCAGGACGTCCGGGGCGTCCGCCTCCTGGACCCAGTAGTTGGTGACGTCGATGTCGGCGAAGGTCACGTCGAACGCCGGGGCGCCGGGGACCAGGCCGTGGGTGAGGGCGTGGAAGACGAACGTGTCGTTGGGACACGGGGAGTAGGCGATGGAGAGCTTTTCGGGCAGGACGTTCGTGGGCGCGCCGACGGCAGCGCCGGACCCGGGGTCAGTGGCAGCCATATCGCTGATTATGCGACGCCCGGCGCCTGGAGGGCGGCCAGGGTCTGGCCGACGGTGGCCAGGACGTCCATGGCTTCACCGATCCGCCACGAATCGCGGTCGCGGGGGCCGACCACGTTGGAGATCGCGCGGATCTCCACGAACGGCAGTTCGGCCATCGTCGCCGCGCTGGCCACGCCGTAGCCCTCCATGCCCTCGGCCGCCGCGTCCGGGTGCCGGGCCAGCAGTTCCGCGGTGCGCTCGGCGGTGCCGGTGACCGTGGTGGTGGTCAGCACGGCGCCGGTGACCACGTGCAGGCCGGCCTGGCTCAGTGCGGTGCGGATGCGGGCCGCCCAGTGCTCGTCGGGTTGCTCCACGTGCGGGGCGAAGCCCAGCTCCTCGATCGGCAGGAAGCCCTCGGGGGAGTCGGCGCCGAGGTCGGCCGCGACCACCCGGGTGGAGACCACCACCGAGCCGATCGGGGCGCGCGGGGCGAAGCCGCCGCCGATACCCACTGAGAGCGCCAGTTTGTAGGGCTCGGAGGCCAGGACCCAGGCGGCGCCGGTCGCCGCGGCGGCGGGCCCGGCGCCGGTGACTATCACCGTCAGGCCGTCGGCGCGCTGCTGGAGCGCGTCGCGCTCGGCCCCGACGGCCGTCGCCAGCAAGAACTCATACATTGGGTCACTCCCCGTCATCGGCGAATATGGATTGCGTGTCCGCCGTGCCGCACGCCGGGCGACGGCCCGGCGGCGGGCCGTGTTCGGCGAGCGCTCACGGTTGGTCAGACTCCCAAGCCCTGCGCAGGGTTGGGTGCCACGAACCGCAAATCCGACAGTGCCTTCAACGTCACCACGCAGACCGCCAGCAGGGCGATGGCCGCGACGATGAAGGCGAGGGTCCCGTTGCCGTTGCCCGGGTAGGACATCGCGATCCCCAAACCGCCGCCGACCACCCAGGCCAGCTGCATCAGTGTCTCAGATCGGGCGAAGGCCGACGTGCGGACCCGCTCCAGGGTGTCCCGCTGGAGCAGGGCGTCCAGCGACAGCTTGGCCAGCGCCGCGCTCATCGCCGCGACCGCCGCCACGGTGAGGACCGTGATCAGGCTGTAGTAGAAGGCGCAGGCCAGGACCGCTCCGGTGGTCAGGGCCAGCATCGTCGAGATCACGCCCTCCGGGGCGCGCGCCTTGAGCATCGAGCCCAGCGAGGTGCCCACGGCGTTGCCCACGGCCGCGGCGCCGGCGATCATGCCGATCGCGACCAGGTCCTTGTAGCCGGCCAGCGGGTGGTAGCGGACCAGGAACGCCATGAAGATGGTCAGGAAGCCGGAGAAGCAGCGGAAGGCGGCGTTGGCGCGCAGCGCCAGCAGCACCGCCGGCCCCACCGAGCGCAGCCGCAGGTTCGGCATGGTCTCCTCCAGGCGGGGGTCCATGTTCCGGTCCCTTTTCAGCAGCTGCGCCTTCTGCTCGCCCTCGGCCGAGTCCACGTGCGAGGGCAGCCGGATGGCCAGGTAGGCGCCGAAGGCGAAGACCAGCGCCGCGCCGACCAGGCAGTAGGCCGCGCCCAGCTTGACCAGCAGGCCGCCGATCGGGGCGAAGGCGAAGGTGGCGATGATGCTGGCCATCGAGGTGCGCGAGTTCGCCTTGATCAGCGTGCTCCCGTGCGGGACCAGGCGGGGGATCACCGCGCTGCGGGTCACGCCGTAGGCCTTGGAGGCGGCCAGACAGCCGAACGCCGCCGGATACAGGGCCAGGTTGGCGTCGCCGTTCACGGTGCGGGCCATGATCAGGGCCAGCACCAGCCGGGCGGCCATGGTCAGGGCCATCGCGATGCGCCGGCCGTGGCCGAACCGGTCCAGCAGCGGGCCGATCACCGGGGCCAGCAGCACGAACGGCACCATCGTGATCACCAGGTACAGCGCCACCTTGCCGCGCGCCTGCCCCGGCTGCACCCCGAAGAACACCGACTGCGCCAGGGCCAGGGTGATCAGCAGGTCGCCGGCGGTGTTCACGGCGTGCAGCTCGATCAGCCGGGACAGCCCGGACTCCCGGGCCCCGCCGGCCTCGGTGTATTTGCGGATCCGGTGGCCCAGGAAACCGCCGACCTTGCCCATGGCGCGGCCGGTGGCCTCGGTGCCCTCGCCGACCCGGCGCAGGATCCGCGCCGCCTCGGACTCCGGGCGGACCGGGGTCAGCATCTCTATGTCGGCCGCCGACAGCTCCGGCGCGACCTCGGCCAGGCCCGGCAGGGTCGCGGCCAGGTCGATGGCGGCGGTCGGCAGGTCGTCCGGACCGTGGATCGCAGTCGGCAGGTCGTCAGGACCGTGGATCGCGGTCGGCGTGCCGTCCGGGTCCTGGGTGGGCATGGTGCGGGTCGGGACCGGGTCGTGGTGGTTGCCGCGGGGCGCTGAGGAAGCTGAGGAACCGCCCGCGGGCAGCGTGTCGGCCAGCCCGGGGTCCGTACCCGGATCCGCTGCGCGCCGGGGCCGCTTGGGCGGCAGCGGCGGGGGCTGTGGGATCAACGGCCGGGTCCCCTCCGGGGCGTCGAACACCCGCGTCCGTTCCTCGCCGTCCCGATTCGGCGTCTGATCCTTGGCCACGCCCCTATCCTGCCCGGAAAAAGTGAACGTGGGGAGCCGATGATTCAATTGGGACCTCCCCGCGACCTCCTCAGAGCGGCCCGAATGCGCCGTCTGGAGAACCGCTGTCACACGAACCCCCCGGGATGGGGGAGAATCGAGGCGTGAACGCCGCGACCGCCACCCCAGCCCGCACCGCAGACAGCCGGCCGCGCGCACGCCAGCCGGTCCTAGACCAGGTCTGCGCCGACGCGGTCGACCTGGCCCTGGCCGCGGCCGAGGACGTGGCCGGCATCGGCGAGGTCGGCCGGCACGTCGGCATGCTCGCCGAAGGGGACCGGGTGGTGACCCACCTGTTCGAGTGCAAGGAGCGCGGCTACCGCGGCTGGAACTGGGCCGTGACCCTCACCCGCGCGCCGCGCACCAAGTTCGTCACCCTGGACGAGACCGTGCTGGTGGCCGGCGACCAGTCGGTACTGGCCCCGGACTGGGTGCCCTGGAACGAGCGCCTGCGCCCCGGCGACCTCGGCCCCGGCGACCTGCTCCCGGCCGACGAGGGCGACAACCGCCTGGTCCCGGCCTACACCGGCGCCGACGAGGAACGCCCGCAGGCCTACCGCGAGGCCACCCGCGACTCCCTGCCGCTGGTCGGCTACCAGCTGGGCCTGGGCCGGCCCCGGGTCCTGTCCCGCGAGGGCCGCGAGGACGCCGCCGAGCGCTGGCACGAGGGCGACTTCGGCCCGCACTCCCCGATGGCGCAGGCCGCCCCGGCCCGCTGCTCGGGCTGCGGGTTCCTGACCCCGCTGGCCGGGATGCTGGGCCAGGGCTTCGGCGTGTGCACGAACGAGATCGCGCCGAGCGACGGCCGCGTCGTGTCGCTGGACTACGGCTGCGGCGCGCACTCGGAGGCCGCGGTGGTGCCCGCCACGCATCCGACCTCCGAGCCGGTGGTCGACGAGTACGTGTACGACACCGTGACCTTCGGCGAGCGGGTGGTGGTGCCGGCCGACGAGGCTTCGCAGGCCGCTGCGGCCGCCGCCGCGGTCGCGGTGAGCGAGCAGGTCGCGGTGCGGGAGCCGGCTGAGGCGGCTAAGGCGGCCGACGCTGATGGCGTCGCCGAGGCCGCAGTCGCAGCCGAAGTCGAATCCGGCGCCGAAGCCGTGGCCCAGGCCGCCGCTGTGGAAGTGGAAGAGCCCGTCGATGAAAGCTGACCCGCGATGCGTGACATGTGAGCGCCACCTCCCCTGAGCCCGTCCTGCGGGTCCGGCACGACAGCTGGACCCGCTTGCTCTACCTCCAGCTCGGCGCCTTCGCCTTCTTCCTCTACGCCTTCAGCCCCTCGATCAACCTGCTCAAGGACGACCTCCACCTCTCCGCGAGCGTGGCCGGCCTGCACAGCACCTGCTACGCGATCGGCGTCACCGGCGGCAGCATGTCCGCCCCCTGGTACATCCGCCGGATGGGCGGCTCACGCCCCGCGCTGTGGTGGGGCCTGGTCGGCCTGTCGCTGTCGGTGGGCCTGTTCTGCGCCGTCCCGGCGCTGCCGGTAACGCTTCCGGCGGCGGCGATCTGCGGCGTCTTCGGGGCGCTGATGTGCATAGCCGTGCCTTCCGCACTGTCGCGCGCGCACGGCCCCGAATTCGGCCCGGCCGCCATCACCGAGGCGAACGCGGTCGCCGCCATCGTGGGCGTCGCGGCCCCGCTGGCGGTGGGCGGCGCGGCGGCGGCCGGACTCGGCTGGCGCACGGCGCTGCTGCTGGTCGCACCGCTGAGCGGGGTGTTGTATGTGGTGCTCGGACGGGTGCGGGAGCCGGATTGGCTGGCTGCGGGGGAGGAGCCACCGGTCGCGGTCGGCGAGGCGGTGGAGGCGTACGGGCTCGGGTCGGTAGCCGAGCTGGAGCCGGTGGATGCTGCGGTGGCGTGGTCCGGCTCGGGCGAAGGCAGTCGGGAGGCGGCCGCCAACCAGATGGTTGCTGGTTCCCGGGCCAAGGCCGAGCTGCCGGTGTCAGAATTCGCAGCCGATCAGCCAGGCTCAAGCAGCAATGTCAGCAACAGCAGCAACACCAGCAGCCCCCTGATCCCAGCTCCGCGCAGCGCCGCGGATGCCGAGTCGCCATCAGCACCCCCGGCGACCTTCCGCAGCCTCCCCCGCCGCTTCTGGCTCAACCAGGTCGCGGGCGTGTGCGCCGGCGCCATCGAGTTCTGCCTCACCCTCTGGTGCGCGACCCTCCTCCAGGACCGCGCCCACCTCTCGGCCGGCGTCGCCGCGACCGGTGTCACCGCGGTCGTCGCCGGTATGGCTATCGGCCGAGCGGCCGGCGGGCGGTTGGCGCTACGGGTGCCGATCGATCGGCTGATCCTCGCCGCGTTCGGGACCAACCTGGTGGGCTTCGGGCTCTTCTGGGCCACCTCGAACCCGGTGCTGATGTTCGGCGGGCTGGCGGTGGCCGGTCTCGGCGTGTCGTTGCAGTACCCGCTGATATCGGCGCGCGGTATCGAGATGTCCGGCGGGCACGCGGAGCTGGCCGGTGCGGTGAACATGTTCGGGAGCGGGCTGGCGGCCGGGACGGCGCCGTTCGTGCTGGGGTTCCTGTCCGACCGGGTCGGCATCCACACCGCGTACTTGCTGCTGCCGGGTTTCATCGTGGCGGCGGTGGTGGCCGTCGTGGTTTCCGGGCGGCGGGGTGTGGCGTCGGGCACCATTTCGGCATGACCTACTTCCCCGACCTGTCGCCCTACGACTATCTGCCGGACACCGTCCCGGCGGGCGTCGAAGTCCTCGCGGTCGGCTGGCTTGACCCCGGCCACGACTTCCCGACCGCGGCTGACGATCCGGACCCGGTCTTCTGGCGCAACCTGATCACGCTGGCCGCCGATCACTTCGCCGCCGCCACCCGCGGCGTCCACGGCTGCCGCTTCGGGCACCTGATCGAGGCCGACTACCAGTACAACGCCGTCTACGGCACCCGCGTCCTGTTCCTGGGCCACGCCGAGATCCGCGTCGTGACCCCCGACGGCCGCTGGCTCAGTGCCCCGACCCTGGTCGTGCACTACATCCGGGACCACGGGTACCGGCCGCCGGCCGAGTTCGTCGAGGCCGTGACCGCGATGCGGGTCGCGCCGGATGACGGCGGCCACCGCGATGGCGGTGCCGGCGCGCGGATCTGAGACCATGGCGGCATGAGCGCGCATCCGTACGAGCCCCCCGAGACCCAGTCCCAGCACCTGTTCGACCGGGCGCGGGCGGTCACGCCCGGGGGCGTGAACTCTCCGGTGCGCGCGTTCGGTGCGGTCGGCGGTACGCCGCGGTTCATCGCCTCCGGCGAGGGTGCCTATATGACCGACGTCGACGGCAACCGCTACGTCGACATGGTCTGCTCCTGGGGCCCGCTGATCCTCGGCCACAACCACCCGGCGGTGCTGGAGGCCGCGACCAAGGCGCTGCGCGGCGGGGCCAGCTACGGCGCGCCGTCGCCCGGCGAGGTCGAGCTGGCCGAGGAGATGGTGGCCCGGATCGCGCCGCTGGAGCAGGTCCGGCTGGTCTGCTCCGGGACCGAGGCCACCATGAGCGCGATCCGGCTGGCCCGGGGGTTCACCGGCCGGACCAAGATCGTGAAGTTCGCCGGCTGCTATCACGGGCACGTCGACTCGTTGCTGGCCGCGGCCGGCTCCGGGGTCGCCACCTTCGCGCTGCCCGACACCCCCGGTGTGACCGGGGCGCAGGCCGGCGACACGATCGTGCTGCCCTACAACGACCCCGAGGCGGTCAAGGCCGCGTTCGCCGCGCACGGCCCGGAGATCGCCTGCCTGATCACCGAGGCGGCGGCCGGCAACATGGGCATCGTCCCGCCGGAGCCCGGTTTCAACCAGTTCCTGGCGGACACCTGCGAGGCACATGGCGCGCTGTTCATCTCCGACGAGGTGATGACCGGCTTCCGGGCCTCGCGCGAGGGCATGTACGGCATCGACGGCGTGGTCCCGGACCTGATGACCTTCGGCAAGGTGATGGGCGGGGGCTTCCCGGCGGCGGCGTTCGGCGGCCGCGCCGACGTCATGCAGCACCTGGCCCCGGTCGGCCCGGTCTACCAGGCCGGCACCCTGTCCGGGAACCCGGTCGCGACCGCCGCGGGCCTGGCCACGCTCCGGAACTGCACCCCCGACGTCTACAGCCACCTGGACGCCACCGCGCACCAGATCGCCGATCTCACCTCCGAGGCGCTGGCCAAGGAGGGCGTCCCGCACACCGTCCAGTTCGTGGGCACCATGTTCTCCGTGCAGTTCCGCGGCGAGCCGGTGAAGAACTACGAGGACGCCAAGCAGCAGGACACGAAGGCCTACGCCGAGTTCTTCCACACCATGCTGAACCACGGCGTCTACCTGCCGCCGAGCGCTTTCGAGACCTGGTTCGTCTCGGCCGCGCACGACGCCGCCGCCGTGGAGACCATCGCGGCGGCCCTGCCGTACGCGGCCCAGGCCGCGGCCGCCGCCGAGAAGTCCTGAACGTCCGGCGATCGTCCCCGATCGCCGGCGGCTGGGCTGGTTGTCACCCCCGATACCGATCGCCCGTCCCCGATCCTTTGCGAGAGGACCCCACAAGTCATGGCCGAGACCAAGACCGTCGTCCACCTGATGCGGCACGGCGAGGTCCACAACCCGGACGGCGTCCTGTACGGCCGCCTGCCCGGTTTCCGCCTGTCCGACCTCGGCGTCAAGATGGCCGAGCGGGTCGCCGACCACCTGGCCGACCACGACATCAAGGCGGTCGTGGCCTCCCCGTTGCAGCGCGCGCAGGAGACCGCGGCGCCCATCGCGGCCCGGCACGATTTGGAGACCGGCACCGACGAGCGGCTGATCGAGGCGGCGAACTTCTTCGAGGGCAGGAAGTTCTCGGTCGGGGACGGCGTGCTCAAGCGCCCCTCGGTCTGGTTCAAGCTGTGGAACCCCTTCAAGCCGTCCTGGGGCGAGCCGTACAAGGAGCAGGTCGTGCGCATGCACGCGGCCCTGATCGACGCCGCGAAGCTGGCGCCCGGCCACGAGGTGGTGTGCGTGAGCCACCAGCTGCCGATCTGGATCAGCCGGCTGGCCGCCGAGCACCGCTCGTTCCTGCACGACCCGCGCAAGCGGCAGTGCACGCTGGCCTCGCTGACCTCCTTCGAGATCACCGACGGCCGGATCACCGCGGTCCGGTACAGCGAGCCGGCCAAGGATCTGCTGCCGGTGAAGAACTCGAAGAAGTTCGTCGCGGGCGCGTAGCGCGTAGCGGTTCTGAGAACCCTGTCACCCGGCACGCGGCGCTATACGGCGCTATACGGAGTAGCCCGTGTAGTCCGTATAGCGCCGTCAGCGATGGCGCGCCGGGCCGTTGCACAGGGTCCGCCGGCCTGGGCGGAGCGCGACGCTTCGTCCGATTCGGGGACCCTGCCGCAGCAGCGCGGGGGGCGCATGCGAAACTTTTCACATGCTGCGCAGGACGGATAGAACACGCAGGTCGGCCGCCGTCGCGGTGGTGACCGCCGCCGCACTGGCCTTCGGCCTGGCCGGCTGCGGTGGATCCAGCTCGAAGAACAAGGACGGTCTGGGTACCGCCGCCGCGTTCTCCGTCAGCGACCGCAAGCCGTTCCCGATGCTGTCCGGGAGCACGCTCGACGGTTCCAAGCTCGATATGAACTCGTTCAAGGGCAAGGTCATCGTCGTGAACATCTGGGGCTCGTGGTGCGATCCCTGCCAGGCCGAGGCGCCGTATCTGGAGCACGCCGACGAGGTCTACAAGGACAAGGGCGTGCAGTTCGTGGGCATCGACACCCGCGACAACACCGGGCAGGCCCAGGCGTTCGTGCAGGCCAAGCAGATCAGCTACCCGAACCTGGTCGACGGGGACAGCGAGTCGCTGCTCACCAAGCTGGCCGGGATCACCTCGCTGAGCTCGGTGCCGTCCACGCTGATCATCGACCAGAAGGGCGACCTGGCCTGGCGGGCGCTGCGCCCGGTGACCTTCACCGACCTGTCGGCCGCCCTCGATACCGTGCTGTCGGGGAAGTGAGCCCTCGACGATGAGCGCCACCGCCGCCGTTCTCACGCATCTGGCCTCCAGCTACACCTCCACCGAGACCCAGGTGGAGGACGGCAGCTTCCTGGTGGCCGTGCCGATCGCGCTGGCGGCCGGTCTCATCTCGTTCCTGTCGCCGTGCGTGCTGCCGCTGGTCCCCGGCTACCTCTCCTATGTCACCGGCCTGACCGGTGTGGACCTCGGCGACCAGACGCTGGACGAAGCGGCGCGGGCCAAGCGCGGCCGGATGATCGCCGGGGCGCTGCTGTTCGTGCTCGGGTTCAGCATCGTGTTCGTGCTGCTGGAGTCGCTGGCCGGCTGGAGCGGCGGGTTCCTGATCACCCACAAGCGCACCATCCAGATCGTGCTGGGCAGCATCACGATACTGATGGGCCTGTCGTTCGCCGGCGTGGTGCCGGGCGCGATCAGCCGGGTGTTCAACCGCGAGGCCCGGTTCCACAAGGACCCGCGGGTCGGCCTGGCCGGCGCGCCGCTGCTGGGGATCCTGTTCGGGCTGGGCTGGACCCCGTGCATGGGGCCGACGCTGTCCGCGGTGTCGTCACTGTCCATCGACTCCGGGAACGCCGGTCGTTCGGTTCTCATCGGGGTGGCGTACTGTCTGGGGCTGGGTCTCCCGTTCGTCCTCACCGCGATCGCGTTCCGCAAAGCGATGGGGGCGTTCGGCTATGTGAAGCGCCACTATCAGGCCGTGATGCGGATCGGCGGCGGACTGCTCGTCGTGATCGGCGTCCTGTTGGTGACCGGTGAGTGGGACCACATGGTGACCTGGCTCCAGGGCCAGACACCCGGTTTCCAGTCCCCGATCTAAATAGAACGAGACGTATTCGATGGCATCGCCCACAGAAGAGATGGACGCGGCAAGCCTCACGACGGCGCCGCGGGAAGACACCGGCACCGGTTCCGTCACGCTGCCCCGGCTGAGTTCGTGGGAGATGCTGCGCTGGGCGTGGCGGCAGCTGACGTCGATGCGGGTGGCGTTGATCCTGCTGTTCCTGTTGTCGCTGGCGGCGATCCCCGGATCGCTGCTGCCGCAGCGCAGCCCCAACACCGACCCGACGCTGGTGACGGTCTGGATCGCCAAGCACAAGACGTTCGGTCCGCTGCTGGACCACATGCAGTTCTTCACCGTCTACAAGTCGGTGTGGTTCTCCTCGATCTACCTGCTGCTGTTCATCTCACTGATCGGTTGCATCCTGCCGCGCACTTGGCAGCATGTGAAGGTGCTGCGCAAGCCGCCGCCGGCCGCTCCGCGGAACCTGGCGCGGATGCCGACTCACTTCCGCTTCAGCGACGGCTCCGGCGCCTCTGTAGAGGACCGGCTCGGTGCCGCGGAGGCGGCGCTGAAGAAGAAGCGGTTCCGCGTGGTGCGCGGAGTGGACGCCGACGGCGGCGGGTGGGTCTCCGGGGAGAAGGGCTACCTGCGCGAGGCCGGGAACCTGATCTTCCACCTGTCCCTGGTGGGGATCCTGGCCGGGTTCGCGATCAAGGGGTACTACGGCTACCAGGCCAAGGTCGTGATCAGCGAGGGTGGCGGGTTCACCAACATCGCGATGTATTACGACGACCACTCCTTCGGCGGCGGTGTGGACCCCAACAAGGTGCCGCCGTTCGGGCTCACGCTGCAAAAGTTCACCGCGACCTACGAGCCGAACCACAACGCCCCGGACTACGGCCAGGCGCGGGACTTCACCGCGGACGTCATGTACACCCCCTCGCCGACGTCGCCGTCGAAGAAGGCGGTCGTGAAGGAGAACAGCCCGCTGAACGTGGACGGCGTGAGCGTCTACCTGAGCAGCCACGGCTACTCGCCGGTCATCACGGTGCGGGACAAGACCGGCAAGGCGATCGTGGACCACCAGCCGGTGGAGTTCTTCGACTCCGGGGCGATGGGCGTGGGGTCCGGCATCTACAAGGTCAAGAACGGCTACACCGACCAGTTCGGCAGCCCGCAGGACCTGGGACTGTCCGGCATCTTCATCCCGGACTACCCGGGCGAGATGGTCCCGGGCCTGGGCGCGGTGTCGCTGTTCCCGACGGCCTCGAACCCGGCGCTGGTGCTCAGCGCCTACACCGGGAACCTGGGGCCGAACCCGGGTGTGTACACCATGGACGTCAGCCGGGCGCAGCGCGTGAAGCTGCCGAACTCGGTGGACCCGACGAACCCGGCGGTGGTGCTCACCTTGCAGCCGGGCAAGAACACGGTCGCCCTGCCCAACGGGACCGGGACGATCGAGTTCGACGGGGTGGTGCAGTGGGCGCAGTTCGACCTCAACCACGACCCGTCGAAGATGCTGGTGTTCGTCTCGGCGATCGGCATCATCGCCGGTCTGCTGGGCTCGCTGGGGATCCGGCGCCGCCGGGTGTTCGTGCGGGTGAAGCCGGCGGCGGCGGGCCAGGAGGCGCTGCGGGTCGAAGTGGCCGGGCTGGCGCGGGCTGAGGACTCGCGCCTGCGCGAGGAGGTAAGAGGCGTGGGCAGGGGTCTGCGTCCGTCGAAGGCGGGAGCTCAGAAGTGATCAACGAGTCGTTGGCGCGGTTCTCGAACTACGCCATCTACGGCGCGATGTTCGTGTACCTCATCGCGTTCTTGGCCTATACGGCCGAGTGGGTCTTCGGACGGAAGTCGACGTTCGTGGTGGAGACCGCGGCCGCCGCGAAGGTGCCGGCGCAGGCCCAGACCGAGGCGCTGGTCGCGGTCGGCGGCAAGGGCGCCTCGGCGCCGGAGGACCTGTCGGGGCTGGACGACCTCGACGACCTCGACGACCTGGACGATCTCGACGACCTGCCGACCGTGGAGGAGCCGACCCAGGCGATCGACGGCGGCAACCTGCGCGCCATCACCGCCGGCGGCATCGCGGTCAGCACCACGGTGCTGGGCCTGGTGCTGCACATCACCGGCGTGGTCTGCCGCGGGCTGGCCGCGCACCGGGTGCCGTGGGGCAACCTGTACGAGTTCACCATCGCCGGCTCGGCCGTCGCCATGGCGCTCTACGTCGGGCTCCTGTTCCGCAAGAACGCGCGCTGGCTGGGCGTGTTCGTCACCGGCGTCATCGTCGCCATCCTCGGGGTGGCGATGGAGGTCCTGTACAAGGACGCCGAACAGCTGGTGCCGGCGCTGCACTCGCCGTGGCTGATCGTGCATGTCGCGGCCGCGGTCCTGTGCTCGGGGATGTTCACGGTGGCGACGGTCGCGACGATCCTGTACCTGGTCAAGTCCCACTACGAGACGAAGGCGAAGCTGGGCACCGCCAAGCCGAACTCGATGTGGCAGCGCGTGCCGTCGGCGATGAAGCTGGACCTGACGGCGTACCGGATCCTGGCGTTCTCGTTCCCGATCTGGACGTTCACGGTCGTCGCCGGCTCGATCTGGGCCGAGCACGCGTGGGGCCGCTACTGGGGCTGGGACCCGACCGAGACGTGGGCGTTCATCACGTGGGTGGTGTACGCGGCCTACCTGCACGCGCGTGCCACGCGCGGCTGGAAGGGGCGCAAGGCCGCGGTCATCGCGCTGGTCGGCTACGGCTGCTTCATCTTCAACTACTTCGTGGTGTCGATCTTCGTGAACGGACTGCACTCCTACGCCGGGGTGAAGTAGCCTGACAAAGTAGTGGCGAAGCGCGGCGCTGGGCGGTTGCTCGGCGCCGCTGGCGTTGAGGCGGGGAGCTGCCAGGAACACGGGGAGGCACCACCATGACCATGACCGCGCCGGAGGCTGGTTACGGACTCCCGGCCCGGCCCGGGCGGTCCAGGCGTCGGAACGCGGCCATCAGTGCGGGGCTCGGCGTGGCGCTCGTAGCTGTCATCGCGGGCGGTTTCGGCGCGGTGGCCCTGTGGAACGCCCACTGGCACAAGGGCCCTGCCATCGACCGGTGCGAAGCCGACGTACGTGACACCATCAAACTCAAACTGCAAGCGTTCGGACTGTCCGCGTCGACCGTCGCCGATATCGCCGAGCAGGCCCGCATCACCGGTTTGTCCGCGCAGAAGACGGTACTCACCCAGGACACCGCCGGAGCGGTGTATGACGACCCCGGCTCCAGCGTGCTGACCGTTTGGGAGGTCCATGGGAACGTGGCGATCGCGAATCTTCCCGCATCGGCCACGGATCTGGGCCCGAAGGACCAGCTGGACTGCACGGCGGTGGTTTTCAAGGACGGCAAGATCGTCCCCGAGGCGACCTCGGTGGACCCGCCCTACCAGCCTTAGCCTTCCGCCTACTTGAAGTTCACCGTGATCGTCCCGGTGAACCCCAGCGTGTGCAGGAAGCCTTGCAGCATCGTCGTGGTGTCCTTCTCCGCGATCGGCACCAGCTGGCTCTTCGCGGCCGCGCCGTCGATCTGCTTGGTGGCCTCCACCAGCAGCGGTTGGACCTGGTTCGGGTCGTTGTTGAAGAGCCGGTCGAACACGCCCTCCTGCTGCCCGATGATGTACGACTTGTGCACGTCCAGCGCCGTCGGGTCGAGCACCGGCTTGGGCAGCGTGATGGTCGCCGACAGCCGGTCGGAGGAGACGATGACGTGCTTGGTGTCCAGGTTGCTGAAGTCCACGAAGGCGTTGACGGTGCCGTCGCCGAGGAAGAACGTGTCGCTGCCGGCCAGGAACGAGGGCAGCCACGAGGAGTTCTGCACCTCGGTCACGACCTGGAACTCACCGCTGGCCGCCTCGAACCGTTTGAGTTCGGTGATCGATTTCAACAGCACCGGGCTGCTGCGGGTGGTGGTGGTCTCGCCGAACGGGTTGCTGAAGTGCAGCAAGTTCGTCAGCGATCCCAGGAATCCGAGGACCACGACGCCGGCCACCGCGATCACACCCCAGCGCAGAATGCCTGATCGTCGGCCCGCGCTCTCGGTGCGGACGATGATGCGGGTCTCCCCGTTCTGCGAGCCTTCTTCGACAGGCTCATCCTTAGCCGCCACGGGCACCCCCTATCGCAGTTATCTTATGACCTATGGCGGCGATCCGTGTGCGGGTTGAGAGGCGTGGTGGGGACCGTGAGCGGCGCGAACGTCGGTCGGGACGGGCCGGGTGTTTATGGTTCGCCCTGATCTTCCTCATCGTGATGCTGTTGTTGTCCCTGATGTTCGGCGGGTTCCATAAAGGCCATCTCCATCCGAATGGGTTGCCGCCGCGGTCTGTGGTGCCCTGTGTCGGGGATTGCCCGCATCCGGGCTCCAGCGATCTGAGAGCATGAAGGTGTGAGACCCAAGCCGCGTCGTCAGCCCCACCACTCCTCGCGTCCCGGCGTGCCCAATCGGCGGGCGCATCCGCCCTCGCCGGCCCGGCATCCGGAGCTGCCGCCGGAGTTCGGGCAGCTCTTCGACGCGCTGGACGAGGTCTACGGGGACCCGCGGACGGTCCGGACGCCGTTGGACGCCGAGCTGTGGGCCTCGGCGTTCCTGGGCGGGCTGTGGACCGCGGCGTTACAGCAGGACGACGAGCCCGAGGGCGCCGAGCTGGGCCTGGTCGAGGTGCTGGAGCTGGTCGGGTCGCCGCGGACCCAGGCCGTGCTGTGCGCGCTGGCGTCGGTGGCCTCGCCGCAGGTGGCCGCGCGGGCCGGGCAGGCCTCGGAGCGCTTGTTCCGCAAGGGCGTGCGGCGTCCGGAGTGGTACGGGGCCGCGCTGCAACAGGTCGAGTTCCTGGAGGCCTGGTCGGTCTCCGACGTGTTCGCCGACGGCGAGTTGCTGATCGCGGCCTTCAAGCGCGGCAAGGACCGGTACGCGTTCACCGCGACCGTGGCCAACAACGCGCAGGGCACCGTGGTCGAGGTCCTGCTGGTGGACCCGGTGGACCTGCCGGACATCCTGGGCGAGATCCGCGCGGAGTTCTCCGAGGGGCCCGAGGGCGTGTTCTCGCTGGACCGGCTGGAGGCCGCAGAACTGCGCCGGCGGCTGGAGCCCGCGGTGCGCGAGACGCTGGTCGACGACGATGAGGACGAGGACGAGTACGCCGAGGACGGTCTGGACGAGCTGGACGAGGAGTTCGAGCAGGACGCCGGGATCGAGGCGGCGACCGTGGACGAGGCGTTCGCCGAGCTGGACGCCTTGGCGGCGTTGGAGAACACCGAGCCGCAGGCTTCCGAGGACGGCGAGGGCCACGAGGAGTTCGAGGAGGACGAGGACGACGAGGAGGGCGACGACTTCGCGGCCCTGCGCGCGCTGATGCTCTCCCGGCTGGCCGTCCTGCCCGAGCCCGCCGAACTGCCCGGCGGCGCCGACTTCGGCTACGACCTGGACGACCTGCCCGCCCTGCTCGACGAGTTCGCCGCCGGCGAGGACGCCCGCGGGCTGCCGCATCCGGCGATCGTCCGGGAGTGGGGCGAGGTGTTCGCCCGGCTCGGGCTCACCGAGTTCGCCGGCGACCCGCCGCTGTTCGGGCCGGAGAAGTTCGACACCTTGATCAACGTCCTGATCCCGGCCCGGGTGAACGCCGACGACGCGCAGTTGGAGCTGCTGGAGCCGGCCGCGCTGGCCTGGGCCCGGTGGTCGACGCGCCGGGTCGGACTGGCCGAGCCGATCGGGGACTACCTGGTCGAGGCGGTCGGGGAGAGCTTCGAGGACTTCGCGCACTCGTACTCCGACCCGGTGTTCACCATGGACCGGCACATGTTCGGGTTCACGATGCAGTCCTCGAGCTGAGCCGATCCCGGCCGGCTCGGTTCCCGGCCCCGTCGGTTCGCGGCCAGCTTGGTTCCTGGTCGGCTCAGTTCTCCGGCCGGTCCTTCTTCAGCTGCTCACCGAGCTGCTGTAGGAACTCCGGGTCGTCGTCGGGCGCCACGGCCCAGGTGCTCGGCGCCGTGCCGGCGCGGGTCCGCCCGTCCGGGGTGTCGACGATCCGCGGCCGGGCCTGGTGCGAGCCGCCGCGGCCCAGCGAGGCGAACAACCCCGGATGCGCGTCGGTGGCGCGGCGTCTGGGATCGCGCGGCTGCGCGGTCCGGCCGGCGAAAATCCACAGCAGGGCGCCGACGTACGGCACCACGATCAGGATCGCCCACACCGGTTTGGGCAGGAACCGGACCCAGGGGCGCGGAGTGAGCAGACAGTCGACCCAGGCGAAGATGGCCAGTGCGATCGGCACCAGCCACTGGACCACGAAACGGAGCAACGCCCAGCCTCCCGGGGACTCGTGGGTTTTCTGTATTCAACAGTAACCGCGTTGCCTTCACTACGGGACCGGTACCGGGCTCTTCCTGGCTCTGACACATACTGGTCACCATGGCCTACGACGATCTGCGCTCCTTCTTGAAGGCCCTCGAACGGCGGGGGCAGCTCAAGCGTGTCCGTGCGGAGGTCGACCCGCACCTGGAGGTCGGGGAGATCACCGACCGGGTGCAGAAGGCGCCCCGGGAGGACCGCCACGCGCCCATCGACAATGTCGCACTGTTGTTCGAGAACGTGCGCGGCGCGCGGACCCCGGACGGCAAGCCGATCCCGCTGGCCATGAACGTCTTCGGCACCGAGGAACGGCTCTGCCTGGCCCTGGGCTTGAAGAACCTGGACGAGATCGGTGAGCGGATCGGCGACCTGCTCAAGCCGGAACTGCCGCACGGGGTCTCGGGACTGCGCGACGCGCTCGGCAAGGCCGCGCAGCTGAAATCGGTGCCGCCCAAGCACGTGAAGAAGGCGCCGGTGCAGGAGGTCGTGCTCACCGGTGACGACGTGGACCTGGACCTGCTGCCGGCCCTGCACACCTGGCCCGAGGACGGCGGCTCGTTCTTCAACCTGGGCCTGACCCACACCAAGCACCCGGAGACCGGGTCGCGGAACCTGGGCCTGTACCGCTTGCAGCGCCAGGACAAGCGCACCATCTCCATGCACTGGCAGATCCACAAGGACTCCACCAACCACTACGCGGTCGCGCAGCGCCGGGGCGAGCGGCTGCCGGTCGCGGTGGCGTTCGGCTGCCCGCCGGCGGTCAGCTACGCCGCCACCGCGCCGCTGCCCTCGGACATCGACGAGTACTTGTTCGCCGGCTTCGTCCAGGGCAAGCGGGTCGAGCTGGTGGACTGCAAGACGGTGCCGTTGCAGGTGCCGGCGAACGCCGAGGTGGTGCTGGAGGGCTGGCTGGAGCCCGGGGTGACGCTGCCCGAGGGCCCGTTCGGCGACCACACCGGCTTCTACACGCCGGTCGAGCCGTTCCCGGCGCTGACCGTGACGGCGGTGACGATGCGCGAAGACCCGGTGTTCCAGTCGATCGCGGTCGGCCGGCCGCCGACCGAGGACGGTCCGCTGGGCCGGGCCACCGAGCGGTTCTTCCTGCCGCTGCTGAAGATCATCATCCCGGACCTGGTGGACTACGCGCTGCCGGAGGCCGGCGGGTTCCACAACTGCGCGATCGTCTCGATCGACAAGCGCTACCCCAAGCACGCGCAGAAGGTGATGCACGCGATCTGGGGCGCGCACCTGATGTCGCTGACCAAGCTGATCGTGGTGGTGGACGCCGACTGCGACGTGCACGACTACGCCGAGGTGGCCTGGCGGGCGTTCGGCAACGTGGACTACTCCCGGGACCTGACCGTGGTCGAGGGCGTCGTGGACCATCTGGATCACGCCTCCTACCAGCAGTTCTACGGTGGCAAGGCGGGGATCGACGCGACCCGTAAGCTGCCGGAGGAGGGGTACCACCGGGGCTGGCCCGAGATGATCACCTCCGACCCGATGACCGCCGCCAAGGTCGACCGCCGCTGGAAGGAATACGGCCTCTGATGTCCGCCGCCCCCGTGGAAGAACCCACCGGCACCGAACCGGCCGGCACCGAAGTGACCGGCACCACCCGCGAGGTCAACGAGGCCCCCGACAGCGCCCAGGGGCTGGTCGGCGGCACCCGGGCGTTCCTGCGCCTGGTGCTGATCGAGCACTCGGTGTTCGCGCTGCCCTTCGCCTACATCAGCGCGCTGTGGGCGATGTTCGAGACCAGCGGCCACGTCAGCTGGGCCAAGCTGGCGCTGATCACCGTCGCGATGGTCGGCGCCCGCACTTTCGCCATGGCGATGAACCGGATCATCGACCGGGAGATCGACGCCCGGAACCCGCGTACCCAGATGCGCGAGCTGGTGACCGGCGCGGTGTCGGTGAAGACGGCCTACCTCGGCTCCGCCGCGGCCCTGGTGGTGTTCCTGGCCGCGGCCGCCTCCCTGAACCGGCTCTCGCTCTACCTGGCCCCGCTCGCGGTCGTCCCGCTGGTGGTCTACCCCTACGGCAAGCGCTTCACGAACTACCCGCACGCCATCCTCGGCATCGCGCAGGCGATCGGCCCGATGGGCGCCTGGATCGGGGTGACCGGCCACTGGTCGTGGCAGGCGACGCTGCTGGGCCTGGCGGTCGGCTTCTGGATCGGCGGCTTCGACCTGATCTTCGCCTGCCAGGACGTGGCCGCCGACCGGGTGATCGGCGTCCGCTCGGTCCCGGCGCGGTTCGGCATCGCGGCCGCCCTGCGGGCCTCGGTGGCCACCCACGTGATCACCCTCGGCCTGCTGATCTGGTTCGGCGTGGCGGGGCACGGCGGGGTGCTGTGGTGGATCGGGATCGCCGTGGTGGCGGCGGCGTTCTGGTACGAGCACTCGTTGGTGAAGCCGGACGACCTGTCGAAGGTGAACCGGGCGTTCTTCACGACCAACGGGTTCGTCGGGATGTCGTTGTTCTGCTTCGCGCTGGTGGACCTGATCGTGCGCGGGCTGGGGGCTTGAGCGGTGTCGAGGGGGCTACCTCGGGTATACTTGAGGTATGACTACGACGACGATGAAGATCACCACGCGCAACCGGGACCGGCTGGCCGTCATAGCGTCGTCGGAGCTGAACGGGGCGAGCCTGGACAGTGCGCTGGATGTGCTGCTCTTCGAGCATGAGTCGTTCGCCGCCCTGGCCCGGCTCTCGCCCGGACAACTCGCGGAGATGCAGGCGGAGGCGGAGAACCTCGCCGAGGTGGATGTCGAGGTGCATGGGTGAGCCTTGTCGTCACGCCTTGGTCGGTCTGGTGGATGGATTTCGATCCCCAGGCTGGTCGGGAGCAGGCGGGACGGCGGCCGGCGATCGTCGTCGGTTCGAGGTTCGCGTGTACTCTCCCCAACGGCTTGGTCTTGGTCGTGCCCTGTACCAGCACTGATCGTGGGCTGCCGTTCCAGCCCGGGGTGATGCTCGACGGTCGCGCCGGTTTCGCCATGTGCGATCAGGTCAAGGCGCTGTCGCGAGGGCGGATCGTACGTCCGCATCGCGGCTTCCTGTCCGAGCCCGAGATCGGCAGAATCAAGTTCGCGCTACGCCGGATCCTCGACGTTTAGCCGCTCGACAATCCGACGGACAATGGATCAGTGACCACCACCCCCAGCACCCGCACCCCCTGGATCGTCGGCGTCTCCGGCGCCTCCGGCACCCCCTACGCCGCGGCGACCATCCGCGCGCTCCTCGAGGCCGGGGAGGCCGTGGATCTGGTGGTGAGCCGGGCGGCGCGGTTGACGGTGCTGGACGAGACCGGGATCTCGTTCCGGGACGCGCACTGGCGCGGGGATCTGGCGGCGTGGCTCGGGTGGGCCGGGGAGGACCCGCGGCTGGACGCGGTGCGGTACTGGCCGGCCGGCGACTTCGCGGCGGGGCCGTCGTCGGGGAGTTACCGGGCCAAGGGGATGGTGGTGGTGCCCGCCTCGACCGCGGCGGTCGCGGGGATCGCGTTGGGGCTGTCTAAGGACCTCTTGCAGCGGGCCGCCGATGTGAATCTCAAGGAGCGGCGGCCGGTCGTGGTCTGCGTCCGGGAGACGCCGCTGAACCGGGGGACCCTGCGGCATCTGGTCGAGCTGGACGAGGCCGGGGCCGTGGTGCTGCCGGCGGCGCCGGGGTTCTACGCCGGGCTGAAGGACGTGCAGCAGTTGGTGGACTTCGTCGCGGGCAAGATCCTGGACGTGCTCGGGGTGCCGCACACGCTCTTCGAGCGGTGGCGCGGTGAGCTGGGGTCGACGCGCTGAGTCCGAGGCCTGAGATGCGGGGTGTTCGGACGGTGCATAGACGTAAGCCCTCTCAGTAGCCTGCGCGCATGTTGCGTCCTGCAAGCTGTCCCAGACCGGCGGGTGTGAGTCCCGCCTGGGTAAGCACCGGAGCGCCCAGTAGCAGGCCCTGGTTCGTCGGAGAGATCTGGCGGGCTGAGCGGGGTGTCGAAAGC
>NZ_JAAFZA010000191.1 GCF_015356865.1 Catenulispora pinisilvae
CCGCACCCCCGAGGTCAGCTCCCGCATCGCCCCGGTCAGCTCCCCCTGCGACCGCACCCACACCGCGAGCCCGGCCTCGTCCAGCACCGCCGCGTTGGTCCGGCCGTGGCCGACCAGGCTGCGGTAGGTGGCGACCGGCAGCCCGGTCGCGAAGGCCTCGAGCGTGCTGGAGGCCCCGGCGTTCTGCACCATGACGTCGCACGCCGCCATCAGCGTCGGCATGTCCCCGACCCAGCCGAACACGTGCGGGAACCCGGCCGCGCGCAGCCGGCCGCGCAGCACCTCGTTGCGTCCGCACACCACCACCGGCGTCACCACGCCCGAGGCCGCCAGATCGCGCGCCGTCGCCTCGATGTCGCCGACGCCCCACGAGCCGCCGAGCAACAGGGCCAGCGGCTTGTCCGCGCCGGTCAGGCCGAACTTGTCGCGGGCCGCCGCCCGCCGCGCCGCCGGCCGCTGCCCGAACCGCGCCGACACCAGCGGCCGCGCCACCGCGACCCGGGCGGCGTCCACGCCGTGGGCCACCGCCTGCGCGGCGGTCACCGCGTGCGGCGCCAGGTAGAGGTCGACACCCGGCGCGATCCACAGCGGGTGCACCGAGAAGTCGGTGAAGGTCACCACGACCGGCACCGCCAGCCGGCCCGAGGCCCGCAGCCGCCCGAGCACCTGCGCCGCCAACGGATACGTCGCCACCGCCGCGACCGCGTCGGCCGGTATCGCGGCGAGCACCGCCTGCTCCGCGGCGCGCAGCAGGCGCCGCTGCACCAGCCCGGGGCGGGCCGCGCGCTCGGTACGCGAGTAGATGCACTGATACAGCGCCGGGGCGTGGGTGATGATGCGCCGGTAGGAGCCGCACACCGCGTGCCCGGCGGGCATCAGCGTCAGGAAGTCGTGCCGGTCGACCGCGAAGCCGCGCGCGGTCAGCCGGTCGTCGAGGGCCTGGGCGGCGCTGTCATGACCGGCACCGACCGAGGCGGAGAAGATGACCACGCGGGACATGGGAGTCCTTCCGGAGAATGTGTTTCGGACTCGTCCCATGCTGGTCACGCGCGGCGCCGAGATCAGTAGTGCGACCTGGCGCTTAAAGGGTGGGGCCAGCACCACCGGCGGGGGTGAGGCAGGCGTTATGGACCTGCCGTCACCTGCGGAATTACCGTGAGCGCGTGCCGACGACTGAAGAACTGCGAAGAACGCGCTGGACGCAGGCGGGCCAGGACGCGCTGTTCCTCATCACCGGGCTGCCCCTGTGGCTGGGCGCGATGGTGATGCTGACCGTGTGGAGCAAGCCGCTGCAGGATGTCCAGTTCCTCGGCGCCGGCCTCGGCGACGGCGACATCGTCGTCCGCTTCGCCCTGTCCGTGATGGTGATCGTCGCGCTGATGCTCACGATCGCGCCGATCCTGACCGGCTGGCAGCGCAGACGCTTCCGCGGCATGGCCGGCATCGAGATCCTCGAGGTGGAGACCCCGCGGATCTACAAGCGGCAGGTGCGCGCCGCCCTGCGCTCGGAGGCCCTTCGGCGCCAAGTGGTCTACCACCTGCTGGCCGGCCCGCTGATCGGCGTGGCGCTGGCGATCATGGGCTTCGCGATCGGCATCAGCGTGTTCCTGGTGTTCCAGATCCCGCAGCACATGCTCGGCATCGGCCGCTATCAGCCCGACTTCCGGGGCCAGAAGCTCTTCGCGCAGGTCTTCTCCCTGCTGGTGTCGGTGGTGACCGCCTACTTCGCACCGTTCCTGTTGCGCCTGCTCACCCGCGCCGACGAGACGGCCGCCCGGCGCCTGCTCGGTCCGAACGAGACCGTGGTGCTGGCGCACCGCGTGCAGACGCTGTCCGAGAGCCGGGCCGCGGCGATCGAGGCCGCGGACGCCGAGCGCCGCCGGATCGAGCGCGATCTGCACGACGGCGCGCAGCAACGGCTGATGTCCCTGGCCGTGCACCTGGGCATCGCGCGCAAGACGCTCAAGGACGTCGAGCAGGTCCCGCCGGAGGCGATGGCCGTCATCATCGACGCGCACGAACAGGTCAAGGAAGCCATGGCGGAGATCCGGAACCTGGTGCGCGGGCTGCATCCGGCGGTCCTGGACGACCGGGGCCTGGACGCCGCGCTCTCCGGCGTCGCCGCCCGCTCGGCGGTCCCGGTCCGGCTGACCGTCGGCAGCACCGGTCCGCTGAGCGCGTCGGTGGAGACGGTCGCGTACTTCGTGGTCTCCGAGGCGTTGGCGAACGTGGTCAAGCACTCCCATGCGAAGCAGGCGGAGGTGGACGTCGAGCGGCGGGACGGCCTGCTGCTGATCCGGGTCGGCGACGACGGCGTCGGCGGAGCGGACGCGCAGGGCGGAACCGGCCTGACGGGGCTGGCGCAGCGAGTGGCTTCGGTGGACGGCCGACTGCGGCTAACATCACCGAGCGGCGGGCCGACCGTACTGACCGCCGAATTGCCCTGTGGGGCGTGATCCGGGGGAGATCTCGATGCGGGTGGTGATCGCGGACGACTCCGTCCTGATCCGCGCCGGAGTGGTCCGGGTCCTGGAACTCGCGGGCCACGAAGTGGTCGCCGAGACCGGCGACGGCACCGCTCTGCTCGCGGCGGTCGAGCGGCACCGCCCGGACGCGGTGGTGGCCGACGTCCGCATGCCCCCGACGTTCAAGGACGAGGGCATCGTCGCGGCGGTGCGGATCCGCGAACGCTGGCCGGAAACGGCGGTCCTGGTCCTGTCCCAGTTCGTCGAGGAGCGCTACGCGACCGACCTGCTGGCCCGCGACACCGCGCGGGTCGGCTATCTGCTCAAGGACCGGGTCGCCGACATCGATTCGTTCATCGAAGCCCTGGAACGCGTCGCGGCCGGCGGCACCGCCCTGGACCCGGAAGTCGTGGCGCAACTCCTGGTGCGCCGGCCCGCCGACCCGCTGGACCGCCTCACCCCGCGCGAGCGCGACGTACTGGCGCTGATGGCCGAGGGCCGGGCGAACACCGCGATCGCGACCGTGCTGGCGGTCAGCGAGAGCGCGGTGGGCAAGCACATCAACAACATCTTCATGAAGCTGGACCTACAGCCGGATGATCTGGGCCACCGCCGAGTGCTGGCCGTATTGCGATACCTGGCGGCGTGACCGAGCCGCCCCGTACTAGCGTCGGGGTATGGATCTTCAAGCCGTCGCCGCGACAGGATGGGGTTTCGCAGAGCGCGCCTATATAGGCGGCTGGGAAGTACGTGCCGCGAGCGGACATACCTCGCGCGCCAACGCTGCGCTCCCTCTAGGGGATTCCGGAATGCCGCTGCCCCAGACTCTGGAAGCGGTTCGGGAATGGTTCGCAGAGCGTGCTCTTCCCGGCCTGGTGCAGACGATCGACGGCAGTCCGCTGGACCGTGAGATCGCCGATCTCGGCTTCACCGAAACCCATCGCCCCGCCCTGCGCCAGACCGCGCCATTGGGGCCCGCGTTGGAAACCCTTAAGAGTTCTACAGACGCCCATCATGTAGCCGAAGTCACTACAGAACTCCCCGAGGACTACTTCGCGGCCTACCTCCGAGGCCGCGGTATCCCCGAGTTCAAGACCCTCCTCACCTCAGGCGACGCGCTGATCGCCTTCGCGGTGGTCCGCGGCGACACCGGACAAGCCCTCTCTGTCGGCCGCGTCGCCATTGACACCGGAACGGGCTACGCGGGGATCGCCGCGATCGCCACCGCGGAAGCCGCACGGCGGCGCGGGCTGGCGCGGATCGTCATGCGGGACCTGCTGGCGTTCGCCGCCGAGCACGGTGCCGAGAGCACCTATCTGGAAGTCGAGGACGGGAACGCTCCCGCGCTTGCGCTCTATGCGTCCCTCGGCTACACGACCGCGCACCGTTATCACTGCCGTCGCTTGTGACGTCAAGATGTTGCAGGCTGATAGGGAGCGGCTTGAATCTGTGACAAGGCCCACCTAGCCAGGGTGTCGGCGGAGCGCCATAGTTACCAGTGAGTAGCCCAACGCTCCCTCACTTCCCAGGGCCGACTGCCGTACTGCCCTCACAGACGGCAAGCCACAGCCCTCGACGCCGCCGACCCCTGGAGGCCGACGATGCAGCACGAGACAGCAGAAATACTCGCCGCTATCCAAGCCGGGAACACCCCCGCCGAGGACTTCGCGCACCTGAAGCTGCCTGAGTCCTACCGGGCGGTCACGGTGCACGCCGACGAGGCCGAGATTTTCGCCGGCCTGGCCAGCCGGGACAAGGACCCGCGGCGCTCGCTCCACGTGGAGGACGTGGCGACGCCGGAGCTGGGTCCGGGCGAGGCGATCGTCGCGGTGATGGCCAGCGCCATCAACTACAACTCGGTGTGGACCTCGATCTTCGAGCCGGTCAGCACCTTCAGCTTCCTCAAGCGCTACGGCAAGGTCAGCGAGCTCACCCGCCGCCACGACCTGCCCTACCACGTGATCGGCTCGGACCTGGCCGGCGTGGTGCTGCGCACCGGTCCCGGCGTCAACAAGTGGAAGCCCGGCGACGAGGTGGTCGCGCACTGCCTGAGCGTGGAGCTGGAGGACGCCGAGGGCCACGACGACACCATGCTCGACCCGCAGCAGCGGATCTGGGGCTTCGAGACCAACTTCGGCGGCCTGGCGCACCTGGCGCTGGTGAAGTCCAACCAGCTGATGCCCAAGCCCGCCCACCTGACCTGGGAGGAGGCCGCCTCCCCGGGCCTGGTCAACTCCACCGCCTACCGGCAGCTGGTCTCCAAGAACGGCGCCGCGATGAAGCAGGGCGACGTGGTGCTGGTCTGGGGCGCCTCCGGCGGCCTGGGCAGCTACGCGACGCAGATGGCGCTCAACGGCGGCGCGATCCCGGTCTGCGTGGTCTCCTCGCCGGACAAGGCCGAGATCTGCCGGGCGATGGGCGCCGAGCTGATCATCGATCGCAAGGCCGAGGGCTACAAGTTCTGGAAGAGCCAGACGGAGCAGGATCCCAAGGAGTGGCAGCGCTTCGGCGCCCGCATCAGGGAACTGACCGGCGGGGAGGACCCGGACATCGTCTTCGAGCACCCGGGCCGGGAGACCTTCGGCGCCAGCGTCTACGTGGCCAAGCGCGGCGGGAAGATCGTCACCTGCGCGTCCACCTCCGGCTTCAACCACAGCTACGACAACCGCTACCTGTGGATGAACCTCAAGAGCATCATCGGCTCGCACTTCGCCAACTACCGCGAGGCCTGGGAGGCGAACCGGCTCATCGACAAGGGGATGATCCACCCCACACTGTCGAAGACCTACGCGCTGGAGGCGACCGGGCAGGCCGCGTACGACGTCCACCAGAACCTGCACCAGGGCAAGGTCGGCGTGCTGTGCCTGGCCCCGCAGGAGGGGCTGGGAGTGCGCGACGCGGCCAAGCGGGCCCGGTTGCTGCCGGCGATCAACCGGTTCCGGAACGTGTGAGACCCGGCGGGTGATTTCTTCGGGCCGAGCGGAGGCGCGGGACGCCTTCGCTCGGCCTTTCGATCCGGATCGGTACGGACGGTAACAGGTGGACAGCGGAGGGCGACCATACGGCCGCGGCCTGCGAGGCTTCCACAAGGCACTGATTCTGGTGCGAGATGCCCGACTTGAGCGGGCATGCGATCCGGGCCTGGTACGATCCGAAGCCTCTACTCATTCCCCGGCCCGACTAGGTGTCATCCGGCCGGAAATCTGACACGATTCACTGTCATGGGACCAGGGCGGCTCGACGAACGCAGCACGGATCGCTACGGCGACCGTGCCGGCGATCGTGGATCCCACGCGCGCCGGGGCGCGAACCCCCCGCAGTCCGGCGACTACCCGCCGCGTTCGCGCTCGGCGGCCCCCGGCGACTCCTGGGACGACGGCGGCTACGACACCGGCGGCTATGACAAGCACGACGTCGAGGCCACGTTCTCGGAGATGGAGAAGGAGCTCGACAGGCTCCGCACCGCCCGCGACGAGGCGCTGACCGACACCGAGGACCTGCGCTACCAGATCGAGGTCCTGCGCTCCAAGCTGCACGAGCAGCGCCGGCTGGCCGCGCAGCCGCGCTTCGACAACATCTCCGGGCAGGTGGAGCAGATGCTCCGCAACGCCCAGATCCAGGCCGACCAGGTCCGCGCGGCCGCCGAGCGCGAGCTGCGCGAGTCCCGCGCGAAGACGGCCCGGCTCCTGGAGGAGGCCGCGCACCGGTCCGCGGAGCTGGAAGCCGAGTGGCACACCGAGGTCGGCAACCGCCGGCAGTCGCTGGACCGCGAGCTGACCGAGAAGCGGCAGCAGGCCGAGGCTCAGGTCAACGAGATGGCCGCGTGGGCCGAGAAGGTCCGCTCGGACACCGAGGCGCACCGCGGCCGGATCATCGAGGCGGCCCGGGGCGAGGTCGAGGCCGGCCGCGACCGGATAGCGATGGAGACCGCGCAGGCCATCGAGCACGTCCGCATGGAGACCGAGAACATGCGGACCGCGGCGCGCGCCGAGGCCGAGAAGACCCGCGAGGCGGCCAACGCCGAGGCCGAGCGGATGCTGACCGCGGCCGGCAGCCAGGCCGCCCAGGCCCAGGAGCACGCCGCGCAGATCCGCGGCACCGCCAAGAGCGAGGCCGAGGCCGCGATAAACTCCGCGCGGGCCGAGGCCTCGCGGATGCTGATGGAATCCGGCGCGCAGGCCGAGCGGACCCGCGCGGAGGCCAGCGCCGAGGCGATGCGGGTGCGCGGCGAGGCCGAGGCCGCGGCGCAGCACCAGCGGGCCGAGGCCGAGGCGAACGCGCAGCAGGCCCGCCAGGAGGCGGCGAACGACGCCGCGCGGATGCGGGCCGAGGCGCGCACCGACGCCGACCGGGTCACCGGGAACGCCGGCCGGATCCTGGCCGAGGCCGAGGAGCAGGCGGCCACGCGGCTGGACCAGGTGGCCCGGACCGTCGAGGAGCTGATCGGCAAGGGCCAGGCCGACGCGGAGGCCACCCGGGTCGCCGCCGAGGAGGACGTGGCCCCGCTGCGCGGCCAGATCGAGGCGCTGCACGCGCAGGCCAGCGAACTGCACTCGGCGGCCCAGCAGGCACATGAGGAAGCGCACACCGCCGCCGAGCAACTCCGGGTGGACACCGAGGCCGGTGTCGAGGCCATGCAGAACGGCGCCCGCGAGGAGATCCAGCGGCTGCGCGATAAGGCCCAGGCCCGGATCGACGAGGCGCAGGCGCGCTCGGACACCGAGACCGCGAAGGTCCGCGAAGAGGCGGACCACTACTCGCAGAACACCCGGGGCGAGGCGGACACCTACGCGAGCAACACCCGCGGCGAGGCGGACACCTACGCGGACAAAACCCGCAACGCGGTCAAGGCCGAGACCGACAAGCTGCGCGCGGACACCGAGGCGTACTCGCAGACGGTACGGCAGGACGCTGATACCTACGCCGCGCAGACCCGGGCCACGATCGACGCCGAGTCCGGCAAGGTCCGCGCGGACGCCGACGCCTACGCCCAGCAGATGCAGCTGGCCGCCGACCAGTACTCGGCGCAGACCCGGGGCGAGGCGGACTCCTACTCGCAGGGCATCAAGTCCGACGCCGACGCGTACGCGGCCAAGACGAGGGCGGACTCCGAGCTCGCCTCCGAGCGGCTCCAGGCCGACACCGACAACTACTCGACCGGGGTCCGGGCCGAGGCCGACGCGTACGCCGCGAAGACCAAGGCCGATTCCGAGCACGTCGCGGACAACCTCCGGATCGAGACCGAGAACTACGCGAACGGCGTCCGGGCCGAGGCGGACGCCTACGCGGCCAAGACCAAGGCGGACTCCGAGCAGGTCGCCGAGAACCTCCGCATCGAGACCGAGAACTACTCGGTCGGGATCCGCGGCGAGGCCGACGCCTACGCGGCACAGACCAAGGCCGACTCCGAGCAGGCTGCCGAGAACCTCCGGGCCGAGACCGAGAACTACTCGGTCGCGATGCGCGGCGAGGCCGACGCCTACGCGGCACAGACCAAGGCCGACTCCGAGCAGGCTGCCGAGAACCTCCGGGCCGAGACCGAGAACTACTCGGTCGGGATCCGCGGCGAGGCCGACGCCTACGCGGCACAGACCAAGGCCGACTCCGACCGCGCCGCCGACGAGGCGCGGGGCGAGGCGGAGAAGTACTCGCACACCACGCGCGCCACCGCCGACGTGTACGCGGCGAAGACGAAGGCTGATTCGGAGCGGGCCAGTGAGCTCACCCGCACCACGGCCGAGGACTACGCGAACGCGCTGCGGACCGAGACCGAGGCGTACGCGGCCAAGACCAAGGCCGACTCCGACCGCGCCGCGCAGGTCACCCACGCCGAGGCCGACTCCTATTCCACCCAGACCCGGCAGGCCGCCGAGGCCGTGGCCAACGAGACGATGGAAGCGGCGCAGGCCCAGGCCCGCAAGATCGGCGAGGAGGGCACGCGGTACGCGACCGCCGTGCGCGCCGAGGTCGCCGGGATAGTGGAGGAGGCGCAGAGCGCCGCCGACCGCCAGATCGCCGACGCCGAGCGGATCCGGGGCGAGGCCGAGGCGGCCGCCGCGGTGCTCGGGGTGGAGGCCGCCGAGGAGGCGGTCCAGGTCCGCGCCGAGGCCCGCCGGGACGCCGCCGCGCTGCGGGCCGAGGCCGAGGCCGCCGGGGCCGAGGCCCGGACCAAGGCGGACACCATGGTGAAGGCCGCGAAGTCGGAGTCCGAGCGCATCCACCACGAGTCGGCGGCCAGCGCCGAGGCGGCCCGCGCCGACGCCGACAAGATCCGCAGCGACGCCCGCGAGGAGACCGGCCGCAAGCTGGAATCGGCCGGCCGGGACGCCGACAAGCTGGTCGCGATGGCCCGCTCGGAGGCCGTGAAGGTGCGCGCCGACAGCGAGAACGAGGTCGACCGGATGCTGGCGGCGGCGCGCGATGAGTCCACGCGCGTCACCTCGACCGCCGAGGCCGAGGCCGAACGCGTCACCGCCGCGGCCAAGGCCGACGTCGAGCGGATAAGGCGGACCGCCGACGGCGTGCTGGAAGCCGCCGACAAGAAGGCGCTCCAGACCCGCGAGCAGGCCAACTCCGAGGCCGAGACCGCCCTGGCCACCGCGCGCAAGCAGGCCGCTGAGACCGTCGCGGAGGCGCGGGAGCTGGCCGAGCAGCTGGTGACCAAGGCCAAGGAGGAGACCGAGCGGCAGCGGGCCGAGGCCAAGCGCGAGGTCGAGGAGATCGAGGTCCGCAAGCAGGAGATCAAGGCGGAGATGTCGCGGGTGCACGGGGTGCTGGACGCGCTGGCGACCTCGGTCTCCGTTCCCGTCGGGCCGCCTTCGGAGGACTGAGAAGCGTGACTGTTCCGCCGTCCCCGCCGCACCACGACACCCGGTATGTGTTGGTCCACGGCCCGTGACGCATGATCAGCTAATGCACTCGATAGAGCGGGTTTGCCGGGTTCGTTTGTTCGATTACGGCACACCCGGTCGAAGACCGGCGGGTTTCGTGCCAGGATTCCCCTTACACCACCACAGCCCGGTACACCTTCACCGCCACTTGTAGATTGTTCACTCACCCCCGGCCCGACGCGGGCCAGTGAATCGCGACAGGGATCTCATGAGCGACATGCATTCGCCGCACGGCTTCGAGCAAGTGCGCCGCGGGTACGACCCGGTTCAGGTCAACGACCGAATCACCAAGCTGATCGCCGAGCGGGACGCCGCTCACTCCCGGTCAGGCTCGCTGGAGAAGCGCATCGAGGAACTGCACCTGGAGAACCAGACTGTCCAGGCGCAGCTCGCCGACAGCGAGCCGAGCTACGCCGGTCTGGGCGCGCGCGTGGAGAAGATCCTGCGCCTGGCCGAGGAAGAGGCGAAGGACCTGCGCGAGGAGGCCCGCCGTGCCGCCGACGCGCACCGCGAGCTGGCCGACCAGGCCGCCATGAAGGTCCGCACGGACGCCGAGCAGTACGCCAAGGACCGCAAGGCCAAGGCGGACGAGGAGGCCGTGCGGATCGTCGAGAAGGCCAAGGACGACGCCAACCAGGTCCGCGCCACCGCCGCCAAGGACGCCGCGACCAAGCGCGAGGAAGCCGAAGCCCTCTTCGAGGAGACCCGTGCCAAGGCCGCGGCGGCCGCCACCGACTTCGAGACCAAGCTGGCCAAGCGCCGCGAGCAGTCCGAGCGGGACCTGGCCGCGCGCCAGGCCAAGGCCGAGAAGCGGCTGGCCGAGATCGAGAACCGGGCCGAGCAGCTGCGCCTGGAGGCCGAGAAGATGCGCACCGACGCCGAGCGCCGGGCCCGGTCCACGATCGAGACCGCGCAGCGCCAGGCCGACGACATCATCGCCGACGCGCGCAGCAAGACCGACCGCATCCGCAGCGAGGCCGAGCGCGAGCTGGCGGCGCTGACCCACCGCCGCGACAGCATCAACGCCCAGCTGCACAACGTGCGCGAGATGCTGGCCACGCTGACCGGCGGCGCGGTCAACGTCAACGCCCTGGCGGCGCTGAACGAGGCCGAGGACGAGCTGGAGCAGGCCGACGACGCGGCGATCCCGGCGCAGCGCTGACTCCTCGCCCCCGCCGGCGGTTGTGGTGCATCGGCCGGCGGGGTCGGATCGGGATCGCTTGACGGGGCGGACAGCGCCTCGGAGCCGGCCCGGGCCTGAGGGGTCTCAGTGCGAGACCCCGATAGCAGGCGGCGACCGGCCATCGCATCAGAGCTGTCGACACCGATCGGGATAGCCGGTCTCGGCAGACGTCGCGAGCGCGCCCCCGGACCCTCTGGGTGGGTCCGGGGGCGCTTTTGCGTTCCGGCGCGGCGCGCTCTGCCGCGCTTTGGTGCGCCGCGTTCGCGCCGGGTTTCTATCAGCCCACTGTTTCGGCTGCTTCAGCTACTTCAGCTACTTCGGACACTTCGACTACTTCGACTACTTCGTGTTCCCCGGGAACTGCGGCTGGCCCGGAGCCGGCGTCCAGTTGTTGAAGTTGCCGATCTTCACGCCCTGCGTGTTGTACTCGTCGAAGGACACCCGGAAGCCCTGATCGTTCTTGAGGATCGGCAGGAAATAGAACGCCTCGTCGTTCAGGCCGGGCGCCGGGATCGTGGTGGCGGAGACCGGGGCCAGGCCGTCCACGTGCGCGACGACCTTCGCCACGTTGGCCGGGACCATGCCCATCTGCAGGGTGCCAGCACCGCTGGGGTAGTAGTACTTCAGGGTGTACTGGGCGGCCCACATGAGGCCCGAGAGGCCTTCATACTTGACCGGCAGACAGTAGGGCAGCATCGCCGGGTTGATGGACGAGTTGTGACCGTCCACGGTGAGGACGAGCCCGAGGCACTTGTCCCCGGCGGTCAGGGCGTTGTTGCCCGGGGCCGTCTGGAAGGTGATCGTCCAGTTGTGTCCCTCGATGTTGCCGGTGGCGACGACGGTCGGCTTGGTCGGCAGACCGGCGGGGTCGCCGCTCGTGCCGGTCTTGGCCGGGCTGCTGGCGGCGCCGACGTCGCCGACACCTTGGGCCGGCGTCTTGGTGTTCGGCGGGGTGGCGACGCCGGGAGCGTCCGTGGTGCCCGCGCCGCTCTTGACGCCGACACCCGAGTTGCCCGCCGCGTTCGTCGTGCTGCCGGCCTTGTCGGGCCCGGCGGCGATGGCCGTGGCGGCCAACGGCACCGCGGCCACGATCGCCAGCGCCCCGCCGGCGACCGCGGCCCGGCGCCCGACGATGCGGCGGCGCCCGGCGGCGACGATGGCGTCGGTCGGGGCCGAGGTCAGACCGCGGTCGGCGACCGCGGGGGCGAACAGCTCGCGTACCGCGGAGCCGTCGAATTCTTCGTCGTTCATGGATTCCCGTCTTCCGTCCTGGATGTGTGGGTGGGTGGTTCAGCGCGACGCCAGCACCGAGGCGTGCGTGCGCAACTTGGCCAGCGCCTTGGACGACTGGCTCTTCACGGTGCCGACCGAACAGCCGAGGATCCGCGCCGTCTGCGCCTCGCTGTAGTCCTCCCAGTACCGCAGCACCACGACTTCGCGTTGCCGCTTGGGAAGCGAGGCCAGCGCGGCCAACAACCCGGCCCGCTGATCCACCCGCGAGGTCGGGTCCCCGCCGGCGCGCTCGGGCACCACGGCCGTCAGATCCTCAACGACCCGCCGCCGCCGGAAGCGGTTCTTGTTCTGGTTGATCAGGATCCGCATGGTGTACGCGTCCATGTCCTGGGCCGCACGCACCCGCGACCACGAAGCGAACACCCGCACCAACGCCGTCTGCGCCAGATCCTCCGCGTGCCACGGATCCCCCGTGAGCAGCGCCGCGGCCCTCACCAGCCACGTCCAGCGGCCGGCCACGTACTCGCGGAACTCTGCCTCGTCCTCGGCTCTCATCGGCACCTCCTTCGACCATGC
Source organism: Catenulispora pinisilvae (assembly GCF_015356865.1). Lineage (GTDB taxonomy): Bacteria > Actinomycetota > Actinomycetes > Streptomycetales > Catenulisporaceae > Catenulispora > Catenulispora pinisilvae. Next base: position 12,348 of record NZ_JAAFZA010000191.1, read on the forward strand.
AGACCCGGACTGGCCCCGGGGTAGTTGCCCGAGTTGGCGATTCGTTGGGCGGACGGCCACCGCGACGCCGGTCCGCAACCGGCCCTGGCGACCCGCGCCTCAACTAAACTCGCCCCCATGACCGCCGCCGATCAGGTTCCCGCCGAGTCCGCAAGCGCGAGCAGCGCCTCGGCGTCCCGGACGGCGGCCAAGCCCGCGCTGACCCGGACGCCGCCGTTCGCGATCGGGCTGGTCGGCGGATTCGGCGTGCTGGGCGCCTACTATCTGGGCCGGACGCTCACCAACGTCGTCGACATCATCGTCATGATCACCATGGCCCTGGTGCTGGCCGCCGGGCTCAATCCGTTCGTGGAGATGCTCACCGGGCGCGGGTTCCACCGGCGGTGGGCCGTCACGATCGTCGCGCTGGCGGTGCTGGCCCTGTTCGCCGGCTTCATCGTCGTCATCGCCAAGCCGCTGACCGACCAGACCTCGTCCCTGATCCACAACGGCGTGCCCGACGGCTTGAAGAAGCTCCAGGACAACTCCACGATCCAGCGGCTGGACAAGAAGTACCACCTGATCACGAAGCTCCAGAACTGGTTCAGCACCGCCGACACCACCAAGACGCTGGCCGGCGGCGCGTTCGGGTTCGGCAAGGCGGTGCTCACCAGCGTCTTCAAGGCCTTCACGATCCTGATGCTGACGCTGTACTTCCTGGGCTCGCTGCCGTCCATGACCTCCGGCGGCCTCAAGCTCGTCCCCCGCTCCCGCCGCGAGCGGGCCGCGGACCTGACCGACCGGGTGCTGAACCGGGTCGGCGGCTACGTCTCCGGGGCGCTGGTCGTCTCCACCTGCGCCACCCTGGCCAGCTGGCTGGCGATGTCCATTATGGGCGTGCGCTTCGCGCTGCCGCTGGCCCTGCTGGTCGGGCTCACCGACCTGATCCCGATCATCGGCGCGACCTTCGGCGCGTTCCTGGCCTGCGCCGTCATCCTGCTGCTGGACTCGCCGGTCAAGGCGCTCGCGGCCCTGATCTTCTTCGTGCTCTACCAGCAGCTGGAGAACTACCTGATCTACCCGCGCGTGATGTCCCGGACCGTCGACCTGCCGCCGGCGGTCGCGGTGATAGCGGCGCTGGCCGGCTACACCATCCTGGGCGTCTCCGGCGCGCTGCTGTTCATCCCGCTGACCGCCGGGCTGCTGGTGATCGTGCGTCAGGTCGTGCTGCCGGCCCAGGACCGCGACCCGGACGCGCAGCCGCCCAGCACGCCGACGCCGGAACCGCCGGCTAGCCCTGGGCCGGAACAGCAGTCGGGGTCTGAACCGTCGGAGTCTGGACCGTCGGAGTCTGGACCGGCAGGCGATACTCCCGCCCAGCCTGATCCCGCATGAGGTGCCGGCTCTCGACGAGATAGCGGCGCAGCGCCACGTAGTCGTCGAAGACGGGCATCAGCGCGGCGTTGACTTCCTGCTCGTTGTAAGCACGCCCCGGCTCGAAGGCCCGGGCGGCGATGTGCTTGAGCAGCTTGTCGCGCAGTTCCTGGCTCCGGCCCCGCAAGGAAGGCATCTGCACCACGCGACCGTGGCTGTAGCACTGGATGATCTGCGAATCGGCGCTTCCCGATCCTCGGTCAGCAGGCTGGCGTGATTTGTCCATGCCCCGATACTCGCCACCCGGCCGCTCCGCGCCAACCGAATATCGGCTACTCGGCGAACGTCTCGAACGGTCCGTCCCACGTCGTCGCCAACGGATACGCCGCCGGGTTCACGCGCTTGACGATCTCGTTGTGCACGCGCTGCACGTACTTCTCGCCGACCCACAGGTGCTTCGCGCCGTCGACGCCGATCACCTCAGCCTGCGGGATGCGGGCGAACCGCTCCCGGGCCTCAGCCGGCCGCAGGTAGTCGTCGAACTCCGGCACCAGCGCCACGACCGGCTTGCCGGAGGCGGCCCAGCCGTCCAGATCCTCCGGCCGCGAGTAGCGCAACGGCGGCGAGAGCAGGATCAGGCCGTCGATCGAGGGGTCGTCCCCGTACATCAGCGCCAGGTCGGTCCCGAACGACCAGCCGATCAGCCAGCGGTTCGGCAGGTCCTCGTAGTCCGCGAACTCGATCGCGGCCTCCACGTCGAACCGCTCCCCCACCGCGTGGTCGAACTCGCCCTGGCTCCGGCCGGCCGGCGAGACCGTGCCGCGGGTGTTGAAACGCAGGACCGCCAGGTCCGCCAGCGCCGGCAGCCGCCAGGCCGCCTTGCGGTAGATGTGGCTGTCCATGAAGCCGCCGTGAGTGGGCAGCGGGTGCAGTGTGACCAGAGTGCCGGCCGGGGTGCGGCCGTCCGGGGGCAGCGCCAGTTCGCCGACCAAGTCCAGGCCGTCGGCGGTGGTCAGGGTCACCGGCCGGCGCTCGGCCGGCAGGATGGTGGTGGCGCGGATGTCGGTGCTCATCGAGATCCACGGTACCTCCCCCTACTAAGGGCTAATACCTGACCTGGTAACGAAAGACCTAAGAGCGACGACGGGCCGTACTCAACGCCGATACGGTCTATCGCATGATCGAAGCAACAGGGCTCACCAAACAGTACGGCGACAAGAAGGCCGTCGACGGCTTGACGTTCACCGTGCGTCCGGGGGTGGTGACCGGCTTCCTCGGTCCGAACGGCGCCGGAAAGTCGACGACCATGCGGATGATCCTGGGCCTGGACGCCCCGACGTCCGGCACGGTCACCGTCAACGGCCGCCCCTACGCCAAGGCCGTGGCCCCGATGCGCGAGGTCGGCGCATTGCTGGACGCCAAGGCGATCCACGGCGGCCGCACCGCCTACAACCACCTGCTGTGCCTGGCGCAGTCCAACCACCTGCCGGCCCGCCGGGTCCAGGAGGTGCTGGAGCTGACCGGCCTGCGCGAGGTGGCCAAGAAGCGCTCCGGGGGATTCTCGCTGGGCATGGGCCAGCGCCTGGGCATCGCCGCGGCGCTGCTCGGCGATCCCAAGGTGCTGATGTTCGACGAGCCGGTCAACGGCCTGGACCCGGACGGCATCCGCTGGATCCGCGAGTTCATGCGCAAGCTGGCCTCCGAGGGCCGCACGGTCTTCGTCTCCTCGCACCTGATGTCCGAGATGGAGCACACCGCCGACCACCTGATCGTGATCGGCCGCGGCAAGATGCAGGCGGACTGCTCGGTGCAGGAGTTCATCTCCCGCAACTCCGAGCAGACGGTCACGGTCCGCACCCCGGACGCCATGCAGCTGATGCAGTTGCTGGCCAGTAAGGGGGCGCGGGTCACCAACGACGCCGGCGGCCTGATCACGGTGCGCGGCGCCAGCCCGCAGCAGATCGGCGACCTGGCCTTCGACAACCAGATCCGGGTGCACGAACTCGCGCCGCACCAGGCCTCGCTGGAAGAGGCCTTCATGGAGATGACCAAGGACGAGGTCGAGTACCGCGCGGCCGGCGTCGGCGGCTACGGACCGGGCGGCCCCGGCGGACCCGCCGGCCCAGGCGGACCCGGTGCATCGCAGAACCCGTACGCCCCCGGCCAGAACCCCGGCCAGATGATCGGAGCCCGTTGAGATGAGCACCCCCTCGCAGACCGGGCAGCCGCAGAACCCGGGCTTCGCGCCGCAGGACCAGGCGGCGACCCAGCCGGTGACGGGTTACGGGCCCGGATACGCCGCCGCGCCGAACGCCGCGCCCGGCCAGGCGCCGACGCAGCCGGCCCCGGGATACGCGCCGGGCCAGCCGGTACCGCCCAACGCCGGCTTCGGCGGCCAGCACGGGGCTCCCGGCCAGTACGGCCAGCCCGGAATCCCCGGCCCGCACGGCGCGCCCGGCCACGCCGTCGTCGCCGGCCCCGACCGCTTCCCGGGCGCGAAGGCCACCTTCGGCACCGCCCTGCGCTCGGAGTGGACCAAGATCCGCACCGTCCGCTCCACCTTCTGGACCCTGCTGATCACCATCGTCCTCACCATCGGCCTGAGCGTCCTGATCGCCTTCGGGTCCTCAAGCCACCCCAGCAGCGACGGCACCGACGACTGGACCGCGATCTCCATGTCCGGCCTGTTCTTCGGGCAGCTGGTGATCGTGGTGTTCGGCGCGATGGCGATCACCGCCGAGTACAGCACCGGCATGATCCGCACCTCGCTGACCAGCCAGCCGCGCCGGGCCACGCTGTTCTGGGCCAAGACCACCATCGTCACGGCGGTGGCGCTGGCGGTCGGGCTGATCTGCTCGTTCGTGTCCTTCTTCATCGCCTCCGGCATCTACTCCGGCCACCACATCCACGTGGCACTGGGTGACCCCGGCGTCCTGCGCGCGGTGTTCGGCGGCGGCCTGTACATGGCGGGCACGGCGCTGCTGGCCTTCGGGCTCGGCGCGATCCTGCGGCACACCGCCGGGGCCATCACCTCCGCGGTCGGGGTGCTGTTCATCCTGTTCATCCTGGTGCAGTTCCTGCCGGGGAACTGGCACACCGACATCGCCAAGTGGATCCCGTTCAACGCCGGGCTTCAGATCATCGCCACCAGGCCGGCCTCCGACATGCTCTCGCCGTGGGCCGGGTTCGGGGTGTTCGCCGCTTATGCCGCCGCGGCCGTGATCGGTGGCGCAATCGTGATGCGGAGCAAGGACGCGTAGACGCGGTTTTCCCGGGCGTTTTCAGTAAGCTTCGAGGCGGGGCCAGGGGTCGCTGGCTCCGTCTCGCGCTGTCTGAGGGGGCCGCCGTGATCGAAGTGCACGACCTGTCTAAGCGGTACGGGGCCAAAACCGCCGTCGATCACCTGACATTCTCGGTACAACCGGGACGCATCACCGGGTTCCTGGGCCCGAACGGGGCCGGCAAATCCACCACGATGCGGCTGATCCTGGGCCTGGACCGGCCGCAGTCCGGCACCGCGACGATCGACGGCGTCCGCTACGCGGACCTGCGCGAGCCGCTGCGCAAAGTCGGGGCGCTGCTGGAAGCCCGCGCCGTCCACACCGGCCGCTCGGCCTACAACCACCTGCTGTGCCTGGCGCAGAGCCAGGGCCTGCCCCGCAAGCGGGTGGATGAGGCACTGGCACTGGTCGGGCTGACCGAGGTGGCCAAGAAGCGGGCCGGCGGCTTCTCCCTGGGCATGGGCCAGCGCCTGGGCATCGCCGCCGCGCTGCTCGGCGACCCGCAGGTGCTGATCCTGGACGAGCCGGTCAACGGGCTGGACCCGGAGGGCGTGCTGTGGATCAGGAACCTGATGAAGGCGCTGGCCGCCGCCGGGAAGACCATCTTCGTCTCCTCCCACCTGATGAGCGAGATGGCGCAGACCGCCGACCACCTGGTGGTGATCGGCCGCGGGGCGCTGATCGCGGACGAGTCGGTGGACGCCTTCATCGCGCGCTCCTCGGACCACTCGGTCCTGGTCCGGACGCCGCAACCGAGCCAGCTCGCGAAGGAGCTGGAGCGGACGCCGGCCGAGGGTGAGGCCGATGGCGTCACGGTGGCGACCGCCGAGGACGGCGCGCTGATCGTGCGCGGCATGACCGCGCAGGAGATCGGCGAGAAGGCCGCCGCGGCGCGCGTGGTGCTGCACGAGCTGACCCCGCAGCGGGCCTCGTTGGAGGAGGCGTTCATGGAGATGACGCGGGGATCCGTCGAGTACCACGCGGATTCGGACCCGCAGGCCGGTGCGGTCGGCGGGATCGGCGGCGGGATCGGGGACGCGGTGGCACCGGGATTCGCAGCGCCGGCCGCAGCGCCACCGGGTGCAGTGCCAGCGGGCGCCGCACCACCGACCGCCGCGCCGTCCGACAACGAGGCCGAACCAGCCGAACCAGCCGTCCCGACGTCCGGAAGCGAGGCCGCCGAATGACCGCCGCGACTCCCGACGCCCCGGCCACCGTGCCCGCGGGCCGGCCCGCCGAGGGCCGCCGCTCGGCCGCCTTCCCACGCCTGCTGGCGATGGAGTGGACGAAGTTCCGCAGCGTGCGCTCCACGGTCTGGTCGCTGCTCGCCTTCCTGATCCTGACCCTGGGCCTGTCGGTGCTGTTCACCTGGCTGACCACGAGCCAGTGGTCGAAGATGGACCCGAGCCAGCAACTGGACTACCGGCGGGACCCGACCGGCAACATCCTGGGCTCCGGGTTCGTCCTGGGCCAGCTGGCGATCTGCGTCCTGGGCGTCATGGTGATCACCTCGGAGTACTCGACCGGCATGATCCGCGCCTCGGTGCTCGCCGCGCCGAGGCGGACGCCGATGCTCGCGGCCAAGGCGCTGGTGTTCGCCGTGGTGACCTTCGTGGTCGGCGAGATCGTCTCCTTCGGCGCCTTCTTCCTGGCCGCCCCGATCCTGAACAGCAAGGTCCCGGTGAGCCTCGGCGACAAGGGCGTGCTCCGTGCCCTGCTCGGCGCCGGCCTCTACCTGATGATGCTGGGCCTGTTCGCGCTGGCGATCGGCACCCTGATCCGGCACACCGCCGGCGCCATCACCGGCGTCATCGCCTTCGTCGAGGTGCTGGCCCCGCTGGCGCAGCTGCTGCCGGGCTCGTTGGGCAAGCACGTCCACGCGTATCTGCCGACGGAGGCGGGACACCTGGTCGCGCAGTCCGCACCGGGTCCGAACGACCTGCTGTCGGCGTGGCAGGGCTACGGAGTATTCTGCTTGTGGACCGCGGTGTTGCTGATCGCCGCCGGGTGGGTACTGAAGCGGCGCGACGCTTAACGCCACGGGTCCGGTCGGCCGGCGGAAAACAGCCAGGCGCCGCCGCGCCGCCCGGACCTACCATGCGAGCCATGGAAATCCAGGGCCGCCACCTGAACGTCGTCGACGTCGAAGCCACCTGCTGGTCCGGCGCCGCACCGCCGGACATGACCTCGGAGATCATCGAGATCGGACTCACCGTGGTCGACGTCCCGGCCCGCAAGCGGGTGGCCAAGCACCGGATCCTGGTACGGCCGGAGCGCTCGACGGTCAGCACGTTCTGCACCGAGCTCACCGGCCTGACGCAGCGGGAGGTCGACACCGGCGTGAGCTTCGCCCGGGCCTGCGAGATCCTGCGCGCCGAGCACCGGTCCGGCTCCCGTCCGTGGACCAGTTGGGGCGACTACGACCGCAAGCAGTTCCTCCGACAGTGCGCTGACACCGAGGTGGCTTACCCGTACGGCGAAGGACACGTCAACGCCAAAGCGGTGTTCGCCACCGCGCACAACCTGCGGCGCTGCGGCATGGACCAGGCGCTACGAACCGCCGGGCTCCCCCTGGAAGGCCGGCATCACAGCGGTGCGGACGACGCTTGGAACATCGCCGCGCTCGTGCTGGGGCTGATGGACGCCGGCCAGTTCGAGGTCTGACGTGCGGTCCATGACGCGCGGTTCCATGACGCCCGGTCCATGACGCGCAGTCCCAACGCGCGCTATCCCCACCAGAAAGCCGTCGCCACCAACACGTACAGCCCGATCATCGCCGAGCCCTCCAGCCAGTCCGACTCGCCGTCCGAGATCAGGTACAGCACCGCCAACGTCGCGATCCCGACCGTGGTCACCAGCATCGGGTTGAAGACCAGGGTGAACGCCGACCCGCCGATCACCGGGGACAACAGCACCAGCGCGGGCGCCAGGACCAGCGCGATCTGCAACGGACTGTTCAGCACCACCGACAGCGCATGATCCGCCTTGTTCTGCCAGGCCAGCTTGACCCCGACCGCGTTCTCCACCGCGTTGCCCGCCAACGCCACGATCACCAGGCCGGAGAAGGCCTGCGAAATGTGCAGGGAGTTCATCGCGGGAGTCAGGGCGGTGACGAACTGGTCGGAGACATACGCGGCGGCCAGCGCGGCGACCGCGAGCACGGTGACGGCCAGCCAGAGCGGCCAGGGATTGGCGGCATCGAGCTCCTGCTTCACCTCAGCCGCCCCCTCGGCAGCAGTGGGCTCCAGATCACGACGCAGGCTCACCGGAATCGACAACGCGAAAACCGCCAGCAGCACCACGGCGGTGACCCGAGCCAGCGCGACCTCGTGCCCGGCCGCCGGAGAGTGGATGTAGGAGGCAAGGCTTGGAATCAGCATCGACGCCACCGACAGGATCATCAGACCCATGATGAGCCGCGCCCGCTGAATCGAGAAGCGCAGCACACCGTGCCGCGCACTGCCGACCACGAACGACAAGCCGAGCACCAACAGCAGGTTCGCCATGATCGAGCCGATGATCGCAGAACTGACCACCGTAGTCAGCCCGGCCCGCAGCGCGAACACCGACACGAACAACTCCGGCAGGTTCCCCAACGCCCCCTGCAACACCC
>NZ_JAAFZA010000192.1 GCF_015356865.1 Catenulispora pinisilvae
GGCCGGTTTTCGTCCGCCCTGCCACGCGACCGCGCCTTGCGTACAAAAGCCGGCGGACGAAAACAGGCGGCTTTTTCACAACGCCCTTAACCCCGTACGTGACCGGCGGCCTCCGTGCCCGACTCTCGCCCAACCCGCAACCACACCACCAACACGGCAAACCAATCCAGCCACCGCACTAGCAGTCAGAGCGGTCAGCGCCCAGCACCGGCTAGCGCGCCGATCGCAGCCTCTTGCGATGAGTCCAGCTGACCAGCCCAATCACCGGCCCAATCACCGGCCCAACCACCATCCCCGAAATATTTGCTCACCGCGACCCATTACCCCTTGTTTATCTGTTCCCTGTGAGCTATTTTCTCGGCAAGACCGCGGCCCCGCCCTGATCCGCCCAGCTCGTAGCCCAGCTCTCAGTGCCGAGGAGCAGCCCATGTCCACCATGGATCCCCCGTCCACCGCGCCCGCGCCGTCGGCCGCCGAGCCGGAGCCGGGTGGGGATCGGCTGCGCGGCGGTTCGTTGGGCCTGCTCGACATCGCCAGTTCCACGATGGCCAATATCGGGCCGGCGATGAGTTTCTACTTCGGGTTCGGGCTGCTGGCCACGACGGCCGGGGTGGCCTCGCCGCTGACCATCATCGTCGCCGGGATCACCGTGGCGCTGTTGGGGAACACGCTGGCCCAGTTCTCGCGGGCGCATCCGTCGGCCGGGGGGTTCATCACGTTCGTCGGCAAGACGTTCGGGCCGACCAGTGCGGTGACCACCGCGTTGCTGATCACCGCCGGGTACATCATCGCCATCTCCTCGGTGATCGCCATCTCCGGCGGGTTCTTGGAGATGACGCTGCACTACTACTTCGGCTGGAACGTGCCGTGGATCCTGTTCACGCTCATCCTCACCGCGCTGGCGGTGCTGCTGATGATCCGCGGGGTCGGGGTGTCCACCAAGCTCGCCGGGTACTTCTTCGCGGTCGAGATGTCGGTGCTGGTCGTGGTGTCGGTGTGGGTCATCGCCAAGCACGGCGCGCATCTGTCGCTCAAGCCCTTCGAGCCCAGTCACGTCAAGGGTGGTATGTCAGGGCTCGCCGAAGGCTTCCCGCTCGCGGTGTACATGTTCGTCGGCTGGGAGAACTCCGCGGCGCTGGCCGAGGAGACCGACAACCCGCGTCGCAACGTGGGCCGTGCCGTGTTCTTCTCGATCGCGATGATGTCGGTGGGCTACGTGCTGTTCGCCTACGCCACGGTCACCGGGTTCGGGTACGACGCGGACAAGACCGGTGCCGCGGCCGTGCCGTTCATCGACGTCGCCCACGGCACCCTCGGGGTGCTGGCCTTCTTCGCCTACCTCGCCGGGCTGACCTCGACGCTCGGGTCGCTCATCGCCGGCACCAACTCCCAGACCCGGCTGCTGTTCAACGCCGGTCGTGAGCGGCTGCTGCCGGCCTTCCTCGGCCGGGTGCACCCGACGCGCCGCACGCCGCTCAACGCGATCATGGTCTTCGTCTCGGCGGGCACGCTGATCATCGGCGGCTGGGGCCTGCTGCACATCATCGGCGGCAAGGGGTCGATGGACCCGGTGAACTACTTCGCCGAGTCCTCGACGATGGGCACCATCCTGATCCTGCTCGTGTATCTGGCTTCGAACCTCGCGCTGCCGTTCTACTACCGCAGGTACCAGGGCGCGGAGTTCAACGTGGTCCGGCACGCGGTGCTGCCGCTGGTCGGGGCCGCGGCCATCATCGTGCCGCTGTACTACCTGGCCAAGCCGGGGCAGTCCACGCCCTACGACTGGTTCCCCTACCTGGCGCTCGGGGTGCTGCTCGTGGCGTGGCTTTACGCGGTCCTCCTGGTCCGCCGCGATCCGGGCCTCGGCGAACGCGTCGGATCGATCGTCGCCGACGCGGAGTAGGGAGCGGAGTAGGAGGGCGGAGCAGGGGGCGAGGGCGCGGGCGGCACCGGAGCTGGGGCCGGTGCCGCTCGCGCCCGCTTAGATCTCCCGCTCAGCTCTTCAGGCCGCCAGCCGCTGGAACTTGCTGGCGTGGAAGACCAGCGGCGGCACGGTCGGGTCGGCGTCCAGGTCGTGGACCCGGAAGACGACGATGTCGTGGTCACCGGCCGGGAGCACCGAGTCGATCTCGCACTCCAGCCAGGCGCTCGCCCCCTCGACGAAGACCGCGCCGTCCGCGCTGGCCCGGTAGTCCAGCGTGGCGAAGCGTTCCCCGTTCTTCGACGACAGCTGGCGGCACGCCTGCTCCTGGTGCGCTCCCAGAACACTGATTCCCAGGCGGGGACGTGTGCGCAGCACCGGCCACGTCGTCGAGCTGACGTCGGCGCAGACCGAGACCAGCGCCGGGGACAGCGAGACCGAGGTGAACGAGCTCGCGGCCAGTCCCACCGGGACGCCGTCCACGAGCGCGGCCACGGCGGTCACCCCCGAGGGGAAGGCGCCGAAGACGCGTCGCAGCTCTTTGGGATGGTGTGAGGCAGTGGTGATGTCCTGAACGGTCATGGTGTGTCCTGAACGGTCATGGGTTCCTCCCAGAGCGAGTGGGCTCAGGCCGAGTGGGCCCAGGCCCAATGGGCTCAGGCCCGCCTGGCCCATTCCTCGGCCAGCAGCCGGTACGACGCGACGCGGTCGGCGTGGTCGTGGGTGATGGTGGTGACGATCAGCTCGTCGGCAGCGACCGCGTCGCGCAGGATCTCCAACTGGTCGGCGACCTGCGCCGCGGTGCCGACGAACTGGGTCTCGACCCGATCCGCGACCAGGGCCCGGTCGGCCTCGGTCCACGGCACGGCCCGCGCCTCCTGCGGCGTCGGGAACTGGATGGCGCCCTCGGCGGTCCGGATGCTGCGCACCCACGCGCCGTAGCCGGAGGCCAGCTCCCGCGCCTGGGCCTCGGTCTCCGCGACCACGACGTCGGCCGAGACCCCGACGTGCGGTGCCGACAGCACCTCCGATGCTCGGAACGCGGCCCGATACCCTTCCGCCGCCTCGAGCACGGTCGCCGGGCTGACGTGGTAGTTGGTCGCGAACCGCAGCCCGTTGCCCCCGGCCACCTCCGCACTGGCGCCCCCGCTGCTGCCGAGGATCCAGAGCTGGAGATCGGCGCCCTCGCCGGGCACGACGTGCGCCTGCTGGCCGTTGCCGTCGACGTAGGTCCCGGCCAGCAGCGCGAGGATGTCGCCGACCTGGTCGACGTAGTCGGGCGTCTCGGCGTTCGGCTGCTGGAGCAGCGCCTTGTGCAGCGCGAAACGCGGCGACTTCAGGAGCGGCGCGAAGTCGAAGCGCGGCGGGATGCGCAGGCCGTTCGGCGTGTAGCCGTCGCGGACGGCGGCGCCGCCGACGAGCGCCGGCTCCCGGACCGGCACCGCGCTGCCGGGCGTGCGGCCGCCGCCGGAGCGCCCCAGCCCGAGGTCGAAACGACCGGGGAACGCGGCGTCGAGCAAGCCGAATTCCTCGACGGTGGCCAGCGGCGTCCGGTGCCCGAGCAGCACGGCCCCGGACCCGAGCCGGATGGAGGTGGTCGCCGCGGCGGTCAGGGCGAGCACGACTGCCGGACTGGTGCCGGCGACCCCCGGGTTGAGGTGGTGCTCGGCGAACCAGTAGCGCGCATAACCGAACCGCTCGGTCTGCTGCGCCAGGTCGATGCTGTTGCGCAGCGCCTGCGACGCGCTGGAGCCGGAGCTGATCGGAACCAGGTCCAGGACGCCGAGTGGGGTACGGGACATAGTCAGGCTCCTTGCGCGTTGGGGATGAGGTGCGGTGGCCAAGTACCGCGCTCGGGCTCGGGGGAGGGATCGGAAGAGGGCTCCGGAGAAGGCTCGGAGACGAACGCGGCACGGTAGTCAGCCAGCGGATCGGGGGCAGATTCCGCGGCCGAAACCGTCGGCGGAGCATCGGCGATGAAAGCGGCGCCTATGTTGCTCGCCGAATTAGCTGCCGAATCAGTCGCGGAGGAATCAGCAGAGAAAACATCAGCGATCGGCCGCGCGTCCCAATCCCAAGGCGGGTCGGGAATCTCCCGCCGCAGCACCGGCGCGATCTCGCTCTGGAACCGCTCCAGCGACGTCCGGTGCTCGACCGCGCTCAGGCCGGTCGGCTCGGCCTGTAGGTGCAGCACCGTGTGCCCGAACTGCTCGTAGTACCTGTGCACCTTCTCAAGGATCTGCTGCGGGCTGCCGATCAGCGCCGAGCTGCGCGTGACGAAGTCCTCCAGCGTCGGGAAGACCGGCTCGACACCCATCCGCTTGCACATCGCGAGGTGGCCGGCGAATACCGGGGCGTAGCCGCGAAGCGCCTCCTGCGAAGTAGTCGCCGCGTAGAAGCCCGCGGTTCCGGCGCCGACCGCCGCCTTCGCCGGGTCGTGGCCGTGGAACGCCCAGCGCTCGCGGTAGTAGCGGATCAGCTCCGCGTACGGCTCGATCGGGTTGGTGACGTTGGCCGAGAACAGCGGGTCGCCGTAGCGGGCCGCCAAGTCGACCGACTCCTTCGATGTCGCGCTGCCGTGCCAGACGCGGATCGGTTGCTGGAACGGCCGGGGCCAGACCTCCGCGTCGTTCAGTGCGGGGCGGAACTTGGGAGTGGCCGTGATTTTGTCCTGGCGCCAGATCCGCCGGAACAGTTCGTAGGACTCCGCGTTGCGTTCCCACTGATCTTCAGGCGTGACGTCGAACAGTTCCCGCTGGGCCGAGCCGTTGCCCTTGCCGATGATCAGCTCCAGCCGGCCCCCGGACAGGTGGTCGAGCGTCGCATAGTCCTCATACGCGCGCACCGGGTCCAGCAGGCTCAGCGTGGTGACCGCCGTGAACAGCTTGATCCGGCTGGTCTTGGCGGCGATGTGGCTCAGGACGACGGTCGGCGAGGAGGAGATGAACGGCCGCTCGTGCCGCTCGCCGACGCCGAAGCCGTCGAAGCCCAGTTCCTCGGCCAGTACCGCGGCGTCGACGACCTGGCGGAAGCGTTCGTTCGTCGGCGCCTGGACGCCGGTGGTCGGATCCGGGGCGTGGACGATCAGGGATATGCTCAGGAACTTCATTGCAGCGCCCCCACCGGAACCGCCGCCTCCGACTCCGCCTCAGCTTGAGCCCCCGCCGCGGTCCCCGCCGCGGCCCCTGCCTCAGCCCCCGCCGGAGTTTTACGCGGCGAACCCAACCCCAAGTGCTCGCGCAGCGTCGTCCCCTCGTAGTCGGCACGGTACCGCCCGCGCTCCTGCAGGATCGGCACCACCGTGTCAGCGAAGACGTCCAACCCGCCCGGCGTGATGTGCGGCACCAGGATGTACCCGTCCGCGGCGTCGGCCTGCACCAGCTCGTCGATCTGCGTCGCGACCGTCTCGGCGGAGCCGATGAACGACTGCCGCGACGTCTTCTCGATCATCAGTTCCCTGATGGACAGGTTCTTGGCCGCCGCCTCCTCGCGGTACTCGCGGGCGACGGCGATCCGGTCCCGGTACATCCGGTCCGCGGCCCGGCCCTTGGAGATCGAGTCCCCGCTGACATCGGGGTCGGTCTGCGGCAACGGGCCGTCGGGGTCGTAGCCGCTCAGGTCCCGGTTCCACAGCTGCTCCAGGAACTTGATCGCGGTCTGCCCGCTGACCTGCGCCCGCCGCACCTGGACCGCCAACTCGGCGGCCTCGGCGTCGGTGTCGCCGAGCACGAAGGTCGCCGCGGGCAGGATCAGCAGGTCCTCGCTGGTCCGGCCGTAGGACGGCAGCCGGCGTTTAACGTCGGTGTAGAACTCCTGGCCCGGTCCCAGCGTGCTGTGCCGGCCGAAGATGGCGTCGGCGCAGGAGGCCGCGAACTCCCGTCCGGCGTCGGAGTCCCCGGCCTGGAAGATGACCGGCCGTTCCTGCGGGGAGGTCGGCACGTTGAACCGGCCCGCGATGTCGAAGTGCCGGTCCCGGTGCTCGAAGGTCCCGGCCTTCGGATCGGACAGGAAGACCCCTGATTCCTTGTCGGCCGGGATCCGGTAGCCGTCCCAGGAGTCGAACAGCTCCCACGCCGTGCGCAGGAACGTCTTCGCGCGGTCGTACCGGTCCTGCTCCGCGAGATATCCGCCGCGCCGGAAGTTCTCGCCGGTGAAGGCGTCCCAGGAGGTGACGACGTTCCACGCGGCCCGGCCGTCGGACAGGTGGTCCAGTGAGGCGAACTGCCGTGCCACCTCGTAGGGCTCGTTGAACGTGGAGTTGATGGTGCCGGTCAGCCCGATCCGCTCGGTGACGGCGGCCAGCGCGGCCAGCACGGTGAACGTGTCGGGCCGCCCGACCACGTCCAGGTCGTAGATCTGCCCGCCCTGCTCGCGCAGCCGCAGGCCCTCGGCCAGGAAGACGAAGTCGAACTTGGCGCGCTCGGCGGTCTGCGCGAAGTGCGCGAACGACGCGAACTCGATGTGGCTGCCGGCGGCCGGGTCGCTCCACACCGTGGTGTTGTTGACGCCGGGGAAGTGCGCGGCGAGATGGATCTGCTTGATGGGCTTGCTCATGGTTCGGCTCTTTCTCTCCACGCTTTAAACGGCCGCGGGGGCGACCGCCGGAGCGACGGCGGCGTAGCGGTTTGCGGGCCGCGGCAGACCCAGATGCCCGCGCAAGGTCGAGGCCTGATACTCAGTCCGGAACAGCCCGCGGGCCTGGAGTTCGGGCACCAGGGCGCGAGTGATCCGCGTCAGGTCGTGCGGCAGCGCCGCCGGACGCAGCCGGTAGCCGGTCAGACCGGCGTGCCGCCAATCGGCGAGCAGGTCGGCGAGCTCCGACGGCGTCCCGGCGAAGATGTACGCATCGCTCGTGTACGGCGCCCCGGCCACTTCGTCGAGCCGGGCCCGGCGCTCCTCGGCGGCCTGAGCGCTCTCGTCCAGGAACACCACCAGATCGGCGAACACGTGCACTGTGTCCGAAGCCCGCCCCGCGAACTCCTGCTCACGCCGGATCTCCGCGACGATCGCCGCCGCGCCGGCCCGGTCGTGCGGGGTGACGAAGCCGACGTCGGCGGCGCGCGCGATGAGCTGGTAGGGGATCGAGGAGTGGCCGAGCGCGGTGACGACCGGCTGGCCCTGCGGCGGCCGCGGCGTGATCGAGGGCCCCCGCACGTCGAACCAGTCGCCCTCGAAGTCGATGTGGTGCAGCTTCTCCCGGTCGATGAAGCGGCCGGTGGCGGCGTCGCGGATCTCGGCGTCGTCCTCCCAGCTGTCCCACAGCCGCCGCACCACCTCGACGTAGTCGGCGGCCTCGCTGAAGTGCTCGGCGATCCGAGTCTGCACCTCGGCGGTGTTGATGTCGGCCAGCCGGACCGGCTCGGTGGTGCGCCGCCCGATCAGCGCGTACTCGTAAGGCTTGGCCGATATCTGGACCCGTAGACCCGCCCGGCCGGCGGCCGCGTAGTCCAGCGTGGCGATCGCCTTGGACAGGTGGAACGGCTCGGTGTGGCTGGCCACGACGGTCGGCACGATCCCGACGTGCGTGGTCGCCGGCGCCGCCCGCGCGGCGGTCAGCACCGCGTCCAGGCGGCCGCGGACCTGGTCGACCCGGTCGTCGACGGCGTTGAAGTCGGTGCTCTGGACCCCGAAGGAGTCCTCGATGGTGACGAAGTCGAGCAGGCCGTCCTCGGCCTCGACGACCAGATCGGTCCAGTAACGGCCGCGGAACAGCTCGTCGGGGCGGGCGTCCGGCTCGCGCCAGGCGGCCGGGTGCCAGCCCGCGCCGTCGAGGGCGACGGCCAGGTGCAACAGGGGATCGGGGGACATGCGGTGATCGCTTTCTGTGCAGGGGACAGCCAAGAGGCCGGGCGCGGCGGACACGTGCGGCCGGTGAAAGCGCAGGCGGGGAGGGGGGAAGAAGCGCTCAGCCGCGCTGCGGCGCGGGACACAGAGCGCTGGCGATGCGCAGCAGGTCGATGTGGCGCCGCGAGTAATAGCCGGTGGCAGTGGGCAACGCCTTCACCTCCCTCATGGCCAGGAAAGAATCCCTATTGGGATAGTGGGGATAGTAGAGCACGTCCGGAGTTCGTCAAGAAGATCGCCGCGATCATTCCGAATACTGGACGGGCACCTGCCACGCGGCGAACACGACCTCACGCCGCAGCCGGAACCCCAGCGCCTCATACAGCCGGATCGCGGTGACGTTCCCCGCGCCGGTGTGCAGGAACGGCGTCTCGCCGCGCTCGACGATCCCGTGCGCGACCGCGTGGACCAGGCGCGTGGCCAGGCCCTGGCCCCGGAAGTCGGCGTGCGTGCAGACCGCGCTGATCTCGGTCCAGCCCGGCGGGTGCAGGCGCTCGCCGGCCATCGCGATCAGCCGGCCCCCACGCCGGATGCCCAGGTAGGTGCCGAGCTCGACGGTGCGGTGCCGGAACGGCCCGGGGTTGGTCTGGGCGATGAGTTCGAGCATGTCGTCCACGTCGGCGGCGCCGAGCCGGACCGCCTCCGGATCCGGTGCGGCGGCCACGTTCTGGGCGACCATCTGCACGCCGGGGATGCGCAGGACCTGCTCCCAGCCTGGCGGCGGGGTCGGCTCGGTGCCGCCGGTGGGCAGCACGCCGTCCGGGCCGAGCAGCTTGGCGGCGTCGCGCCAGTCCTGCTCGCCGGGGTCCGGCGGGAGCGCGACGAAGATCGAGACGTCGGGCTGGTAGCGCAGTACCGAGCCGACCGATTCGGTGAACCGGGCGTGCGCTCCGAGCAGCGAGGCGCGGGCCGGATCGTCCAAGACGTGAGACGGGGCTGACGGATCAGTGGTCTTTGTTGGCATGCTGATGACCGTACCCAATCTCCATTAGTTCGATAGGTATGGTCTCGACTATGGAGATCGTGCCCGGGTCTTGACCGAAGGCGAGGTGACCCGCATGCAGTCCCAGTACTCCCAGCTCCGGGTTCTCCGGCGCCATGTCGACCTGCTTCGCGTCAGTAGTGCGCTGTGTCCGGGGAACGTCCCGGTCCGCTGACCGGTAGTCGTCCTCGCCCCGAACCGCCCTCGAAGGCACCCATATGACTTCCGACGTATCGGAGCGCACCGCGCTTCCACCTGCCCCCGCCGACGAACACCTCCTGACCGCGCGCCTGGTCGCGCCGCACCGCCCCGGCCTGTGGATCTCCGCCGCGATCCTGCTGGTGCTGGCCGCGATGGCGGTCCACACGCTGGTGACCAACCGGCGCTTCCAGTGGCCGACGGTCCGCGGCTACTTCTTCGAGCGCTCGATCCTGCACGGATTGGAGCTCACGATCTGGCTGACGGCCGCGGTGCTGGTCACCGGGTACGTCATCGGTACCGCGGTGGCCGCCGCGCGGCTGTCGGACAACCCGGTCCTGAAGTCCCTGGGCTTCGGCTTCGTGTGGCTGATCCGCTCGGTCCCGATGCTGGTCCAGTTGCTGTTCTGGTACGAGCTCGCCTCGCTGTATCCCAAGCTGTCGTTGGGGATCCCGTTCGGTCCGGAGTTCGCCAGCTTCAAGACCGCGCACCTGTTCGGCGGGATCCTGGCCGCCTACGTCGCGCTGAGCCTGGACGTCGCGGCGTTCTCCGCCGAGATCGTGCGCGGCGGCATCCTGTCGGTCCCGGCCGGACAGGTCGAGGCGGCGCAGGCGCTGGGATTGGGCCGTACCAGGATCTTCCGGCGGATCGTGCTGCCGCAGGCGATGCCAGCGATCGTCCCGGCGTCCGGGAACCTGTTGATCGGGATGCTCAAGGCGACGTCGATCGTCAGCGTCATCGCGGTGCAGGACCTGCTCTACTCGGCGCAGCTGATCTACAACGCGAACTTCCAGATCATCCCGCTGCTGTTGGTGGCGACGCTCTGGTACATCGTGCTGACGACGGTGCTGTCCATCGGCCAGTACTTCGTCGAACGCCACTACGCCCGCGGGACGAACCGGCGCGGCGACGGCTTCGCCCGGCTGTTCCGGCGCAACCTGCCGTTGTTCAACCGGGCCGGGCTGGCAGCCGGGGGCGGATCATGACCGGCGGGACCCCGCAGGCCGGGGACGCCGGTGCGGTACGTCCGCTGGTCCGGGTCAGAGGCCTGAAGAAGAGCTTCGGCTCGCATCGCGTTCTGGACGGCGTCGACCTCGACGTCGCCGAGGGTTCGGTGACCGTGCTGCTCGGTCCCTCCGGTTCGGGCAAGTCCACGTTGCTGCGCTGTGTGAACCACCTGGAGCGGCCGGACGCCGGGTTCGTCGAGGTGGCCGGGGAGATCGTCGGCTACCGCTACCGCGACGGCCGGCTGCACGAACTGCCGGGCCGCGAGATCACCCGCCAGCGCACGCAGGTCGGCATGGTCTTCCAGCAGTTCAACCTGTTCCCGCATCTCACGGTGCTGGAGAACCTCGTCGAGGCGCCGGTCGCGGTGCGCGGCGTGCCGAAGCCGGACGCGGTCGCGAAGGCGGGGGAGTTGTTGGCCCGCGTCGGTCTGGACGGCCGCCAGAGCGCTTATCCCCGCGAGCTTTCCGGCGGCCAGCAGCAACGCGTCGCCATCGCCCGGGCCCTGGCCATGGAGCCCCGGCTGCTGCTGTTCGACGAGCCGACCTCGGCGCTGGACCCCGAGTTGGTCGGCGAGGTGCTGGGCGTGATCCGGGACCTCGCGGTCGGCGGCATGTCGATGATCATCGTCACCCACGAGATCGGGTTCGCCCGGGAGGTCGCCGACCAGGCGGTGTTCCTGGACGGCGGCCGGATCGTGGAATCCGGCGCCCCCGCCGACGTGCTGGACCGGCCGGGCAACGAGCGCGCGCGGGCCTTCCTGTCCGCGGTTCTTTAATCAACACCCTCATATTCTTCCCGAAGGGACCACTTCCGTGTCGACCCCCGGCCGTGTAGGCCGTCGATCGCCCCTTGCCGCCCTCGCCATCGCGGCGGCCACCCTCACCCTGGCCACGGCCTGCGGTTCGGCCGCGAAGCCGACCGCCGGCGCCGGCGCTCCGGTCGCCGCCGAGGGGAGCGCGTCCGCGTCGATCCCGACGCAGGACGTCGTGTCCGGTGTCCAGACCGATCCCGCGCTGAAGGCCGAGTTGCCCGCGGCCATCGCCGCGCGCGGCACGCTGTCGCTGGGCACCACGCAGCCGACCGGCCTGGCCGGATTGCCGCATGACGGCGTCGACGCCGCGGGCAAGGAAGTCGGCCTGGACGTGGACCTGCGCAACGCCATAGCCAAGAAGCTCGGCGTCACCTGGGACGTCCAGTACGGCACGTTCCAGACCATCATCCCCGGCACCCAGAACGGCAAGTTCGACGTCGGCTGGGGCAACTTCGGCGTCACCAAGGCCCGCGAGCAGATCGTCGACTTCGCCACGTATCTGACCGACGGCCAGGCGTTCCTCGGGGCGTCGAGTGTGAGCGCCACGAAGATCAACACCCTGACCGACCTGTGCGGCTACACCGTCGCCACCAGCCCGGGCTCGACCTTCCAGCAGATCCTGACCGACGGCGCGGCCAAGTGCTCGGCGGCGGGTAAGAAGCCTTACACGGTCCAGTACTTCTCCGACAGCGCCCCGATCTTCCTGGGGCTGGCCAACGGGAAGATCGACGTGATGTTCGGCCCGACGCTGAGCGTGAAGTACGACGCCGCGCACGTGCCGGACACCAGGTTCCTCGGCCAGATCAGCTCCACGCCGGTCGGCGCCGTGACGGCGAAGGGCTCGCCGCTGGCCAAGCCGCTGTCCGACGCCGTGAACGCGCTGATCGCCGACGGCAGTTACGCGAAGATCTTCGCCAAGTGGGGCGTGCCCGACACCGCGCTGAAGACCTCGCAGGTCAACCCGGACCCGGGCTTGTGATGAGTACTTCCGCAGAACCCGCCGAGGCCATCGGGATTTCTGAGAGCCCGCATCGGGATCTGGCCACCCAGCGCGTCATCCCGCTGCGCCATCCGGGCCGTTGGATCGCCACCGCGGTCGTCGTGGTGCTGGCCGCGCAGTTCGTGCACGGCCTGGCCACCAATCCGTTCTACCAATGGGGCCGGTTCGGCTACTGGTTCGCCCGGCCGGTGATCCTGCGCGGCCTGTGGGTCACGCTGGAGGTCACCGCGTTGTCGGCGGTGCTCGGGCTGGTCGGCGGCGTCGTGCTGGCGTTGGCCCGGCTCTCGCACAATCCGGTGCTGCGCACGGTCAGCTGGGTCTACATCTGGCTGTTCCGCTCGGTCCCGCTGATCGTGGTGCTGCTGATCCTGTTCAATTTCAGCGCGCTCTACCGGACCCTGAGCCTCGGTGTGCCGTTCGGGCCGAGCTTCTTCCGCTTCGACGAGAACAAGCTGGCCACCGAACTCGTGGTGGCCACGATCGGGCTGAGCCTGAACGAGGCCGCCTACGCCGCCGAGGTGGTGCGTGGCGGGATCTTGTCGGTGGGGCGCGGGCAGCGCGAGGCGTCCGCGGCGTTGGGGTTGCCGCGCTGGTACCAGTTCCGGCGGATCGTGCTGCCGCAGGCGCTGCGCGCGATCGTGCCGGCGTATGTCAATCAACTGATCGGGCTGATCAAGGGCACGTCGCTGGTGTTCTACGTGTCGCTGCTCGACCTGTTCGGGCAGGTGCAGACGATGAGCAGCACCTATCCCGGCGACGTGGTGCCGCTGCTGCTGGTGGCCACCGCCTGGTACGTGATCCTGACCAGCCTGGTCTCCCTCGCGCAGTACTGGATCGAGCGCCGGTTGCGAGCGGGGGAACGCCGATGAGCACGCTCGCCGCCGCGGTGGAGGTCCGCGGAGCCAGCAAGTGGTACGGAGCGCACAAGGTGCTTGACGACGTCGATCTGACGGTGTGCCCGGGGCACGTCACGGTCATCATCGGGCCTTCGGGCGCGGGCAAGTCGACGCTGCTGCGGGCCATCAACCACCTGGAGAAGCTGGACGCCGGGCGGGTGACGGTGAACGGCGTGCTGATCGGCGTCCGGGAGCACGGGACGCGGCTCAAGGAGCTCAGCGAGCGCGCGATCCTGGCGCAGCGCGCCGAGATCGGGTTCGTGTTCCAGGATTTCAATCTGTTCCCGCACCTGACGGTGTTGGAGAACGTCACGGCCGCTCCGGTGGCCACCGGCCGCGCGACGAAGGCCGAAGCGCGCGAACGGGCGGTGGAACTGCTCGCCCAGGTCGGGCTCGCCGAGAAGGCCGAGGCCTACCCGGGGCAGCTCTCCGGCGGGCAGCAGCAGCGGGTCGCGATCGCGCGGGCGCTGGCGTTGCGGCCCGGGGTGGTGCTGTTCGACGAGCCGACGTCCGCGCTGGACCCGGAGTTGGTCGGCGAGGTGCTGGCCGCCATCCGGGCCTTGGCCGGCGGGGGCACCACGCTGATCGTCGTCACGCACGAGATCGGGTTCGCCCGGGAGGCGGCCGACCGGGTCGTGTTCATGGACGCCGGGCGGATCGTCGAGGAGGGGCCGCCCGGTGAGGTCCTGGACCGGCCGCGGCATCCGCGGACCCGTGAATTCCTCAGCAAAGTTCTTTAGCAGTCTTCTGCATTGGAGATACCCGTGACGAAAAACCTGTTCCGATTCGCCGTACCCGCGTTCGCGGTCGTCCTGCTGGCCTCGGCGTGCTCCAGCGGTGCTTCGGGCACCAAGACCGACAGCGCGCCGGCCGCCGCCGGCACGACCGTCGTCCGGGTCGGATCCCTGTCGAACGGCGCCGCCACCGAGGCCGACATCACCGTCGCGCAGCAGGACGCGCTGCGGGCCGAACTCCCGGCCGCGATCCGGTCCGGCGGCACGTTGAAGGTCGCCGTCGGCGCGCTGCCGGCCGGGTTCCCGCCGCTGGCCTACGTCGGCAGCGACCAGAAGACCCTCACCGGCTCCGAGCCGGACCTGGCCCGGCTGGTCGCCGCGGTGCTCGGGCTCAAGCCCTCATTCGACAACGCCACCTGGGACAACATGTTCGTCGGCATCGACAGCGGCAAGGACGCCGTCGGGTTCGCGAACATCACCGACACCGAGCAGCGCAAGCAGAAGTACGACTTCGCCAGCTACCGCGAGGACAACCTCGGCTTCGAGACGCTGAAGTCGAGCACGTGGTCGTTCACCGGCGACTACCACGCGCTGGCCGGCAAGACCGTGGCCGTCTCGTCCGGGACCAACCAGGAGAAGATCCTGCTGGAGTGGCAGAACAAGCTGCGCACCGAGGGCAAGGACATCAACATCAAGTACTACCCGGACAGCAACGCCGTTCTGCTGGCGCTGACCTCCGGCAAGATCGACATCTACCTCGGGCCCAACCCCGGCGTCGCCTACCAGGTGACCCAGACCTCGAAGTCGCCGAACCCGACCCGGATCGCCGGGGAGTATTCCGGGGCCGGGGAGACGTTGCAGGGCCTGATCGGGGCGACGACGAAGAAGGACAGCGGGCTGGCCAAGCCGATCGCCGACGCCGTCAACTATCTGATCCAGAACGGCGACTACGGCAGGTGGCTCGCGGCGTGGAACCTCAACACCGAGGCGGTGAAGACTTCGCAGGTCAACCCGCCCGGGCTGCCCGCGAGCAACTCCTGAGCGGGGATCACCGATGACCATCGATGATGAAAGAACCCGGTTCCACTGGTTCCTGCCCACCGGCGGAGACGCCCGCCGACTGAGCGCGTCGGTCCACGGCGCGGGGATCGGCGGCGCCTCCGGTCCGCCGCCGGTTCCCGGCGGCGCGCGTCCGGCGAGCCTGGCCTACCTGACCCAGCTCGCCCAGGCCGCCGACGACCTCGGGTACGACGGCGTCCTCACCCCGACCGGCGCGCACTGCGAGGACGCGTGGATCGTCACCGCCGCGCTGATCGCCGCGACCCGGCGGCTGCGCTTCCTGGTCGCGTTCCGGCCGGGGCTGGTCAGCCCGGTGCTGGCGGCGCAGATGGCGGCCACGTTTCAGCGGCTGTCGGGCGGTCGGCTGCTGCTGAACGTGGTGACCGGGGGCAGCGACGCCGAGCAGCGCGGGTATGGGGACGTGCTGGACCACGACCAGCGGTATGAGCGTGCCGCGGAGTTCCTGGACATCGTGCGCGACGCGTGGTCCGGCGATCCCTTCGACTACGTGGGCAAGTACCACGAGGTCCGGGGTGGGCACCTGCGTCAGCCCCCTGACCCGACGCCGCGCGTGTACTTCGGCGGGTCGTCGGAACCGGCGCTGGAGGTCGCGGCCAAGCACGCCGACACCTATCTGACGTGGGGCGAGCCGGTCCCGCTGGTGGCCGAGAAGATCGAGCGGGTCCGCAAGCGCGCGGCCGAACTGGGGCGCGAGATCCGCTTCGGGCTACGGATCCACGTGCTGAGCCGGGACACCTCCGAGCAGGCATGGAGCGCGGCGGACCAGCTGATCGCAGGGCTCGACGACGAGACGGTCGCGGAGGGTCAGCGTCGCTTGCGGTCGCTGGAGTCGGAGGGCCAGCGCCGGATGCTGGCGCTGCACGGCGGCGACCGCTCGCGGCTGCTGGTGGCCCCGAACCTGTGGGCCGGGATCGGGCTGGTGCGCGGCGGGGCGGGGACGGCCTTGGTCGGGAGTCATGAGGAGGTGGCGGCGCGGATCGGGGAGTACCGGGAGGCGGGGATCGAGGAGTTCGTGCTGTCCGGGTATCCGCATCTGGAGGAGGCCTACACGTTCGCGGAGTGTGTTCGGCCGCTTTTGTGAAGCAGCACAACTAATGCGTTTCACCGATGTTCGACCACGTGTGGCTCGCGAGATCCTCGCCGGACGCGGGGCGGCGCATACGGTACCGGCGGAATCCTCACCCCCCCCCGGAGCCGCTATGAACCACGAGCACGACGACGCTCACTGTGAGTGTCCCCGCACCGCCGACTTCGACTCCGCCGGACCGGCCGCGACCGGGCGGCGGGACTTCCTGCGCAACGCCGGGCTGCTGGGTGTCGGAGCGACCGCGATCGCGTCCGGCGCCACGGTCTTCGGGCCGGCCGCCGCGGCCGCCGCCGACACCGCCTCGACCGCGTCCGCCCCGTCCACCGACGCGCTGAACGCCGACCACAGCGGGGCCGGCGTCTACGACATCACCGCCATCGACACCCGCGACCCCGGCGCGCGCTGGGACCCGGACCCTGAGAACCCGGTCTTCACGCTAGTCGTGATGCCGGACACGCAGTACATGTTCGACCAGGACCGGATCCACCCGGCGCCGATGGAGGCCTCGTTCCGCTACATCCTCAGCGGCGATGAGGAAGAGAACATCGTCTTCATGGCGCACCTCGGCGACCTCACCCAGAACGGGCAGGCGGGGGAGTTCGCGGCGGCCGGCTCGGTGTTCGAGATGCTGGACCGCAAGCGCGTCGCCTACAGCGTGGTGGCCGGCAACCACGACGTGTCCGGCACCGACCAGCGCGGCGCGACCCCGTATTCGAGCACGTTCACCAAGGCCCGCGCGGCGAAGTCGCCGTCCTTCGGCGGCGCGAGCCCCGACGGCTACAACACCTTCCACATCTTCCGTGGCGGCGGTCGCGAGTGGCTGCTGCTCGGCCTGGACTGGCGGCTCTCGCCGGCCGGGTTCGCGTGGGCCAACAAGGTGATCACCGACCACCCGACGCTGCCGGTCATCATCACCACGCACGAGATCTCCTACGCCGACGACTCCGGCACCGCCTACCTGTCCGACTACGGCCAGCAGCTGTGGGACGGCCTGATCAAGAACCACGACCAGGTGTTCCTGACCCTCAACGGCCACTACTGGCCGCCCGGGTCCACCACGCTGACCAACACCGCGGGCCACGACGTGCACGTGCACATCACCAACTACCAGGACCGCTACTACGGCGGCGCGGCGATGATCCGCACCTACCGCTTCGACATGCGGCGCGGCACCATCGACGTGTCCACGTTCTCCCCGTGGATCCGCGACATGTCCGTCGGCCAGGTGAACGAGCTGGCCGGACAGGAGATGGAGCTCACCTCGTCGGTGGACCGCTTCTCCATGGCGGTGGACTTCCCGCAGCGCTTCGGCGGCTTCGCCCCGGTCGCGCCGCGTCCGGCGCGCCCGGCGAACAAGATGCTGGTCCGCGGCACGCTGGCCTACTGGCGCTTCGACGGCGGCGGCGCCGACGGCTCGGCGGTCGGCGACAGCCAGGTGATCCGCGACCTCAGCGGGCGGGGCAACGACCTGGTGAAGGAGAACGTCTCGGGCACCAAGGGCACGCCGCTGACCTGGTCCGCCTCCGAGTTCCACCCCGACCAGCCCGGCCACGGCTCGCTGCGCTTCGTCGGCCAGGGCCACCCGGTCCAGGGCGCCTGGCTACAGACGGTCCCCAACGCGCCGCTGAACAGCGAGACCTTCCAGCACGGATACACCTTCGAGGCCTTCTTCAAGCTGCCCGCCGACTGGGACTCCTCGCAGAGCGCGTGGAGCGGTCTGCTCAGCCGCTGGGGCATCGCCAGCGAGGCGGGCAAGTCCGGCGGCAACACCGACCCGCAGGAGCCGATCGGCACGCTGAGCCTGTCCGGCGGCTCCGAACTCCAGTGGAACGTCTACCCGCTCAACCAGAGCGGCGCGTCCACCACCTGGAGCCACCTGCTGCCGCTCGGCCAGTGGTGGCACGTCGCCGTGGTCAACGACGGCAAGGTGAACCGGATGTACGTCAACGGCTGCGAGGAGGGCCGCAACCCCTCGACGCCGGCGATCGGCATCACGACACTGAACCACTCCTGGCTGCTCGGCGGCTACGAGTACGGCGGCGTCATCAACCAGATCCACAACGGCTGGCTCGGGGATGTGCGCATCACCGGCCGGCCGCTCCGCATCGACGAGTTCATGAACGCCTGAGAGGGGCGCTCTGTTCTCTTCGTCGGTGGGATACAGGTGGGCGCCGGGCCGCGTGCTTCCGCGGTCCGGCGTCCATTTCCCCGTTTTCCCCGTGTCTTCCCGTTTTCCCCCGCTTACCCCGTGCTCGAAGGCGTTGCCTTCGGGAGTAATCGTCTCGTGCCGGACGCCGCCGATACCATGTCATTGGCATGTCGTTCGCCTGTCATCTGACGTGACGACCATGGGAGGAAGATGTCGTGCGGGCATTCGCCGAGGTCCTTCGGGAACATCGGCTGCGAGCGGGCTTGACCCAGGAGCAGTTGGCAGACCTTTCGGGAGTGTCGGTACGGACCATCGCCGCGCTGGAGGCGGGGAAGGGGCGGACGCCCCGGCCTTCGTCCGTGACTCGGCTCGCCGAGGCATTGCGGTTGCCGGAGGACGCGCGGCTGGAGTTGGTGGCGGTTGCGGTTACTAGTGGTACCAGTGAGGCTGGCGCGGTTGCCGAAAGCGGGGCGACCGGTACGGCCGGCGTGACTGGTACGACCGGCGCGGCTGGTACGGCCGACGTGGCCGAGCCGGAGCCGGGTCTGTCGTGGCGCTTCCTTCCTCATGACGTCGGCGATTTCGTCG
This sequence comes from Catenulispora pinisilvae, assembly GCF_015356865.1. Classification (GTDB taxonomy): domain Bacteria; phylum Actinomycetota; class Actinomycetes; order Streptomycetales; family Catenulisporaceae; genus Catenulispora; species Catenulispora pinisilvae. The sequence continues at coordinate 18,299 of NZ_JAAFZA010000192.1, forward strand.
GCCGGGACGCCGACCTGGCTCGCTTCCACGAGTTGGTGGCGGCCGGGGACCGTGCGGACGGTGCGGCCGGTCCGATGACGATCGTGACCATCGACGGGATGGCCGGCGTCGGCAAGAGCGCGTTGGCGCTGCATGCCGCGCACGGTGTCGCCGACCGCTATCCGGACGGCCAGTTCTTCCTGAAGTTCCACGGCTTCACCCCGGGGCGCGCCCCGGTCGATCCGGCGACGGCGTTGCAACGGTTCCTCGGCATGGTCGGCGTGCCGGAGAAGCGGATCCCGGCCGATGTCGAGGACCGGGCCGCGTTGTGGCGGGCCACTCTGGCCGGCCGCCGGGTGTTGTTGGTCCTGGACGACGCGCCGGACGCCGACCATGTCAGGCCTTTGATCCCGGGGGGCTCGGGCAGTCTGGTGGTCGTCACGTCGCGGCGTCGGCTGGCCGGTCTGGACGGGGCCGCCGCGCTGTCGCTGGGCGTCTTCGAGCACGACGATGCCTTGGCGCTGTTCCAGCGTGTCGCCGGTACGGGCCACAGTCGCGTCGATGGTGCTTCGGACGGCCGCGTCGTGCCAGACGGCTCGACGCCAGGCGGGCCCACGCCGGACGGGTCCACGGCAGACATCCTCGACGCCTGCGGTCATCTCCCGTTGGCGATCCGCATCGCCGCCGCCTGGCTGGCGCACCGGCCGGCGTGGACCGTGCGCGATCTGGCGTACCGGCTGGCCGCCGACGACCGGCCGCTGGCCGAACTCTCGCAGGCCGACCGTGCGGTCGCCTCGGCGTTCAACGTCTCCTACGCGCAGCTCGACGACGACCACCGGCGGATGTTCCGGCTGCTGGCCGCGGTGCCCGGCGAGGACGTGGACGTGTACGCCGCGGCGGCGCTCGCCGCGCTGCCGGTACGGCACGCCGACGGGTTGTTGCAGCGGCTGCTGGACGATCACCTTGTGTTGCAGGCCAGCCCCGGACGCTTCCACCTGCACGACCTGATCGCCGAGTTCGCTTCGGAACTGGTCGCCGACACCGATCCGCCGGACTGGCGGGAGGCGGCGCTGGAGCGGTTGGTGGACTACTACCTGGCTGCTTCGGCCGTGGCGAGCGACGCGTATATGCCCGAGGAAGCGGGACGGCGTCCGGAGACACCGAAGGCGAACGCGGAGATCCCCGATTTCGCCGACATGCCGGCGGCGACGCAGTGGCTGGAGACCGAACTCGGCGACATCCTGGCTGCGGCGCTGGCCGCCGCGGACGCGGGTTCGGACCGGACCCCGCTGCTGTCACGGCTGTTGTTCCGGTTCCTCCACGACACCTCGCACCTCCGCGAGGCCATGCTGCTTCACGGGCGCGCGGTGGCCGCCGACGATCCGGAGAACGTCGGGTACGCGCTGACCAACCTCGGCGGCACCTACCGCGTGCTCGGCCGCTATCAGGAAGCTGTCACCTTCGGAAACCGGGCCGCCGAGGTCTTCGGCGCGCACGGCGACCTGCCGGGCCGAGCGCGTGCGCTGGGCAACCTGGCGTTGTCGCTGCACCGGCTGGGGCGGTACGACGAGGCGATCGACGTGCTCACCGAGGCGATCGGGATCTACCACGAGGCCGGCGACCGGCTCGGCGAGGCGCGGCTGCTCGGCAACCTCGGCGGCGTACTGAACCTGGCCAGGCGCCTGGACGCGGTGCTGCCGGTGCTGCTGCGCGCGGTGGAGCTCGGCCGCGAGATCGGGACGGCGGGCCCGCTGTCCATCGCGCTGGGCAACATCGGCTCGTTCTACATCGACGCCGGACGCCTCGACGAGGCCCTGGCCGTGCTGTACGAGGCGCTGGAGCTGGACACGCGGCGCGGCCGGCCGGCCGACGTCGCGGCGACGCAGAGCTCGCTGGGCGTGGTGTACGGCATGCGCGGCGAGTACGAACAGGCGATCCTCATGCACCGCGAGTCGGTCGCGTTCTTCGAGGCGGCCGACATCCAGGACGCCCTCGGCGAGGCCCTGTGCGAACTCGCGGGCTCCCTGCGCCGCAGCGGCCGCCCCGCGGAGGCGGTGGCGGAGTATCGGCGGGCGATCGAATTGTGCGAGCAGGTCGGCAACCGGCGCGAGATCGCGGAGGCGCATGCCGGACTGGGGGAGGCGTTGGCGGAGTTGGGGGACGCGGACGGGGCGCGCG
>NZ_JAAFZA010000193.1 GCF_015356865.1 Catenulispora pinisilvae
ACCCTCCCCGTGGCCGCGACCCACCTGTCACAACCCCCGCGCCCGGGCGTCAAGACCCCCTTGTTCCTCCTCGTCATGATGATGCCGGCAGCCGGCGCCGCCGCGGTCCTCGCGGCGCGGCGGAAATAGACCCGTGGGAGCGGCGAATGTCCAACTTGGTCAGTGGTCTGATCGTCATGGCCGTCGCCGGCCTGATCGGCGCGATCGGCTTGGTGGTGCGGGTCCGTGTGTTCCCGGCGAAGGAGGATGAAGAGCGCGAGGACGTCGCGGGTTACGTGACCATGATGGTCGGCGTCATGTTCGCGCTGATCCTGGCACTGTCGCTGGTCTCGGTGTGGGAGGACAGGGACAGTGCCGAGGGGCACGTGGCGACCGAGGCGAGCAGCCTGCACGAGACGTACTTACTCGGTGCCACGATGCTGCCCGCGGACCAGGCGAAGATCCAGGCCGCGGCGACCGCGTACGCGGACTATGTCGAGCACACCGAATGGCCGGAGATGCGTTCCGGCAAGGAGATCGGCGACACCGGGTGGCAGCTGCTGACCAATCTGCGCACCGCGTTCCTGAACGCCGACGTGACGACTCCGCCCCGGCAGGCTGTGCTGTCGGACGCCACGACGCAACTCAGCAACCTGGCCGACGCCCGCCGCGGCCGCCTGGACGACACGGACAAGCGCATGCCGTCCATCCTGTGGGTCGGCCTCGTCCTCGGCGGCGTGCTGACCGTGGGCCTGACCTTCATCTACGGTATCGAACAGCGCTTCACCCATGTCGGCATGGTGATGGGCCTGGCCGCGCTGATCGGCTTCGTCCTGATCCTGATCTACGACCTGGACAACCCCTTCAACCAGGGCATCGGCATCGATTCGGCGCCGTTCACCCGGTACTTCCCCTGATCAAGGTCTTGACCTCAGGGTTCGACGATATCCGACAGGGCCCGACGATGATCGGTGATGTTCCGTGACGGGACGGTCGCGCCCTGGAATTGGGTCAACCGTCCCAGTCATTCGTTCGGAAACCCTTCCGCAACGTGTTACTCGGTAGTAGCGTGCGCCGCGCCACACATCCCCCCGAGAGGAGACCGAGCATGCACATCCGTGCCCGAACGATGGCCGCGGCGCTGACGGCGCTGGCGGTGAGCGGGGCCCTCGCGGTACCCGCGGTGACGGCTTCGGCGACCTCCGCGGGAGCCCATGCCAAACCGGCCACCATCGCCGCCTCCGGCGTCGCCGACGACTGCCTGGGTCAGTGCAATGACATCCTGCCGCCGGGGGAGAACGGAAGCGCCACCACCGCGCAGATCCTGTGGTTCAAGACCACCGGGAACCGGCCGTCCAACACCGATGACCAACTCGGCAAGTATGCGAGTCTGGTCGACGGCTACACCGGCTTGACCAACAGCACGTTGGGCAACTTCTTCAACGATTCCTCGTTCGGTGTTCCGGCCAACCAGGTCACCAGCACTCTCAATCCCGGTGGCCGCGGTGATGTCACCATCACCCGGGACACCGAGGACATCCCGCACATCTACGGGACCACGCGGTCCGGCACTGAATACGGGGCCGGATACGCTGCCGGGCAGGACCGGCTGTGGATGATGGACGTCTTCCGGCACGTCGGCCGGGGCGAGCTCAGCGGGTTCGCCGGTGGCGCGGCCGGCAACCGCCAGTTGGAGCAGCAGTTCTACCTCAACGGGGCCTACACCGAACCTGATCTGCAGGCGCAGGTGGACCGCGTGAAGAACAGCGGGCCGCGTGGCGCGCAGGCCTACCAAGACATGACCGACTACCTGGCCGGGCTCAACCAATACATCGCCGACGTGAAGGCCGGCGACGACTTCCCCGGCGAGTACGACCTCACCGGCAACGCCAACATCCTGACCGGCGACGGTATCCAGAACTTCCAGCCCACCGACCTGGTGGCGATCGGCTCCGTGATCGGTGCGTTGTTCGGTGCCGGCGGTGGCAACCAGGTTGCCTCCGCGCTGGTGAAGGAGGCGGCCGAGGCCAAGTACGGGACGGCTCAGGGTGACGCGGTCTGGAATTCCTTCCGGGAGGAGAACGACCCCGAGGCGGACCTGACGCTGCACGACGGCCAGTCGTTCCCGTTCAACGGCAGCCCGGCGAACGCCTCCGGTGTGGCGATGCCGGACCCGGGCTCGGTCAGCCCGCAGCAGATCGTCTTCGACCCGACCGGCTCGGCCGCCTCCAGCAGCACGGCGTCCGGCACCACGGCCTCGACGGCGACGGTCCCGACGACCGCCACCGGCTCGGCCGCTGTCAAGTCGGCGACGTCCAACGCCAACCTCAAGGCCGATCCAGCCCTCGCCAAGCAGGCGAATTCGATGGCCAACGGCGTGCTGCCGGCGGGTCTGTTCCAGACCAAGCGCGGCATGTCCAATGCCCTGGTGGTTTCGGGCCAATACACTGACACCGGGAATCCGGTCGCCGTCTTCGGCCCGCAGACCGGTTACTTCGCCCCGCAGCTACTCATGCTGGAGGAGATTCAGGGCCCTGGTATCAGTGCCCGGGGTGCGGCCTTCGCCGGTCTGAACTTCTATGTCGAACTGGGCCGTGGTGCCGACTACTCCTGGAGTGCCACCTCGGCCGGGCAGGACATGATCGACACGTTCGCGGTGACGTTGTGCAACACCGATGGCACGCCGGCGACCAAGGATTCCGACGCCTACCTGTACAACGGCGTGTGCACGCCGATGCAGCAGATCGAGCGGGACGACTCCTGGAGCCCGACCATCGCCGACAGCACACCAGCCGGCTCGTACAAACTCATCGCGTTCAGAACCAACTTCGGCATCGTCCAAGCACGCGCCACGGTCGGCGGTAAACCGGTCGCATACACCGCGCTGCGTTCGACGTACCAGCATGAGGTCGACACGATCATCGGCTTCCAGATGTTCAACGACCCCAGCGTGGTGACCGGTCCGGCCGGGTTCCAGCAGGCGGCCTCGAACATCACCTACACGTTCAACTGGTTCTACGTCGACTCCCAGCACACGGCCTACTACAACTCGGGTCTGAACCCGACGCGACCGGCTCAGGACGACCCGAACCTGCCGATCACCGCCGATGCCGCGCATCAGTGGCTGAATTGGGATCCGAGTACGAACACGGTGGCCAACACACCGTTCGCGGCGCATCCGAACTCGATCGACCAGGACTACTACGTGTCTTGGAACAACAAGATCGCGAACGGCTACACCGCCTCCGGCTTCGGTGACGGCTCGATCTACCGCAGCAACCTGCTCGACGACCGCGTCAAGGGTCTGATCAACTCCGGCACCAAGGTCACCCGGGCCAACCTGACTCAGGCGATGGAGGACGCGGCGCTGACCGACTTGCGCGGGGAGAAGCTGCTGCCGGAGCTGTTGCAGGTGATCGGCACGCCGACCGATCCGACGCAGGCCGCCGCCGTGGCCGAGCTGAAGACCTGGCTGGCCGACGGCGCCAAACGCAAGGAGACCACGGCCGGCAGCAAGACCTACTCCGACTCCGACGCCATCCGCATCATGGATGCCTGGTGGCCGCTGCTGGTCCAGGCCGAATTCCAACCCGGCATGGGCAGCGACCTCTACACGGCGATGACCGGCGTCCTGTCGGTCGACGACTCGCCCTACGGCGGCTCCGAAGCCGGTGTGGCTCACAAGGGCTCGTCGTTCCAGTCCGGCTGGTATTCCTACGTCGACAAGGACCTGCGCTCCATCCTCGGTGAATCGGTCCAGGGCCCGTTGGCGCAGAGCTACTGCGGCGGCGGCAACCTGACCGCGTGCCGCACGGCCCTGCTGTCCGCGCTGTCCACGGCGGTCGCCACCCCGGCGGCCACCGTCTACCCGGCGGACTCGGTCTGCTCGGCCGGCGACCAGTGGTGCGCCGACTCCATCCAGCAGCACCCGCTGGGCGGCATCACCGACGACCAGAGCAACTGGCAGAACCGCCCCACCTTCCAGCAGGTCGTGCAGTACCCGGCACACCGCGGTGCGAACGTCTCCGACCTGGCGACGAAGAGCACTGCGACCGCCTCCAGCAGTCAGTCGGGATATCCGGCGCAGAACGCGGTGACCGGCAACGGCGCCAACCGCTGGGCCAGCAACTGGGACGACAACGAGTGGCTCCAGGTGGACCTGGGTTCGGTCCAGCAGGTCGGCCGCGTGATGCTGAACTGGGAAGCCGCCTACGGCAAGGCCTACAACATCGAGGTCTCCGACGACGGCACAAACTGGCGCACCGTCTACACCACGACCACCGGCCACGGCGGACAGGAAGTCGATAGCTTCCCGGTCACCAGCGCCCGCTACGTGCGGATGCAAGGAGTTCAACGCGCCACCGGCTGGGGCTACTCTCTGTACCAATTCCAGGTCTACGCCCTGTAGCCATCCTGGAGGCACCAGACAAGCAAACTGACACCCCCACAACCTCGCCCGGACCGCACCCTCGCGGTCCGGGCGAGGCCGGTCGGAGCCGGGGTCGGAAGCCGAGAGCAAGGGAACGGACCACAGAATGCCGCACATGGCCGTCGACGAACGCCGGGAACTCCTCGTCGAGGCGGCGATCCGGGTCATGGTCCGGGACGGCGTGGCCAAGGCCACCACCCGCTCGATCGTGGCTGAGGCGGGCATGGCCCTGGCGGCGTTCCACTACAGCTTCCGCTCCAAGCAGGAACTGCTGGAGAACGTCATCAAGACCATCACCGCGCACACCCTCGACCTGGCCGTCGAAGTCCTCGGCGGGGAAGGGAACGCACAGGACAAGGTGCGCTCGGCGCTGGACACGTACTGGCGCCACGTGGTCGCCAACCCGGGGGAGCACCGCGTCACGTACGAGCTGACGCAGTACGCGCTGCGGCACCCCGGCCTCGCGACGATCGCTAGGCGCCAGTACGAGGCCTACATCGCCGCGGCCTCGACGCTGATCGAGTCGCTGGACGTCACCTGGAAGGCGCCGACGCCGGTCGTGGCGCGGTATCTGATCTCGGTGATGGACGGGATGACGCTGCTGTGGCTGAACGAGGGGGATGACGCGTCCTCGCGGGCCGCGCTGGATCTGGCCGGAGATCATTTGGTCAGCTTGATCGAGGGTGACGCAGGAGCCTGAGTTGTGGGAGCACCGCCGCTGGTCGGGTCGGCCAGAGCTGGGCGGGGCGGCGCTCACGGTTGGGGTTCGGCTGCCTTAGGCGCTGTTGTAGGCGGTCTGGGCCACACCACCGGAAACCTGCCGGGCGACCAGCGAAGCGTGCAGCTCGCCCAGATCCTCCGTCCGATGCGCCGACAGGCCCGTCAGCTCGCTGATTCGCCGCAGCCGGTAGTCGACCGTGTTCGGGTGCACATGGAGTGCGGCGGCTGTCGCCCGGCGGTCGCGGTGCAGATCGAGGTAGGTCCGCAGAGTGCTCAGCAGTTCGGGCTTGCCGGCCAGCGGCTCCAAACGCTCCGCCAGTGCTCGCAGTGCCGCCGAGGGGCGGCTCAGCTGGTAGTCCAGCAGCACGTCTTGGAGGCGGTACAACCCCGGCGCGCGGCCGGTCGCCCGGACCAGGTCGACGATCTCGGCGGTCCGGGTGACTGCCGTGGGGATCTCGCTCGAGTCGGCGGTGGCGACCGCCGCGGTCACCGGCGTTCCGGAGACCTCGGCCGCCTCCGCTATCAGGGCCCGTAGTTCCGCGTGCTCTGGGTCGCTGCTCTCCTCGTTGAGTGGCATCAGCACTGTGCCGCGATCCGAGCGGAAGGCTGCCAGGCAGGGCCGCTCCGCGAAGGCGTCCAGGGTGTCCCGCACGCGCCGGATCTTGCGGCGGGCCGCGACGTCGGGGGCGGCCGCGTCTTCGTCGGGGTGGCGTTCCAGGTCGAGGGTCAGGACCGCGTAGCGGGGCGCTGCCTGCACTGTTCCGTCTGGCTCGGTGCCGGACAGGAGCGCCGCCATCAGTGCGTGGCGGCCGCTGTGTTCCTCGGTGTCGATGGTGCGGCGCGCGGCCAGGTAGCTCTCGGTCACCGCGTTCAGGATGCGGCGCTGGACCCCCAGCAGCAGGTCGAGGACTTCGCGGAGATCTGCGTGGTCGTCGGGGGCGGCTCCGGCCGAGACCTGGGACCAGACCATCGCGATGCCGAGTTGGTAGGCCGCCAGGATCGCCTCCAGCGGTACGCCCTCCTCGGCCCGGCGCTGTGCGGACAGGCGTTGCGCGGCGAGTTCGGCGGCCTCGGGGACTCGGCGTGCCTCGATCGCGTCGGCGAACATGCGGACCGAATGCTGCACGATCTCGGCGATGTCGCCCGCGACCTCTTCGCCGGGCAGGTTCGCGTAGACCGGCAGCTCTTCGAGCAGGCGGGCCAGTACTCGGCGGGACAGGTCCGGTGCCAGGGCCCGTAGATGTGCGGCGACCGGGCGGCCCGCGATCCGCAGTGGTTCGGTGGTATCCACAACGCCCTTGTGACGCGTCACAGAATCCCTCGCTGAAGTCTGGGTCACCGTCCAGTTAATCAGTGCCCGAATAGTCTGCATGATGACAGGCGACAGCGTCCATCCGCCCAGCGTGCGACGATTCTGGAGGAGTTCACCGTGAAGCCGTCCCGCACCATCAAGGCCGTCACGGGGCTGTGCGCCCTACTCGGCGCCGTGTCCGTCACCACCGCGACCTCGGGTACGGCCCAGGCCGCGGCGACCCCGCAGGTCTATGTCGCGCTCGGCGACTCGATGGCCTCCGGGCCGCTGATCCCCGACCCGACCGGGCAGCTGGCCTGTGGCCGGTCCACCCACAACTACGCGCATGACATGGCCGCCTCGCTCGGCATCCCGGTGCTGCGCGACGTCACCTGTAGCGGCGCCAGCACGTTTCACATGACCAACCCGCAGCCGCTGTCCATCGCCGGTGTCGCCGCGGGCACCGCGCCGCCGCAGTTCGACGCCCTCACCGCCGACACCACGCTGGTCACGCTCACCATCGGCGGCAACGACGTCGGGCTGGTCGGGGTGGCGCAGGACTGCATGCAGCTGAACCCGTTCGCCGCGCCGTGCAAGGGCAAGTACGTGGTCAACGGGGTCGACTCGGTCGCCGCCCGCAGCGACGCCTTCGCCCCGAAGCTGGCCGCGGTGCTGGCCGGGATCCACCAGCGCTCGCCGCAGGCCCGGGTGCTGGTCACCGGCTACGGCGACTACATCAAGGCCGGCGGCTGCTGGCCGGTCGAGCCGCTGCTCGGCTCGGACGCCACCTGGTTGCAGAGCGAGGTGGACTACCTGAACTCGGTCATCGCCTCCACCTCGGCCTCGAACGGCGCGACCTACGTGGACGTCCGCACCCCGAGCGCCGGCCACGACTCGTGCCAGGGCGAGGGCTCACGCTGGGTCGAGGGCTACGTGCCGCTGTCCCCGGCCGCGCCGCTGCACCCGAACCAGGCCGGGGAGGCCGCGTACGCGCGGATCGTCGGCGCCGTGGTCGCGAACGGATAGCCGGCGGGTCGGCGACGCGGGTCATGCGTATTCGTTCCCTGATGAGGTCGGCGGCGGGCCGGGTGCTCGCCGCCGCTGTGGCGATCGCGGCGCTCACCGCCGGGCTCACCTCGCCGGCCGCCGCGCAAAGTGGCGCGACCGGCGCGCGGAGTGGGCCGACTGGCGCACCGAGCGGGCCGACCGGACAAAAGGCGCCAGCCCACACCGGTTGTGACCCGATCGCCGGGCCCGCGTGCCTCCTGCCGTTCCCCGACGACTGGTACACCCGCCCCGACCCCTGGACCCCGACCGGCCGCCGCCTCGACTTCTCCGCCTCCGACCTGCCGACCAGTGCCCTGGCGGGACCGACCGACCCCGCCGCCTGGAACCGCCTCGACGGCTTCTCCCCGGGCTCGGCACTGGTCCTGACCATCCCCGGCCTCGACCCCGCCGCCAGCGGCCTGGCCCCCATCACCGACATCGGCCGCTCCCTCGCCCCGAACGCGCCGATCGTCATCCTCGACCAGACCACCGGCACCCGCTGGCCCTACTGGGCCGAACTCGACGCCAACGACCCGCGGCACCGCGCGCTGCTCGTCCACCCCGCCCGCGACTTCCTCGACGGCCACCACTACGTCGTCGGTGTCAGGAACCTGCGAACCGCGACCGGCGCCGCGATCCCGCCGCCCGCGCCGTTCGCCCGGATCCTCGATCACCGCCTGCCCAAACAAGATCCGCTCCGCGAACGCCAGCGCGAACTCAAGCCGGACCTCCGGAGCCTCGCCCGTGACGGCGTCCACACCGCAGACCTCTACCTCGCCTGGGACTTCACCGTCGCCAGCACCGCGAGCCTGACCGGCGACCTCACCTCGATCCGGGACGACGCCTTCGCTCGCCTCGGATCCGCCGCGCCCACCTTCACCGTCACTTCCGTGACCGACCTGACCCCGACTCAGGACCCGGACATAGCCCGGGTCGTCGACGGCACGATCCAGCTCCCCAGCTACCTCTCCCAGCCCGGCGGACCCACCGGCTCGGTCTTCCACCGCGGACCAGACGGTCGTCCCGCCCAACTTCCCGGCAACACCCAGACCGCCAACTTCCGCTGCGAAGTCCCGCGCGCCGCCTGGACGACGCCCTCGCAAGCCGCGCTCTACGGCCACGGCCTGCTCGGCAGCCGCGACGAGGTCGGAGCCGCGAACGTCCGGGCCATGGCCGGCGAACACGACTTCACCTTCTGCGCCACCGACTGGATCGGGATGGCCGCGGAGGATCAGAACACTGTCGTCGCTGCCCTGGGCAATCTGAACGCGTTCCCCGAAGTCACCGAACGCGTGCAACAAGGCGTCCTGAACGCCCTGTTCCTCGGCCGCGCGCTCGTCAATCCGGCCGGCTTCGCCGCCTCGTCCGCGTTCCAGACCCCCGACGGGCATCCCCTGCTCGACCCGCGCGCCGGGGTCGTCTACGACGGCAACAGCCAGGGCGGCATCGTCGGCGGCGTGCTGGTCGCGGTCTCGCCGGACGTGAAGCGCGGCGTGCTCGGCGTCACCGGCATGAACTACAGCCTGCTGCTGAACCGGTCGGTCGACTTCGCCGCGCTGCAACCGGCGCTGGACGCTGGCTACCCGGACAAGCTCCAGCAGCAGCTCGTGTTCCAGCTGATGCAGCTGCTCTGGGACCACGCCGAGACCGACGGCTACGCCGAACACCTCGCCGACGGCCACCAGGTGCTGATGGACGTCGCCTTCGGCGACCACCAGGTGGCGAACGTGTCGGCGGACGTCGAGGCCCGGACCATCGGCGCGCGGCTGCACGTGCCGGCGGTCGCGCTCGGCCGGTCGCCGGACACCGTGCCGTACTGGGGCATCGCCCCGGGCCCCGCGGTGCCGTATCAGGGCTCGGCGATGGTGGTCTGGGACAGCGGAACGCCCCCGGCGCCGCTGACGAACACCGCGCCGACCGGCCCCCGGTACGGCCACGATCCGCACGAGGATCCCCGGAACTCGCCGTTGGTACGGCTTCAGAAAGCCGTGTTCCTCACCACCGGTGTGGTGATCGACGTCTGCGGCGGTGCGCCGTGCACCGAGCCGCCGGCGTCGTGACAGCCGCTCCACGCACCTGCGTCCCCTGAGAAAGGACAAACCTCGATGAAGCACCGTCTGTGGCCGTGGCGTGTCGCCGTGACCGCCGCGCTGCTCGCCCTGCTGCCCATGGCCTCCGCCTCGGCGGCCTCCTGGACCCGGTTGCCCGGCTACCAGACCTGGACGCTCGTGACCGCGCTGGAGCGCGGCCAGGGCGTCTCGACCGACGGCACCTACTACTACTTCTCCGGCACCTACTCGCTCGACAAGGCCACCGTCAACGGCATCAACGACGTCACCAGCAACGCCACGGCCATCCCGTCGGCGCTGTCCTCGCAGTACGGCTCCAACCACATCGGCGACAACGACTACTACGGCGGCTACGTCGTGGCCCCCATCGAGGACGGCAGCAACTACCAGCACCCGCTGTTGGCGCTGTTCAACGCCTCGGACCTGAGCTACACCGGCCGCTACGTCCAGCTGCCGCTGAACCTGATGCCCGGCGGCGTGCCCTGGGTCGCGGTCGACGCCGCGGCCGGCCTGGTCTACACCGCTCCCTGGAACCAGAGCGCCGCCGACGGCAGCGACCACCTGGTCGTCTACAGCCTGCACGACCTGCTGACGCTCCCAGCCGGCGCGGCCCTGCCGGTGCTGCGCACCGTGAAGCTCTCGCAGCCGCTGAGCCGGATCCAGGGCGCGAAGATGTGGCGCGGCCAGCTGTGGGCCTCGGCGGACATCGACGGCAACAAGTCGGTCTGGTCCATCGACCCGAACACCGGCGCCACGGCCTGGCAGTTCGCCCAGGACGTGCAGCCCAAGGACGAGGTCGAGGGGCTGGTGGCGCTGGATCTCGGCGCCGGCGGCGGCCAGCTGCACATCTTGAACGTCGGGTCCGGCTGGAAGTCGATCTTCCTGTACTTCCAGCACTACTCGCTGAACTGACGCGGGGCCCGGAGCGCGGAGCCCCGGAGCCCGGCGCGCGGACCGCGGACCGCGTGAACCCACGGCGGCGAAGGATCTCCTCCTTCGCCGCCGTGTCGGGATTCCGGCACCGCGCAGAGCCTGGCCGCGCCTCGCGTGCTGCGCTTGACTCGAACCATGACCGAATCCGACATCTGGTTTCAGGACCCTTACGCCGCCTTCGCCCAGGGTCGCCAGGCTGCGGGCCCATCCTTCGTCCCCGCCCTCGGCGCGTGGGTGGTCGCCCGGCACGACGACGTGCTGGAGGTGCTGCGGCGCGCCGAGGAGTTCTCCTCGGCCAACACGCTGCCGCGCGACGACATGCTCCCGGAGGCGGTGCGCGCCGAGTTGGCGGACAGCATCGGCGGGCGGCCGGTCGTGGTGAACTCCGACGGGCCCGCGCACCGGCGGTACCGCGCGCCGCTGCTGGCCGGCCTCACCCCGGCGCGGGTCGGGCAGCTGGTGCCGTGGATCGGGGAGCGGGCAGCGGAGCTGGTCGACGGATTCACTCAACACGGCGCCGGCCGGGTCGAGTTCGTCGGCCAGTACACGTCCATCCTGGCCGGCGAGACCATCGGCCGGCTGATCGGCCTGGAGCCGGCGGACGTCGCGAAGGCGGTCGACGGCACCACGCAGGCGCTGATCATGTACTTCTTCCCGGTCGGCGACGAGCACAAGGCCCAGGCGGCACGTAAGTTCGCTGAGATGCGCGCGATGCTCGACGGATACGTCCGGGCCCGCCACGGCGAACCGCGCGAGGACCTGTGCGGCGCGCTGGTCGCCGCCCTCGCGCCGGACGGCGGCGAGCTCACCCTCGAACAGCGTCACGAGATCGGCTCCAACGTCCTGAACCTGTTCATCGCCGGCTTCATCACCGCCACCCCGCTGCTCGGCACGATGGTTCTCAACCTGCTGCGACACCGCGAGCAGTGGGAGCTGCTGTGCGCGAAGCCCGAGCTGATCCCGGCGGCCGTCGAGGAGGCCATCCGCTACGACACCTCCATGCAGAGCGTCCGCCGCCTCACCACCGCCCCGGTGACGGTGGCCGGCGTCGAGATCCCGGCCGGCGCCACCCTTCTGGTCGCCCTCGCCTCCGCCAACCGAGACCCCGACGCCCACGACCGGCCCGACACCTTCGACATCACCCGGCCGCCGAACGAGGCCACGACCAGGCACGTGTCCTTCGGCCACGGCCCGCACGCCTGCGTCGGAGCGCAACTCTTCCGCGAGGAGGCCCAGGCCACGCTGCGGGTCCTGACCGAACGGCTGCCGAACCTGCGGCTGGCGCCTCAGGAGGCGGGGGCGATGGGCCGCAGCGCGGTGCCGCGCGACGGGTCGCTGCAACAGCTGAATCTGGTCTGGTGACGACGGACCGGCGCGCGCGACGCGGACACGCCTGACGGCTGACTGGCTACTCGCCGACTGGCTACTTCTTCAGCAACGTGGCCAGCAAGTCGTCGCCGAGCGCCGCGCCCTCGGCGGAGTGATCCGCGAGGCCGTAGTCCGCGTACCAGTCCGAGGTGGCCTCGGGGTGCGGGCCGACGACCGCGACACGGCCCGCGCCCAGCGGCAGGACGGCGGCGGCGACCGGGCCGTTCGGGTAGCGGGCCAGCACTTCGGCGGGCTGGTCGTCGAGGACGAAGGCCGGGCCGTCCTGGAAGTACATCTGGTGCTGCTGCTCGCGCCACGTCACGGTGATCAGGGTGTTGTCGGTGGTGGTGACCGCCGCGCCGGGCGTGGCGATGTACTGCTCGGAGTCGCCGGAGCCCAGCAAGTCGAAGCCGGGGTTGCCAGCCAGGTAACCGCCCATGCAGAGCCCCAGAAAGCGGCCGCCGCCGTTGACGTAGTTCTGGATCGTCTCCTCGACGCCGGGATTGTCCTGCCGCATGATCTGCCACCCCTGGTCGACGCTCATGTCGTCAGAGCCGCCGGGCTGCACGTAGACGGCGGCGGAGCTGAGGGCCGCCGCCGAGAAGGCGTACTCCTGACCCTTTCCGACGTAGTGCGTCGTGAAGCCGTTCCTGGTCAGGAGCGCGGCGGCGGCTTCGGCGCAGCCGTCGCAGGCGGCCGGGCCCCGGTAGACCAGCGCGGTGCCGTGGGGGGATGGCGAGTTGGTGGGAGCGGACTGGCTGGCGCAGCCGGCCAGTCCGAACACAGCGAGCACAGCGAACAGCGCCAGCGTCACTACTGCTGCGAGCGGTCCGCCGGAGCGCGTTCTCGTGGTCTCCATCGCCTGCCTTCCTCGGCGATGATCAAGACTACAGCCCTACGGCCCTTCAGCCCGTCAGCTCTACGGCCCTACAGCCCTACAGCCCCAGGGACTTCGCCACGACCGACTTCATGACCTCGCTGGTCCCGCCGTAGATCCGGTACACGCGGTTGTCCGTATAGAGCTTCGCGATGGGGAACTCGAGCATGTAGCCGTAACCGCCGTGCAGCTGAAGACACTTGTCGATGACCTTGCTGGCCATCTCCGTAGTGAACAGCTTCACGGCGGCGGCGTCGGCGACCGTCAGCTCCCCGGCCTCATACAGGTCCATGGCCCGGTCGATCATCGCCTGCCCGGCCGTCACCTCGGCGGAGCATTCGGCGAGCACGAACTTCGTGTTCTGAAACGACGCCACCGGCGTGCCGAACACATCGCGCTGCTTCGTATAGGCGATCGCGAACTGGATCGCGGCGTCGGCGGCGGCGACCGCGGACACCGCGATGCCGAGGCGTTCGGGGACCAGGTTGTGCGTGAGGTAGGAGAACGCCTTGCCCTCCTCCCCGAGCAGATCCTGCACCGGCACCTTCACGTCGGTGAAGGACAACTCGGCGGTGTCGGAGGTGCGCAGGCCGATCTTCTCCAGCTTGCGGCCGACCGCGTAGCCCTCGGATTCGGTGTCCACACAAAGGATCGACAGGCCCGCGCGGCGGTTCTCGGGGTCGTGCGGGGAGGTGCGCGCGACCACCAAGACCCGGTCGGCCAGGAAGCCGCCGGTGATGAAGGTCTTGGCGCCGTTGAGGACGTAGTGCGTGCCGTCCTCCGAAAGCTTCGCGGTGGTCTTGATGCCGGCCAGGTCGCTACCGGTACCCGGCTCGGTCATCGCGATCGCCGTCATCATCGCCCCGGAGACGAAGTCCGGCAGCCAGCGCCGCTTCTGCTCCTCGTTCGCGAACTCCAGCAGATACGGCAGCACCAGCCCGGTGTGCACCGACGACCCGCCGAAGCTCACCCCGGCGCGCATCAGCTCCTCGGTGGTGACGGCCTGGTACTTGAAGCCGTTGGCCTCCCCGGCGCCGCCGTACTCCTCCGGCACCTCGATGCCGAACAGGCCGAGCTCGCCGAGCTTGTAGTAGAAATCGCGCGGGGCGTGGCCCTGCTTCTCCCACTCGGGATAGACCGGGACGACCTCCTCGGCGATGAAGTCCCGGATCATCTGGCGGAACGCCTCGTGGTCCTCGGTGTACACGGATCGGCGCACGCTGTTTCTCCTGACGCTCGTGCTCGACGACTGATTACAGCTTGGCGGCCCCGGCGCGGACCGGCTAGTCGGACGCACACGGCCGGTCCGCCGGGCTGCCGGTCCACCGGTCTGCGGTCCGGCCGCCCGATTGCCCGCAATCACTCGCCGACGTATATTTGTAGACGAGTATTTGCAGGCGAGTATATGCCGAGGAGGGAGCGCCGTGGCCACCAAACGCAAGGTCGACAACCTGCTAGCGCTCGCCGTGCTGGCCACCGTCGTTCAACGGCCCATGCACCGCTACGAGATCGCCTCGCAGATCCGGGCGCGCGGCAAGGACCAGCAGATGGACGTGAAGTGGGGTTCGCTCTACACGGTCGTCCAGAACCTCGCCAAGCACGGGTTCCTCCAGATCATCGGTACCACCCGACAGGGCGCACGGCCGGAACGGACCGTCTACCAGATCACCGACGCCGGACGCCGGGAACTCGAAGACTGGACCCGCGAGCTGATCGCCACGCCCGAACCGGAACACACCCGGTTCACCGCCGGCCTGTCCGTGCAGCTGGTCCTACCGCCGGCCGAGGTGATCGCGCTGCTGCAAACCCGGCTCGCGGCGCTGGAGGAGCGGATCAGCGCCCGTGAAGCAGCACACGCTGAACATCTGACGGAAGTCCCGAGGCTGTTCCTCATCGAGGACGAGTACGCGCTGGCGATGATCGTGGCCGAGGCGGCCTGGGTGCGGGGGTTGCTGGCCGAACTGACCGCCGGCACGTTCCCGGACCTGGCCGCCTGGCAGGCGTTCCACGACGGCGCCGAACTACCCGCGGACATCGTCGAACCGCTGGAAAGGAGCCCCGGACCGGACTAGCGAAAACGCCCCGGCAGCGGTGCGCCAACACCGCCGCCGGGACCTGCTCTCGTACCGACGTCCGCACGGGCGAACCCCGGCCACGAGGTGCCAACCCCAGGATAACGGGGCCTCCCGGGCGTGATGTCGGAGCCGCGCGACGCGGCTGATCATCATGCACTGGAGGGAAACCCATGTCCACAGCACCGAACACGCCGAGCACCCTGAGCACCCCGAAGACCCCCACCGCGGCGCGCGCCTCCGGCGTCCGCACCGCCATCGTCATCGGCGGCGGCGTGGCCGGCCCCGTCGCGGCCACGGCACTGCACCTGGCAGGCATCCAGGCCACCGTCTACGAGGCCTACCCGGAACTCGGCGAGGGGATCGGCGGCTCGATCGCCCTGGCCCCGAACGGCATGGCCGCGCTCGATCTCATCAGCGCCGCCGACCCGCTCCGGGCGCTGTCCACCGCGATCGACCACACCCGGATGAACATCGACGGCAAGCCCGTGGACCTCCCGGGCCTGGCCGACGTCGAACCGCTGCGCCTGGTCGGCCGCGGCGACCTGCACCGGGTGCTGCGCGACCGCGCGATCGCGGCCGGGGTGCGCTTCGAATACGGCAAACGCCTGACCGGGGCCACCGAGCGGGCTGACGGCGTCCAGGCGCGGTTCGCCGACGGCACCGGCGCCACCGCCGACGTGCTGATCGGCGCGGACGGAGTGCGCTCCACCGTTCGAACCCTGATAGACCCGAACGCGCCGAGCGCCGACTACACCGGGCTGCTCAGCTTCCAGGGCGAGGTGGACCCGGCCGCCGATCTCGACTGCGAACCCGGCCTGATGGTGTTCGCGTTCGGCAAGCGTGCCTACTACCTGTACGGGAGACTCGCCGACGGCCGGCTGACGTGGGGGGCCAACCTGCCGTCGAAGACGTACATGTCGCTGACCCAGGCGCGCGCCGTCCCGGCCGAACAGTGGCTGCGCCAGCTGCGCGACACCTACCGCGACGACCATCCCGGCGGCCTGTTCGCCGAACGCACCACGGCCGAAACCCTCGACATCACCGGCGCCATCCACATCATGCCGCCGGTCCCGCACTGGCACAGCGCCCGCATGGTCCTGGTCGGCGACGCGGTCCACGCACCCTCGAACAGCACCGGGCAAGGCGCGTCCCTGGCCATCGAGAGCGCGCTGCAACTGGCTCGCTGCCTGCGCGACGTCCCGGAGCCGGCGGAGGCGTTCGCCGCGTATGAGGCGCTGCGTCGCGAGCGGGTCGAGCGGATCACGCGGCGCGGTGCCCGGTTGAACCGGACGAAGACGCCGGGGCCGGTCGGGCGCAAGGTGATGCACCTGACCATGCCGGTGCTGTTCCGGATGATGAACTTCGACAAGGTGATGGGCTGGGAGCAGCGGTACCGGATCGAATGGGAGGCCGAAGTCTCAAGCGCCGTGCGCGGCGGCCGGGCGTCGGTGAGGATGGGGGATTGAGCGCACCGCTAGGCCTAGGCCAAGGAGCCCCAAGCAATGACTTCCCCTGTGGACGACGGAGTCGAAATCGCTGTCGGACTGCTGCACAAGCAACTGCCTGCCGACAGGGTGGTCGCCGGAGAGGCGACGGCCGAGGCGGTGAAACTGTGGAACGGGCAGGTGCGCCAGCGTCCTGCCGTGATCGCGCGGTGCCACACGACCGACGATGTCCGGACGGCGGTGCTCGCGGCCCAGTCCGCGGGCCTGCCGCTGTCGGTGCTGGGCGGCGGCCATGACTGGGGCGGCGGCGCCATCCGGGACGGGGGCCTGCTGGTGGATCTGAGCGCCATGCGCCAGGTCACCGTCCAAGCCGCCGTTGAGGGCGCCATCGGGGGCACCGAGGCGCGGGTGGGCGGCGGCGCGACCGTCAGCGACGTCCTGGACGCGGTGCGGCCGCACGGCCACGCCGCGGCGGTGGGCACCGTGAGCTCGGTCGGCTTCGCCGGGCTGACCCTCGGCGGCGGGTACGGCACCCTGATCGGACTGCTCGGCCTCGGCGTCGACAACCTGCTGTCGGCCGAGGTCGTGCTGGCCGACGGCCGGGTCGTGACGGCCGATCCGGAGCATGAGCCCGACCTGTTCTGGGCGCTGCGCGGCGGTGGCGGCAACTTCGGGGTCGTGACCGAACTCCGTACCCGGCTGCATCCGCACGCCGAGGTCACTACGGGCCTGATCGCCTTCAGCTGGGATCAGGCCGGTTCGGTGCTGCGCGGTTGGCGGAATTTGATGGCTGGCGTGGCGGGCGCGGACGGTGCGGCTGCCGCGGACGACGCGCTGGACGTGATGTTCGGCGCCCTGCACACCCCGGCCGGGCTGGTGCTGTTCACCAGCCCGACCTGGGCCGGGGACCCGGCCCGCGCGGACGAGCAGATCGGCCGGGTGCGGGCGCTGGGAGCGCCGGTGCTGGAAGACGTCGGCCGGCGCGCGCTGGCCGACGCCGTCCACGCGATGGACGAGCTGTTCCCCCGAGGCCGCAACTACTACCTGAGTAGTCGGCTGCTGCCGGGGCTCACCGACGCGGCCATCGATGAGTTCGTGCGTGCGGGGGACGTGATGCCCACCACCTGTGCGCTGAACGTGCACCATGCACACGGCGCGGCGACCCGGGTGGCCGCGGACGCGACGGCGTATCAGTACCGTGACGAACACCTGGTGGTGGAGATCCTGGGGTCGTGGACTGATGGCGATGGCGCGGCGGAGACGGGCTGGGTCCGCGACACCGAGCGCCGCCTAGACGCCTACGCCCTGCCCGGCGGCTGGCCGAACCTCATGGCGCGCGACGACCCGCGGGCCGCCGACGCCTTCGGGAGCAACACCGAGCGGCTGCTGGCCGTCAAGGCGCACTACGATCCCGACGGGGTGTTCATGGCGATGCCGCTGCCGAGGTAGTCGTCGGCGTCGTTCAGATTCGCACGACGGTCTTACCTCGCGCGCCACCGCCCGTGTTCTGCCCGAGGGATTCAGGGACCTGATCCAGGGTGATGGTCCGGCCGATCGGGACGGTGATCCGGCCGGAGCGCACTTCCTCAGTGATGCGGGCGAGCAGGCCGGGCTTGTCATCCATCATGAAGTTGGTCACGGTGATCCGCTCCGAGGCGAGCAGCTCCGGCGGGGCGGTGAAGGTCGCGGACGCCGCCGCGCCGCCGTCCCGGACCAGCGCGGCGTACTCGCTGAAGCGGGGTGCGTCGCGGGTCAGGTCGAGGAAGGCGTGGATGCCGTCGGGGTGGGACTTGCGCACCGCTTCGGCCACGTCGTCTCGGGTGTAGTCAATGGTCTGCGACGCCCCGAGGTCGCGGATCCGGGCCTGGGCATCCGGCCGCGCGGTGGCGATGACCTCGGCCCCGCGCGCCGCGGCGAACTGGACCGCGAAGACGCCCACGCCGCCGGTGGCGCCGGTGATCAGGATCGTATCGCCGGGGCCCAGGTCCAGGGCCTCGACGATGCCGAGCCCGGTCATGCCGGCGGTGGGCAGGGCGGCGGCGACGTCGGCGCTCACGCCGTCGGGGGTGTGCTGGAGCGCGCCGTGGCTGGGGACTTCGGCGATGACGGCGTACTCGGCGTAGGTGCCGCGGCCCACCGGGACGTCCAGGAACTGGCCGTGGACGAGGTCGCCCACGGCGAATCCGGTCACTGATTCGCCGACCTCGGTGACGCGGCCGGCGCCGTCCGTGCCCAGGATGAGCGGTGAGGCCGACGGCAGCTGGTGCATCCGGCCCTCGGCGATGTCGCTGTCGATCGGGTTCAGCGAGGCCGTGGCCAGCCGCACCAGCACCTCGCCGGGGCCGGGGCTCGGCACCGGGAGGTCCACGAGTGCGGGTGTCCCGCCGATTTCGGGTACTGCGATGGCGCGCATGACGGCGTCTCCTGTCCTTTGACCCCCCTGTTGGCCGGCGGGTCCCACCACCGAGTCAAGCCGGTACTCGGCCGGAGCTGAAGGACCGATCCGGTCGCCTTTGATACTCTGAAGGTATGAATGACCTCGAGACCCGGCAGCTCCGGTACTTCGTCGCGGTGGCCGAGGAGCTGAACTTCGGCCGCGCCGCCGAGCGGCTGGGCATGGCGCAGCCGCCACTATCGCGGGCGATCCGCGAACTGGAGCGCCAGCTCGGAGTGGTCTTGCTGGAGCGGACGACGCGCCGAGTGGAGCTTACGGCCTCCGGCCAGACCCTGCTACGCGACGCGCGGATCGCCCTGGACGCGGTCACCGCGGCGGGCCGGCGTGCCCAGCACGCGGGGGAGGCACGACCGCAACTGCGGGTGGCGCTGAAGGCGGACGTCGACGGCGGGCTGCTGCCACGGATCCTGGAGGAGTACGCGGCGCAGGAGACCGGGCACCCGGCGACACTGGTGCTGGGGCGCTACGGCGAGCAGGCCACGACGCTGCGGGACGGGCGCGCCGACGTCGGACTGCTGCTGCTGGACGCGGCCGACGCACGGGGACTCGACTCCGAGCCGCTGCTGACGGAGCCGTTCCTGCTGGCCGTCGCGGCCGACGACCCGCTGGCGACCTACTCGGAGGTCTGCCTCGCCGACCTCGGCGGCCGCACGATGCCCGACGGCAAGCTGGCGGATCAGGGCCCACTTTCGGGCGAGGAGTGCGGCTTCGTCCCGGGGGAGCGCTGGCAACGGACTGCTTCCGGGTACTGGAGTGCCGCTGGCGGCTTGGGCACATCGGGCGCTATGGGTGTCTCGGGCACCTTGGGCAGCTTGGGTGCCTCGGGCGCCTCGGCAGCCTCCGACCTGCCCGAGATCTTCCGCCTCATCGAGCTGGGCACCATCGTCTGCTACTTCCCGGCGTCCCTCACCCACCGGTACCCGCGCCCTGACATCGTCTACCTGCCGGTCAACGACCTGCCCCCGGCCACTTTGGCGGTGGCGTGGCCTCAGGACTCCCACTCGACGGCGGTCGCGGCTTTCGTTCGTGCCGCTACCGCTGTCGCTGCGGCTGCTGCTCTGGTTTAAAGGCATTTTACGGAACTACCTGGTATTGACTAATCACGGATCGAGTCGCAGTTCGCTTATGTCGCTGTCGTTGCGTTGGCGGGTGCCGGTTGTGGTGGTGGTTTCGCGCGGGTCCGAGTCACTGCGCATGCGTTCGCGTTGGCGGCGATCGTCGTGTGTGGTGGGTGCCTGAAGTCAAAGTCAAGGGCAGGCGCCTCCGGCGGGGGCCTCCCGCTCGGAGGTATCCAACACCCCGCGTGGGCTGCGGTCCGAGTGTTGGTTGCGTAGTCCCGGATCCCTCATCGCAATCGGCGCCCGGAGGGAATCAGACCGGCCTGGCGGTATCAAGCCGGATCGCTGTTGCTGTGGTGCTGTCGCGTTCGGCTTGACACCGCCAGTCCGGCCTGATTTGGCAAGCCACGCCGATCGCGACGAGGAATCCGGGACAAGACCACCCTGTGGAAAAGCACCTACGGTGCCACACTCCGGTCGG
>NZ_JAAFZA010000194.1 GCF_015356865.1 Catenulispora pinisilvae
GCCCCACCCCGGCCGACTTCCGCTTCGTCTCCGGTCCGATCCCCGAGCTCGGGCCGGGCGAGATCCTCGTGCACAACCTCGCGCTGTCCGTCGATCCCTACATGCGCGAGGCGATGCACTGGCGCGAGTGGGACAAGGGCTTCGGGCTCGAAGGGCGCGCGCTGGGCCGGGTCCTCGCCTCGCGGGAGCCCTCGATCCCGGAGGGCGCCATCGTCTTCCACCGCCACAGTTGGGCCACCCACGCGGTGGTCACCAAGGCCGATGTCCGGGTGCTGCCGACCACCGAGGGCGTCCCGCTCACCGCGTACCTCGGCATCCTGGGCGGGACCGGCCTGACCGCGTACGTCGGGCTCAAGCGCATCGCGAAGCTCCAGCCCGGCGAGGATCTGTTCATCTCGGCGGCGGCCGGCGGGGTGGGGACCGCGGCCGCGCGCATCGCGCGGGTGATGGGTGCGCGGCGCCTCATCGGGAGCACCGGTTCCGCGGCCAAGGCGAAGCACCTGGTCGAGCACGTCGGGTTCGACGCCGCGATCGACTACCGCGCCGCGACGCCGCTGGCGGACCAGCTCAGTGCGGCCG
Source organism: Catenulispora pinisilvae (assembly GCF_015356865.1). Taxonomy (GTDB): domain Bacteria; phylum Actinomycetota; class Actinomycetes; order Streptomycetales; family Catenulisporaceae; genus Catenulispora; species Catenulispora pinisilvae. The sequence goes on from NZ_JAAFZA010000194.1 coordinate 580, forward strand.
CGCCGGACGGCATCGACGTGTACTTCGACAACGTCGGCGGCACGCACCTGGAAGCCGCCATCAGCGTCCTGCGACACCACGGGCGCATCGCCTGGTGCGGCGCGGTCGCGCAGTACAACGACCTCGACAACCCGCCGGCCGCGCCGGCCAACCTCTACGACATCGTCGGCAACGCGTTGCGGCTGGAGGGTTTCCTGGTCCGTGACCACCTCGACGCGCGCGAGGAGTTCGAGGACTTCCTCATCCCGCACATCGTCTCCGGCGCGGTGCCGGTCGACGAGACGGTCGTGCACGGCTTCGCCCACACGGTCGACGCCTTCCTGTCCATGCTCGAAGGCGGCAACACCGGGAAGATGATCGTCACCCTGGAGGACGACTGAGGCTGGGGCGACAAAGAATCAGAACAGCCCAAGCCCGCCGGCCTCAGGCGACGCGGTCCAAATCCGACAAGAGCACCTGGTGTCGCAGCGGCTGCCCGCTCACCAGGCGCTCGACCTCGTCCACGATCGCCTCGCCGATCCGCGACAGCTCGTTCCCGATGGAGCCGGCGATGTGCGGCGTGAGGAAGACGTTCGGAAGTCGGTACAGGGGCGAATCCGCAGGCAGCGGCTCGGGATCGGTGACGTCGAGCACCGCGCTGATCCGCCCCGACACCAGCTCCTCGGTCAGCGCGTCGGCCTCGATCAGCGCCCCGCGCGAGGTGTTGATCAGCGTGGCCCCGTCCGGGATCAGCGCCAGCCGGCGCCGGTCCAGCATCCCGCGCGTCTGCGGCAGATCCGGAGCATGCAGCGTCACGATGTCGCTGCTGCGCAGCAGATCGTCCAACGACAGCAGGACGGCGCCGAGCTCCGTGGCCTCACTGGGCCCGACATAGGGATCGCTCAGAAAGACCTCGAAATCCAGCGGCCGCAACAGTTCCAGCAACCGCCGCCCCACCCGCGAGGCGCCGATGACGCCGACCCGCCGATGATGGTTCCCCAACTTCTCGCGCCGCCGATCCCGCTCGGGATCGGGGGCGCCACGCAGGCCGGTGAACGCATCCCGCAACACAAATGCGTTCTTCCCGGCCAACAGAATCGCGGCCAGCGTGTACTCGGCGACGGGAATCGCGTTGGCCTGGGCCATCGAAGACACCAGAAGCCCACGCTCCCAGACCGCCTCGGTCACGTACCCGCGCACAGTCCCGGCCGCGTGCAGGACGGCCCGCAACCGCGGCGCGGCGTCCAGCACCATCTGGTCGATCGGCGGACTGCCCCAACTGGTGATCAGCACCTCGGTCCCGGCCAGCGCCCGCGCCGCGTCCGGCTGCCGGAAGTCGTCGACGACCAGACAGGCGTCGATGTCGACCAGCTCGCGCAGCCGGTCAGTGACCCGGTGCGGGAACAGCCGGGGCAGGTTCTCGGGGGTCATCGCGAACAGTGCGGTCATTCGGGCGGTCAAGGTTCTGGCTCCAGGGGAAGTGCCGACAACGAAAGAGACTCGCCGCACGGCACCCTGCCATCGACCACAGATGTGGGAAGGCAGGGTGCCGACAAGCGGCGATCTGGCTACTGCTCCTCAGGTCTAGCGGCCGCGGGCACCGCCTCAGGCCGTTCACACGTACTGCCGACGGTCACCGACTCCCCGCTCTTCGCGGCGGCGAGCAGCGATTCCATGACGTCCAGCACATGGAACGCGAGCTCGCCGTCGGCCCGATGCGGCCGCCCCTCGGCGGACGCCCGGGCCAGGTCCGAGACCCCATACCCACGCGAGGCGTTCCGATACCCGCCGAGTTCGGGAACCGGCTCCCACTCCTTCGCCTCGGCGCGGAAGATCCGCACCTCGCCGTCGAAGCCGTTGGGATCCGGCACCCCCAGCGAGCCCCGGGACCCGTACACCTCGATCCGCGGCAGGTCGCCGGCCCACACCTCGAAGCTCATCACCAGCGTGGACAGCGCACCGTTCGCGTGCTCCAGCACCCCGGTGACGTGCGTCTCCACCTCCACCGGGAACACGGTCCCGGCCCGCGGTCCGCTGCCGATGGTCCGGGTCTGCTGGGCGGTGGAGCTCATCCCCACCACGCGCTTCACCGGGCCGAGCAACGTGACCAGGGCCGTGAGGTAGTACGGCCCCATGTCCAGCAGCGGGCCGCCGCCGGGGCGGTAGTAGAACTCCGGCGCCGGGTGCCAGCGTTCGTGGCCGGGGGTGACCATGAACGCGGTCGCGGCCACCGGCACCCCGATGTCGCCGGCGTCCAGCGCGGCGCGCGCCGTCTGGATCCCGGTGCCGAGCACGGTGTCGGGGGCGCAGCCCACGCGCACGCCCGCGTTCTCGGCCGCCGCCAACACCGCCCGCGCCTCGGCGGTGGTGGCCGCCAGCGGCTTCTCGCCGTAGACGTGCTTGCCGGCGGCGATCGCGGCGTGCGCGACCTCGGCGTGCACGGCCGGGATGGTGAGGTTCAGGACGAGGTCGACATCGTCGGCCGTGTACAGCTCCTCCGGTTTGGCGATGCGCGCGCCGGGGACGTCGGCCGCCGCGGCCGCGGCGCGGTCGGCGTCCAGATCGGCGATCGCGGTGATCCGCAGGTTCCTCAGCCGCGGAACGGCCTGGAAGTACTGCCCGCTGATGTTTCCCGCGCCCACCACGCCGACGCGCAGGACCGGGCGGTCCTGGCCGGGCTCGGAGCCGCCGGTCACCGGGTCGCCCATGTCAGGCCCCTCCTGATCATCGTGTCCACCTCGGGTACTTCCAGGTCGGCCATCCGGTGCCCGACCGCGGTGACGAAGACCCGGCCGGCTCCCCACTGCCGGGTCCAGGTGACCGGCATGACGGCGCCGGCCAGTTCCGGATTCTCCGGGTCCTCGGCGTAGTCGGTGACCGCGAGGACGTCGACCGCCGGGTCCATGTGCAGGTAGTACTGCTCGGTGGTGACGGTGAACGGCTCGATCCCGGCCAGGACCGGGTGGTCGGCGCGTCCGGCCGCCGGGCGCACCTGGTAGGTGGTGAACTCGCGCGGGTGGTGGACGAACTGGCCGCCGGTCATCAGCTGGTAGCGGGTCTCGGTGCGGAAGGCGTCGACGACGCCGCCGTGCCAGCCGGCGAAGCCGGTTCCGGCGCGCACCGCCGCGACCAGGCCGGTGACCTGGTCGCCGGTGATCTGGCCCATCGTCCAGCACTGGACGACGAGGTCGGTGCCGGCCAGCAGGTCGGCGTCGAGGTAGCTGTCCAGGGTGTCGCAGACCGTGACGTCGTAGCCGTCCTCCTTGAGAGCGGCGGCGTACCGGTCGCTCGCGGGGACCGGGACGTGACCGTCCCAGCCGCCGCGCACGACCAGAGCGTGCTTGGTCGTCGAACCCTGATGTGTCTGTACTGTCATTCGTTGTTCTCCACAGGTTGTGCCACTGCTACGCCCCCGCTGCCGGCCGCCGCGCCGCCCGCCACGCCTTCGACCAGGTTCCGTTGCAGGATCGCGAAGACCACCAAGATGGGCAGAGCCACGATGATCGTCGCGGCCGCGACCAGCGGCCACTGCGAGGAATACTGACCGAAGAACGAGAACAGACCGCGGGTGACCGGCCACAGGCTCTGGTCGTTGAGCATGACAAGGGGCAGGATCAGGTTGTTCCATCCGGCGACGAAGCCGAAGATGCCGAAGGTGGCCAGCGCCGGCTTCATCTGCGGGACGATCATCGTGAAGATGTAGCGGATGTATCCGCAGCCGTCCAGCGCCGCCGCCTCGTCCATCTCGCGCGGGATGGTCTTGATGTAGCCGACGAAGAAGAAGAATCCGGCGCCGGTCAGCGAGGTCATGATCAGGTAGCCGATCCGGCTGTTGTAGGTACCGATCTTCTGCGCCTCGATGAACAGCGGGATCAGCCCGGCGGGCAGGAACCCGGAGAACACGAAGAACCCGTACAGCACGTTGGAGTGCTTGAACCAGCCACGGGAGATCGGGAACGCCAGGAACACGCCGAGGATCAGGGTGACGACGTCGGGGACGATGGCGTACAGCAGGCTGTTGACCATCTCGTTGGAGAAGTCGCCCTCGCTCCAGGCGTCGCTGAAGTTGGAGAACGTCCACGGATGCGGCAGCCCGGTCGGGTTGTTCAGGAACTCGTTGTTCGTCTTGAACGCCTGGAGCGCCAGGTAGATCAGTGGGAGCGCGAAGAAGCCCACTGAGATGACGATGCAGACCAGCTGTAGCCCGCCGGTGCGGGCGATCTCCTTCAGCCGCAGACTCACAACGTCACCTCCCGCCGGCGCAGGAAGAACAGCAGGACACTGCCGATCACCAGCGTGATGATGAACTGCCAGACGGCCAGCATCGAGCCGTAGCCCAGCGAGGGGTTCACGCCGAAGGCCGTGTCGAACATGTACATGCCGAGCGTCTTGGTGCCGTAGTTGCCATCCGTTAGGACCCTGATGAGCGCGTACTCACCGACGCAGCCCATCGCCGTCAGGAAGACGTTGACCGTGGTGGCGTTCGCCAGCAGCGGCCAGGTGATGTGCCGGAAGGTCCGGAACCGGCCGGCGCCGTCCAGCGAGGCGGCCTCGTACAGCTCCGGCGGGATCCGGCGCAGCGCGGCTATGTAGACCAGCATGGTGTAGCCGCTGAACATCCAGACGTTGATCAGGACGACCAGCGCCAGGGCCCAGTTCTGGTCGCCCAGGAAGGCGCTGGTCCCGCCGGTCAGCCCGTGGTAGATCGGCTCGGCCGGCCCGTTCTGCGGGTCGAAGACCAGCGAGAACAGCACGCCGACGATGGTCACCGAGAACACCTGCGGCATGAAGATCAGGGCGCGGTAGAGCCCGAATCCCTTGCGCCGGTGCCGCAACAGCAGCGCCAGGCCGAGGCCGATCGCGATCTGCAGGACGGTGACGCCGGCCACGTACTTCAGCGTCACCTCCACGGAGCTGGAGAAGTCCGACCACGAGCTGTTGAAGGCGTTGCTGTAGTTGCACATCCCGCAGAAGTGCAGCGGGGTACCGGGGAAGCCCGAGTACTCGGTGAACGAGAAGAACACGGTCGAGACCGACGGGAACAGGCCGAAGATCAGCCAACCGATCGTGGGCACGGCGATGGACGCCCAGGGCAGCCACCGCCGTGTCCGCCTTGTGCCAAAGGGGATGGTGCTCACAGGTCAGTGCCCCGCTGCCGACTTGTAAGCGTCTGCCGCTTCCTTGAGCGCGGAGGCCGGGCTCTGGGAACCGAACGGCTGCATCTTGGTGCGGTCGATGTCCCCGGCGACCTTGGGGAACTTGGTGGACGTCCAGGGCGGCTGGACGTTCGGGTAGCCCTGCGAAGCGTGCGCGGCCAGCCAGTCCGTCCAGGACAGCGTGGGAGTCGGCACCGACGGTTCGGTGGAGATCGATCCGGTGGCCTTCAGCCAGGCGGTGTAGTTGTCCGGCTGGGTGAACAGATCAAGCCATTCCATCGCCAGCTGCTGGTGCTTGGACCACGTCGGGACGACCCAGGACAGGTCCGGCGCCAGAGCGGCACGGTTCCAGCTCGCGGTGTCGGCGCCCGGCATCGCCATGAAGCCGAAGTTCAGGCCCGGGTTGTCCTGGGCGATGGTGTTGCCGTCATAGGAGCCGTCGAAGAAGAACGGGAAGTCGTTGGCCTTGGCGGCCCAGACGCCCGGCGCCGACTGCGCGGGCACACCCGCGGCGTTCGGCTCCATGTAGGTCAGGATCTTCTCGTAGCGCTGGGCGGCGTCGGCGTACACCGGGTCGGTCCAGCTCTGAGCGCCGCTCCAGAAGTCCTGCGCGCGCTTGTTCCACAACGCCGGGGCGTCGGTGCTCGGCTTGTCCTGCATCAGCAGCTGGTTGATGATGCCGAACCACGGAATGCTCTGGTAGCCGTCCTTGCCGGCCACGTACAGCGGCGTGACCCCCTTCGCCTTCAGGGTGTCCATCTCGCTGATGAACTGGCCGTACGTGGTCGGGACGGACAGGCCGTACTTGGCCAGCAGGTCCTTCTTGTAGAACATGCCCGAGTTATTCACGTATTCGGCCGTCATCACGCCGTAGATGCCGTTGTTGTAGCCCATGGCGTACTTCTGCGCGGCCGGGTCGAACCGCTTCATGAACGGCTGGTTCGACAGGTCGACGAACTGCCCGGACTGGATCAGCGCCGGAGTCCCCTGCGGGATGATGCCGGTCGAGGCCGGCGGATAGGAGGCCGGGGTCGGCGGGAACTGGGCCAGCACGTCCACGCTCTTGGCGGACACCAGGCTCTGCCACAGCGTCGGCCACGCGTTTCCGGCGGTCGGCGCGGTCTGCATCTTGACCTTGACGCCCGGGTGCTGCTTCTCGAACTCGGCGTTCACCTTCTCGGTCTGGCTGACGGCGGCCGGGTTCGTCCACATCGCGATGGTGAGCGTCTGCGACGATCCGGAACCGCTGCCGCCGCTGCTGCCGCAGGCGGCCAAGCCGGCGGCGAGCGGCAGCGCGGCGACCACCGCGAGGGCGCGGCGGGATCGCCTTGACTGCAAATAGATTGATCTGGCCATGACGGCTCCTCGGAGAAGAGTTGGGAGGTCACAGCCGACGGCCGGGCACCGCGTTTCACGGCGGTGTCCGAAGTCCTGGAGGTGCCCCGAAGTATCGGATCCGATCAGCGGCCCGGTCAAGGCTTGGCGGCGTCAAAAGACTTCTCTGACAACCTGAACCGTTAAAGCGGTGATCTTCAAGTGTCATAACCGCAGATCAGAGCGGTTCGAGGTACCGAGCGGATGAGAAGGCTTGTCTGACTAACACTCTTGGAGTTACATACCCTTCACGTCGCCGACGGCGCGTGTCCTGGAGGAAACAACCCACCGGCCATCCGAGAACCCCTGAAGGGGGAACTGATGCTGCGCACGGTTCGACGCGGGGCGGTCCCACTCATCTGCGGGCTCGCAGCGAGTGTGGTCCTCGCCCAGTACGCGACCGCCAGCCCCGCACCAGCACACCCGGCGGCAGCACACGCCGCCGCGGCCCCGGCCGTCCAGTCCGCCGACGCCCGCCAAGGCGGCGGCTCGGACTACTGGGCCAGCCAGTTCCAGTTCGACAACAACGGCACGCCGTGGTCGACGGCGGACTTCGCGGCCATCAAGGCCAAGGGCATCGACCGCGCCGAACTCAACATGCCGTGGTCGCAGCTGGAACCGGCGCGCGGCACCTTCGACTTCTCCGAACTGGACCAGGAGTTGGCCAACGCCACGGCCGCCGGCGTCAAGCTGGTGCCGATCTTCTGGCAGTCCGGCTGGCGCGGCAGCCCCGCGACCTTCGAGACCGACCACGAGGTGACCAGCACCGGGGCCACCGGTGTCGCGCTGGCGTGGTGGGACCAGACCGAGCAGAACGACTACTTCACCTACGTCACCCAGACCGTCGCGCACATCACGCACAGCCCCGGCTACGGCGGCTCGTTCATGGACTACGGCCACCTGGACGCGCAGTGGCTGGACAGCCCCGGCGTTGGCGGCTGGGCCCCGGCGGACATCGCGTACTTCCAGACCCACTGGCTGCCGGCCACCTACAAGACCATCAACGCCTTCAACACCAAGTACAAGACCACCTACACGTCCTTCAGCCAGGTACCGGCCGCGCTCCCCGGCGCCCCGCTGGACAGCGTGTACCAGGCCTTCCGGCAATGGAGCGTGCAGGACACCTACGACCGGCTCACCGCGGCCGTCCGCAAGGTCAGCGACGGGCCGCTGTTCTACTACTTCGGCGGGCACATCTCCAACGCCCCGCAGCTGGGCAACCTGCCCGACATCTTCTTCGAGCTGGCCCGCAAGTACCACGCCACCGTCGTCGAGGACGCCGCCAACTCCGCGGGCCTGAGCCTGCTGTTCGGCAGCCTGGGCCGCGCCTACCACGTCCCGGTCGCCCAGGAGTGGACGGTGTTCGGCACCGACGACCAGATCCCCGCCGAGGCGGCGGACTGGCTGTCCTCCTACGCGATGACGCTGCCGACCGGCGGCGGCGAGGACTTCTTCATCCACGACGGCACCGACAAGGACGTCATCGGCTACCCGATCTACACGTCCTGGCTGCCGGTGTTGCAGAAGATCTCCGGCTCCTACCCGACGCAGCCGGTCGCCGTCTACGTCGACTACTCGCAGGCCCGCGGCAACGACAGCGGCGGCAGCCTGAACAACGTCGAGAACAACATCACGGCGCTGTGGGACGGCTACCAGGCCGGCTTCGCCGTGGTCACCAGCGAGGAGATCGCGAACCACGCCGACAGCCTGTCGCACTACCGCGCCGTGCTGCCGATGAACGGCTCGGACGCCAACATCGCCGCCTACCAGAAGGCTGGCGGAACGGTACTCAGCAACGGATCCCAGCTCCCCCAATACGCCCCGGCCTACGCCGACCTGACCAGCCAGCACGCATTGCAGGTGGTCCCGGCCACCGCCTTCGACCACCGCAGCGCCGCGATCACCCTCGGCGAGGTGAACTCGAACTTCGGGTACACCGGCTCGGTCACGCTGCACCCCGACGGCCTGAACCTGGTCAAGGGCAGCTATCACATCGTGGACGCGCTCACCGGAAAGGTCCCGGCGCAGAAGGCGCTTTCCGACGGCAGCGTGTGCGTGCCGGTCGCCATGCAGTCGGCCCAGCTCGACCAGTGGTCGATGCTGCCCGGCGCGGCCCCGGCCGGCACCCCGGTCCCGGCGACGTGCCCGGCCGCCGGCGGCGGCGCGACGTCGATCACCGGCACCGCCGGCCAGAGCGGCGGCGGGCTGATCTTCCTGTCGGTCGGCGCCACCGGCCAGGGGGCCGACGGCAACCTGACCCAGGTGACCCAGGACGGCCAGACCGCTTACGAAACCTGGACCAGCTCGCAGAGCGGGGTCACACCGGCCAACATCTACCTGCAACTCGACCCGTCCAGCGCGGTGGCCAAGGCCTCGACGGTGACCGCGAAAATCACCTACTGGTCGGTCGCCGGACAGGGCTTCCAGGTGCAGTACGACTCCCCCGGCGCCCCGTACTTCGGCGGCCCGACGGTGGCCGGCAGCGGGACCGGGAGCTGGCAGACCGCGACCGTGACGCTGACCGACGCGCAGTTCGCCGAACTCCAGAACCTGTCGGCCGACCTCCGGCTGGCCGTCACCGACCCGACCAAGCCGCTGTATGTCAGCAGCGTGACTCTGTCCACCACCGGCTGACCCGCGGCACCAGAGGCACTTGAAGCACCTCAAGCACTGAAGCACTGAAGCACCACCGTTTCGAAGGGACCGCCCCACCGTGCACGACGACCGCAAACTGGTAGAGGACCGCATCACGCGGTATCTGAGCCACGTCCTCCATCCCGCTCTCCACCCCGAGCGCACCGCGCTGAACGTCAGCGCCTGGCAGGTCCCCGGCGAACCCGTGCCGGTGGCCGAAGCCCTCGCCGTACCGCTGGCCGAATACCGGCCGTTCGCGATCGGCGAGACCTGGGGCGGTCCCTGGTCCACCACCTGGTTCCGGTTCACCGGCACCGTCCCGGCCCAGTGGGCCGGGCGGCGCGTGGAGGCCGTGTTCGACCTCGGCTTCGACCCGAACCGCGGACCCGGCGGCCAGGCCGAGGGCCTGGTCCACACCCCCGACGGCCGAGCCCTGCACGGTCTGCACCCAATGAACCGCGACGTGTTGGTCAGCGCCGGGGCTGAGGCCGGTGCCGGCGTCGAGTTCCTGGTCGAGGCCGCCGCCAACCCCGGCATCGAGAGCGCGCACGGCCGCAACACCCACTTGGGCGACCGCGCCACGGCCGGCGACGACCCGCTGTACCGGCTGGTCTGCGCCGACCTCGCGGTCCGCGACGACGAGGTCTGGCACCTGATCCACGACGTGGAGGTGCTGGACCAGCTGATGCGCGAGCTGCCGCTGGAAGGCCCGCGCCGGCACGAGATCATGCGCGCGCTGGCCCGGGCCGCGGACGCCACCGACCCGCGCGACGTGGCCGGTACGGCGGGCGCGGCGCGCGCCGAGCTCACCGAGGTCCTGTCCCGGCCCGCGCACGCCTCGGCGCACAAGATCGCCGGCGTCGGCCACGCGCACATCGACTCGGCGTGGCTGTGGCCGCAGCGCGAGACGATGCGCAAGTGCGTCCGCACCTTCAGCAACGTGCTCTCCCTCGCCGAGGAGTATCCGGAGCTGGTCTTCGCCTGTTCCTCGGCGCAGCAGTACGCCTGGGTCAAGAAGTCCCGGCCCGAACTGTTCGAGCGGATCCGCAAGGCGGTCGGCGAGGGCACCTTCGTCCCGGTCGGCGGCATGTGGGTGGAGGCCGACGGCAACATGCCCGGCGGCGAGGCCCTGGCCCGCCAGCTGGTCTACGGCCGCCGCTTCTTCAAGGAGGAGTTCGGCATCGAGCAGGACGGCGTCTGGCTCCCGGACTCCTTCGGCTACACGGCCGCCTACCCCCAGCTGGCCCGACTGGCCGGCGCCGAATGGTTCCTGTCGCAGAAGCTGCACTGGAGCGAGACCAACGAACTGCCGCACCACACCTTCGCGTGGGAGGGCATCGACGGAACCAGGATCCTGACCCACTTCCCGCCGATCGACAGCTACAACGCCGAGTTCACCGGCCGCCAGCTGGCCCACGCCCAGTCCAACTTCCGCGACAAGGGCACCGCCACGGTGTCCCTGGCCCCCTTCGGCCACGGCGACGGCGGCGGCGGCCCCACCCGCGAGATGCTGGAGAAGGCCCGCCGCCTGCGCGACCTGGAAGGCTCGCCCCGGGTGGAGGTCCAGAACCCGTCGCAGTTCTTCGCCGAGGCGCGCGCCGAGTACCCGAACCTGCCGGTCTGGCGCGGCGAGCTGTACCTGGAGTACCACCGCGGCGTGTACACCAGCCAGGCCCGGACCAAGCGCGGCAACCGGCGCTCGGAGGCGCTGCTGCGGGAGGCCGAGCTGTGGTCGGCCACCGCCGCGGTGCGGGCCGGGACGGCTTATCCGCACGAGGAGCTGGACGATCTGTGGCAGCAGGTGCTGCTGCATCAGTTCCATGACATTCTCCCCGGGACCTCGATCGCTTGGGTGCACCGGGAGGCCGAGGCGGTTTACGGCCGGATTCACGAGCGGTTGGAAGCGGTGATCGCTGAGGCTGCCGCGGCACTGGCTGCGAGCGCGGACAGCGACACGACAGGTGTCCTCAATGCGGCGGCGCACGATCGGCGCGAGGTTGTACTGCTGGCTTCTGCGCCGGCGGCCGGCGTGGCATCGCAATCCCTTGCCGATGGCCGGGTCGCGGCGCTCGCCGATGCGCCCGCGCTTGGTATCAGTGGCCTGCTTCCGGAGCTTGGTGAGCTCGCGCCGGTCGCCGTGACCGCGGTCGATGGCGGATATCTCCTCACCAACGGCCTGATCGAGGCCCGCATCGACTCCGACGGTCTCCTCCGTTCCGTCCGCGACCTCGCCCTGGGCCGAGACGCCATCGCCCCGGGCGGCGCGGGCAACCTGCTCCAGCTGCACCGCGACCAGCCCAACCTGTGGCCCGCCTGGAACCTGGAGCGCCACTATCGCAATGTCCATACAGACCTCACTGCCGGCGCGACACTGAGCCTCGTCGATGAGGGTCCGCTGGTGGCGACCGTCCGCGTCGAGCGGTCGTTCGGCCAGTCGCACCTCACACAGGACCTGCGCCTGGCGGCCGGTTCGCACCGCCTCGACGTCGTCACCGACATCGACTGGCGCGAGCGGGACACGGTGCTGAAGTCCGCGTGGCAGTTGGACGTGCACGCCGAGAACACCAACGCCGAGATCCAGTTCGGCCACATCACCCGCCCCACCCACGAGAACACCTCGTGGGACGCGGCCCGCTTCGAGGTCTACGCGCACCGCTGGATCCACGTCGGTGAGCACGGCTGGGGCACGGCGCTGGTCACCGACTCGACCTACGGCTACGACGCCACCCGGCAGACGCGGCCCGAGGGCGGGACCACGACGACCGTGCGGCTGACGCTGCTCCGCGGCCCGGACTCCCCGGATCCGAACGCCGACCTCGGGCAGCACCGCTTCTCCTACGCGGTCGTGCCCGGCGCCGACACCCGCGCGGCCCTGGCCGAGGCGCACGCGCTCAACCTGCCGCTGCGCGCTGCTTCCGCGGGGAGCGGCACCCGACCGCTGGTCACGGTCGACAACTCCGATGTGGTCGTGGAAGCCGTCAAGCTCGCCGACGACCAGTCCGGCGACGTCGTGGTCCGCCTCTACGAGTCCCGAGGCGGCCGGGCTTCGGCCCGCGTCGACCTCGGGTTCCCGGTGGGCACCGCGACGGTGACCGACCTGCTGGAGCGGCCGGACACCCCGTTGGCGATCGAGAACGGCGCGTTGGACCTGACGCTGCGCCCCTTCCAGATCCTCACCCTGCGGCTGACCCCCGGTTCGTTGGATGGCTGAGATGCCCTCTGTCGGCGCGGCCCCGGGTGCCGACGGGCACTCGGTGCTGCGCCGGTGGGCCGACGGCGACGGTCAGCAGGCGTTGCGCGCGTCGATCGTGCTGCTGGCCGCCGAGGGGCTGCGCAACGCGGACATCGCGCGGCGGCTGGGCGTCTCGCGGCAGACCGTGAGCACCTGGCGCAAGCGGTACGCCGTGGAAGGGATCGACGGGCTGCTGGACCGGGCCCGCACCGGCCGGCCCTCGGCGGTGGACGAGGGCGAGATCGTGGCCAGCATCCTGACGTCCACCCCGGACGCCCGCACCTCGCGGATGGTGGCCCGGCGCCTCGGCTGCTCGCACACCGTCGTCGCCGAGACCCGGCACCGCTGGAACCTGACCGGCAGCCGGCTGACCGTCCCGCAGATCCCGGTGACGCCGGCCCTGGAGCCCAGCGACCTGTGGCCGGTCGGGCTGCACCTGGACGCCGGCTGCACGGTGTTGGTGCTGGCCGGCCGCTCGGTGGCCTCGGTGCCGCCGGCATCCGCCGAACCGGCCGTGGATCCCTACGCGCTGGCCGCCGTCGGCAACGCGCTGGCCGAGGCGACGGCGGCCGCGCAGGCCGAGGCCACCGGGTGCGGGACGCCCGGGTCGGAGGCCGAGGCCGTCGGCACCTTCCTGGCAGCCGCGCGCCGTACCCACCCGCTGCCGGAACTGCACGCCGTCATCCTGCGCATCGCACCGACCTCAGCCGGACTACAGACACAGATCCCCTTACAGATACAGATCGCCGAGCGCTGCTCCCATCTCGGGATCACAGTGCACCAGCCGCCGGAGCGGACCACAGGGTTCTCCTTCACCCGCGCCGTGCTGGCCCTGGACGCGGCCCGGCATCCGGAGTCCTCCACGCGGGTTCTGCTCGACGTGGCCTCGGTCCTGTCGCGTTATGTCGACAGCCCGGAACCGGCGCGGGTCCGCTGGATCCGCGAACCGCTGCCCGCGCCGTCCGCCGCCCCGCCCACGCTCCCGCTGCCCGGCTCCGGGCACTCCGGCCACTCGGGCCCGGCGACCGGCGGCGGCGCGAACCAGATCGACCTCGGCTCGTTCAACGAGTGCGTGGTGATCGAGACGGTGCGGCTGGCCGGCCGGATCACCCGCGGCGAGATAGCCGATCGCACCCGGCTCACCCAGCAGTCCGTGTCCCGCATCGCCCGCTCGCTGATCCAGCGCGGGCTGCTCGTCGAGGAACGGCAGCGCCACTCTGCCGTCGGCAAGCCGAGCAGCCCGGTCCGGTTGCGGGACGGGGCCGCGCACGCGCTCGGCATCCACATCGACCCGCACGTGCTGACCGCCGTGCTGGTCGATCTCTCCGGCCGGGTCGTGGCCCGCCGGGCCGAGCCGATCACCTCCGACCCGCGACCGGGCGCGGTGGTGAATCAGATCGCCGATCTGGGTGAGACAGTGCTCGAACAAGCCGGACACGGCCGCTGGGAGGAGGGCTTCCTCGGCATCGGCGTGGCGACTCCGGGGCCGGTGGACACGGTTTCGGGGACAGTGCTGGATCCGCCGCTGATGTCGGTGCTGCGCGACGTCCCGCTGCGGACCTTGCTGGAGCGCCGCTTCGCCTGCCGGATCGTCATCGAGAAGGACTGCTCGGCAGCGGCGGTGGGCGAACGCTGGATCGGTCGCGACAGCCGGGCCTGCGACTTCGTCTACCTGTATCTGGGGACCGGGGTCGGGACCGGGCTTTTCCTGAACGGCGACCTGTACCGCGGGCTGACCGCCAACGCCGGCGAGTTCGGCCAGCTGTGCGCGGTCACGCTGGGCCGGTTCGACGAGTCCGGGCGGCCGGAGATCCTGCCGGAGTGCAACCCGGGCAGCTACGCGCCCGCGGACCAGGCGGCGCGGCCGCCGCTGGGCCGGCAGCGCTCGAAGCTGACCGTGCAGCAGGCGGCGAAGGCCGTCAGCCGGGGCGTGCTGTCGGTGATCGACCTGCTGGACGTCGGGCTGGTCGTGATCGGCGGGCCGTTCTTCACCGGCGAGGTCGCCGACGTCTGGCTCACCGAGATCGAGCACGCCGTCAACGCCTACCCGACCGCGCGCCGGCTGCGGCGGATCCGGGTCGAGCGCTCGGTGAACAGCAGCGAGGCCGTCGCGGTCGGCGCCGCCTCGACCATCTTCCACTCCACCTTCACCCCGCGGCTGCGCCGCACGCCTTGAGGACGCCCAGTTCATGAACGACCTGCGACTGCCTTCCGAAGACCGCGATCAGTCCCCTCACACCGGCTGGACGCGGGCGCACTGGGAGGCGGTGGCCGAGCACTGGCTGCTGACCGCCCGCCGCCACGCTTCCCCCGACGGCGGGCTGATCACACCGCCGTCAAGGCCCTCGGGGGCCGGGATCCGCAGCGACGGTATCGAGGGCTTCGCTCGCAGTTTCCTGATAGCCGCTCCGCTGTTGGCCGGCCGGGAGGCCGATCCGCACGACCACGCGGGGTGGTACGCCCGCGGGCTCGCCGCCGCCATGACACCGGAGGGCCCGGACCGCTGGGGACGGGCCATCGGAGTGAACGAGATCCAACAGTGGAACGGCACCCCACAGCCCATCGTCGAGGCCGCGAACCTGGCCTTCGGCCTGGCGATCTGCCGCGCGCAGGTCTGGGACCGGCTGGAGGACAAGCTGCGCGACCAGACGGCCGAGTGGCTGACGCACCACTGCGTCAAGCACGGCTCGGACAACAACTGGCTGTTGTTCACCGCGGTCATCGAGGCGTTCCTGGTCTGGGCCGGGTATGACGTCCCGGGCGGCCACGCGCAGGCCGACGTGGACTTGTTCGAGTCCTGGTATCTCGGCGACGGCTGGTACAACGACGGCCCGATCAGCCCGACGACCCGGCACGGGAATCGGGTGGACCACTACAACTCGTGGGTGATCCATCCCTTCCTGTGGCAGTGGTATCAGATGTCTGATCAGCCTGCCGACCGCCGGGACCAGTACCTGCGGCGCCTGGGCGAGTTCGCCGACTCCTACGCGCTGCTGTTCGCGGCCGACGGTTCGTCGTTGCACCAGGGGCGTTCAATGACGTATCGGCAGGCGGTGCTCGGCGGGTTGTGGACCGCGGGACTGGCCGGGGTGGGGAGTGCGGCGGCGGGCGCCACTCGCCGCTTGGCCAGCGGTGTGTTGCGGCGCTTCACCCTCGATCGGGGCGTCGGCGTCGACGGGCCGCCTTCGCTGGGTTGGAGCGCCGCGGAGTTCCTGCCGATGTGCCAGGGATATAGCGGTCCCGGCTCGCCGTACTTCGCGGGGATGGGCTTCCTCGGTCTGGCGGCGCCGGCCGATCATCCGCTGTGGACCGAACCGGAGCAGCCGCAGCCCGCGGAGCGTGCCGACGGCGTCGGGAGCCTTGTCAGGACCCTGCATGCGGTCGGGTGGGTGATCCAGTCGAGCGACGGGATCGTGCAGATCGCCAACCACGCCAGCGATCATGTCGTCGATCCGGACACCGGTCTCGGCGACCCGCATTACGCGTCGGTCGGCTACTCCACGCACACCGCGCCCGGCGTCGGTCAGGCCTGGGCCGAGGAGGTCGACGGGCAGCTGGCGCTGGTCGACGAGTGGGGGCGGGCGAGCCGGCGTGAGGGGTTGCGCGGCACGGTGACCGGCGACGGTTGGGCTGCTTCCTGGCTCCGGCCGCGCATGGGCGGGGTCGATGTGCCGGGCGCGCGGGTGGTGTCGCTGTCGGTGCTGCATCAGGGGTCTGAGCTGCGTGCTCATCTGGTGACGGCGCCGGCGGGGTGGACGGTGCGCGAGGGGTCGTTCGCGGTCGCGGGTGCGCGGGAGCCGGTTGTTGAGGGGGCGGCGGTTGTCGACGGTGCGGCGGCGGCTGGCGGTACGTCGGTACATGGCAGTGGCGTGACCGTCGATCTCGTTCCGCTGCACGGCTGGACCGGCTCAGGCGTGGCCCGCTACCGGGGTGACAACGCCTTCGGCGAGCACAGCGCTACGCCGTACCTCACCGCCGAGATAGTGCCGGGGCTGCCCACCGTGTTCGCCTCGGCGCATCGCTTGGGACGTACCACCGTGGCCCCGGTGCCGGTCTCGGTCGTGGTGACCGGCGATTGTCTGGTCGCGAGCTGGGAGGACGGCCGGCGCGACGAGTTCATACTCAGCGAGTTGTTCGGCTAGATCCCGGGGCGCGGCATCACGCCCACTCGATGCTGCTGTCCACTGTGAGTTCCCGCAGCTCCCCGGATCCATCGTCCTCGTCGTCGCCATCGACGGCGAGGACGACGTCGCCGTCGTCCTGGCCCGCGTCCTGGCCGAGGATCAGGTCGAAGATGCCGGGCAGCCAGCCGAGGGCCTGCTCGACGGCCTTCAGCGCCACCATGTTGGGCGGGTTGCCGGCCTCCACCCGCGCTATCACCACTTCGGTCACATACGCCAGATTGGCGAGGTCGGACTGGCTCCAGCCCCTCGCCTCCCGGGCCTTGACGATCATCGCGGCCAGGCGCTCGTAGTTCCCGCTCACGTACCCATCCTGGGGTATAGCGCGGGTCCGTGGTGAAGGATGGATCAGAGATTTGTCGTCATCATCGTCTCCGTCTGCTGGATCGCGGGCACCAGCGCCCGGTCCTGGTTGGCGAGGATCACGACTGTGACACCGCGATCCGGGTAGATGTCCAGCTGCCCTTCATACCCCGGTGTGCCGCCGTTGTGCCCGATGATGCGGGTGCCGTTGAGGCGGACGTCGTCGAAGCCGTAGGCGTAGGAGTCCTGGCCCGGGTCGCCGGGCCGCTGGACGGGGACCTTGCCGGTGATCAGAGTCGCGGTCATCGTCGGGCTCAGCAGTCGGTGCCCGGTCAGGGCCCGGGCGAAGCGCGCCAGGTCCGCGGTGGTGGAGATGGCACCGCCCGAGGGGTTGCCGATCTGGACGTCGGTGGCGTTGTCACGGAACGAGGCACCGGCCGGGATCGGGTTCTGTCCCGGGCCCGGCGGCGGTCCGGAGACGGGGCGGCCGGAGGCGTCGTCGAGCTCGTAGCCGTGGGCCATGCCGGGGACGTCGACGGGCCGGTAGACGCGCACGCCGGTGTCGGACATACCGGCCGGACTGAAGATGTGGTCGTGGACGTAGGTCGGGTAGGCGGTTCCCGCGGCACGTTCGACGATGGCGCCGAGGACGATGAATCCCGAGTTGCTGTAAGCGGAACTGCTGCCGGGCGCGAAGGACAGCGGGGTCTTCGCGATCAGCGCGAGCTGGGCTTGTAGGGTCTCCGGCGGCGGCGTCGGGCCGGGCTGGAGTGCGTCGCCCATGCCGGAGGTGTGGGTCAGGAGCTGGGCCACGGTCACGTGATCGGCGATGGCGGGCGGGAAGCCGGTCAGGTGCCGGCCGACGGTGTCGTCGAAGGAGATCTGGCCGGCACTCACGAGCTGGCCGATCGCCACGGCTGTGAACATCTTGCCCATGGAGGCCACGCAGAACTTCGTGGCGGGGGTGTCGGGCAGGCTTCGGGCGCGGTCTGCCATGCCGAAGGCGTTGTCCAGCAACACTTTTCCGTTCTGTTCGACGCGGATCGCGCCGGAGAACAGGCCTGCTGACGCTTTCTGACGCAGGGAGTCTCCGAACGATGCCCAATCGACCGAAGGCGAAGCCCGCGGGGAACTAGGCGCGGCGACAGCTTGGTCGGCGTCATCAGCTCTCTTGCCCGAACTCGTACCGCACCCGGCAACGACAGCGGCGGACGACATCAACACCCCACCCAAGAACGAACGGCGATTCACAGACACAGCGGCTTCCTTTCTGCGGATACTGATGCCGACCGTAGGAGCGCGCATCAGACCCGCTCGACCGATCAACCGCAGAGTTGATCGGTCCGCGCGCGAGGCAGGAGGGAGGCCGCGATGAGCGTGCGCCTGGCGTTGGGGCCACCCGACGCGGACCGCTTCGAGTTCGGCAGCTCGCCGGGCTCGGAGGCCTTGCGCAGCTTGCACGTGCTCACGGCAGTGAAGCGCCATCCGCTGCACATCTCCTGGGTCCTGGAGATGCGCACCCGGCTCGACGTCCGCTTGAAGAGCGACCTCGACGCCTTCCGCTTCTGGTTCGCCGAGCGGCCGCTACTCCTGCCGGAAGTCTGGCCACCCGGCGAGGTCAACACCTGGCCCGACGACCTGGACCTGCTCCGCAAAGCGCCGGTCGAGCACTTCGCCGAGCCGATGCTGCACGCCGCGCTGGCGCACCGCGGCCGGGCTAGGCGGATGCCGCTGGAGGTGCTGCGCGGCGATGCGGAGGCGCAGGAGCGGGCGCTGGGGCAGATCGGGCATCCGGCATCGGTGGCGGTATTCAGGGAGCTGATATCGGATCCGGAGAGGGTACGCGAGCATTTCGCTGACTTCTTGGCGGCCTACTGGGACGCCTGCCTGGCCGATGACTGGCCGAGCTTGGAGTCACATCTGCATGCGGAGATCGCGCGCCGATTCCAGGCTCTCTCGCGCCTCGGACCGGCGGCGATGCTGGCCGGCCTTTCCGACCACATCACCGCGGCCGCCGACGGCGGCCTCACCATCCGCCCGCCCGGCGCGCGCGATGCCGCGGACCCGCTCGACGTCGCCCTCGCCGAGAGCGACCGCGTGCTGCTCGTACCGTCGCACTTCATGTGGCCCGAGCTCGCCGTCGCCGTGCATCGCGACCGCACGCCCGACCACGAGACCACCACCGTGGTCCTCGCCTACACGCTGGCCGGCATGGCCCGCCAGGGCCGGGCGCCGGTTCCGGCCGAGGACCTGCTGGCCCTGCTCCGCGCGGCCGGCGACGCGACCCGCCTGCAAATCCTGGAACTCCTGGCCCGCCGATCCCGCTCCACCCGCGAGTTGGCCGGACTGATCGGCCTCACCGAGGCGGCCGTCTCCAAGCATCTCAAGGTTCTGCACAAGTCCGGCTGGATCGCGCCGGAGCGGCACAGCTACTACGTCTACTACCGCCTGGAGTCCGAGGCTCGGAACCTCATCGTCTCCGGCCTCGACCGCGTACTGGGCCACGAAGGCTAGTGCGCTGGCTGGATTGGTTTGCCGTGTTGGTGGTGTGGTTGCGGGTTGGACGAGAGTCGGGCACGGAGGCCGCCGGTCACGTACGGGGTTAAGGGCGTTGTGAAAGAACCGCCTGTTTTCGTCCGCCGGCTTGTGTACGCAAGGCGCGGTCGCGTGGCAGGGCGGACGAAAACCGGCCGTTTGTTCACAACATGTGTGGTCGGCTCAGCCGTGCCCGGCTTGGGTGCGGGCGC
>NZ_JAAFZA010000195.1 GCF_015356865.1 Catenulispora pinisilvae
CCGGAACCCCCGCCACCCCCTGGCGCTACGACCACGCGGCCTACCTGGACGCGGTAGCCCGCGGCCTCGGCACACCCCTCCAACCCGCAGAGCCCCGCGACACTCCCTGGGACCCGCAGCTAGGACAACACATCGCCACCCACGCACTCCGCGTCGAAGAAGAACACGTCATTGAAGCGTTGCTGTCAGACCTCGCAGACCTCGCAGACCTCGCAGGCCTCCCAGACCTCGCAGGCCTACCAGGCCCGCCACGCGTCGAGTAGCTGCACATTGTTCTACCGAAAAGGTCTGTCTGTAGCACGCTGCGCATCGACGATCAGGGCCTGCGCCCACCACTCGATCGGGTGTCGACGACTTCCTTGGCAGGCCGGAATCCGGCGACAGCCTCCAGCCGTCTGCGGCGTTGGCTGATACTTGGCTACGCCGACGAGTACGGCGCCGTCACGGTCTAATCGGAAGGACCTACGCGGGATGGAAGCGAGGAGAGAACGTGAGCTCAAGCCAGGGCTGGTCGGGCCCTGACCCGGCGCAGCTTCGGCTGCCGCCGGCCGACGTCATTGAGCGAACGATCGGAGTGTGCGGGCGCCTCAAAGAGGAGCTTGTCGATTATGTGCGGCAGCCGCGGTTCTCCAAGCAGTTCAAGGCCGCGCTCAGCAAAGCCGCCGGTCCTGACGGGGCTCTGGACGCGAGGACTGCGATCACAGCGATCGACACACTCATCCTGCAGAAGAAGCAACCCGACGGCACCACTATCGTGCGGCGGTTCGCCGAACAGCGCCGCCCGGCTTTCAGCGAGGAGGAGAAGGCCACGCTCCTACGCTGGCAGGAAGTGGTCGAGGGCTGCTTCGAGGTCCGCGAACGTCTCGACGGCGGGCTGTTGCTGCACAACCTGCTGGACGACCTGCTGTATCCGACCTGGGCGACGGCCGACTCGGACGTCTTGAAGCACATGAAGCCGCAGACGTTCGTCATCGCACGGGTCGTGCCCGCACACGCCGACTTCGACATGTGGCTCTTCTCCGGGCCCCAGGCCACCTACGGGCGTGCGGACGGCCCGGAGTTCGTCCAAGCCGCCGCGCAGGCCGTCCTCACCGACCCGCGGGTGATGCGCCGCAACACCGAACTGATGGCGATGGCCTGGCGCCGGCAGGCCGAGGAACGAGCCGCGTTCATCGACTTCGCCGGTACCGACCTGGTCGTCGGCCCACCACAAACTGTGCAGGCGCTGCTGGTGGAGTTCTACAAGTCGCGACAGCCAAGCCCCACGGTCATAGCATCCTACGGATACCCGGTACCCAGCCCGGAGGACCTCGCGGCCTTCTCCGACGAGATCCTCATGTCGGACAGCGTCGCCGTCGTCTACGACGCCGCCGAAGGAATCCACTACTTCAACGACTTCGCCGCGGCCGTCGAACCGTTCATCGTCCCGGCCGAACACCTGACCCCGCCGCGGCTGACCGCCCTGCGCGGCTATCTCGGCGCCGATTCGATTCCACCGTTCCTTTTCCGCCGCCTGGCCGCGGACTATCCCGACAGCGTCGACCGAGTCTTCGCCAAGCTGCTGGGAAAGAGAGGCTTCCGCTGGGACCGTGACGGCGAGGCGATGCTGGCCCGCAAGAAACCGACGTTCCTCCACCATGAGCCGACTCCCAGCATCACCGTCTTGCCGACGCGCTTGGCAGAGCTCCGCAAAGCGAGCGTCGGCTCGCGTGGGCCAAACTGGCTGAAGAGGCCAGGGCGACGATCCGAACGAGGCCGGCAATAGCGCAATTACGCACCTTCATCGCTCCCGTTGACACGTGACGAAACGCAGATCAGGCAGCAGCGAACCGACCTTTGCCGACTAGGCGGCCGCGGCTGTGAGGTCGGAGGCCGACGCGGAGCAGTACCCGGAATCGCGCGCCGACTGCCTCCTGGAGGCCGCCGCGTCCTGGGTACGCGCCGGGGATACCGAACGGGCATTGGCACTGCTGCACCCGCTGATCGCCGAGGGCGGCGAGAACGCGGAGTATGCCCGGTTCGCGGTCGCCGACATCGCTTTCGGAACCGGGGATACCGTGTACCACTCCGACGCGGCTGCCAG
This sequence comes from Catenulispora pinisilvae, assembly GCF_015356865.1. GTDB lineage: Bacteria > Actinomycetota > Actinomycetes > Streptomycetales > Catenulisporaceae > Catenulispora > Catenulispora pinisilvae. The sequence continues at coordinate 2,084 of NZ_JAAFZA010000195.1, forward strand.
ATCGCCTCGTTCGGCGAGAAGCTCCGCGGCCAGCTGGCACGGGCCGTCGTGACGGGGTCTAGCGGCCCTGAGCCTCGGCGAGGCCGTCGAAGAACACGTCTTCGGACGACCCCCGTCGCCTCAGCGACAGCCTAACCAGAACCGGCCCGTTTCGGAGAAATCCGAAACGGGCCGGTTTGTACTATCTGTGGAGCTTACGAGACTCGAACTCGTGACCTTTTGTCTGCCAGACAAATGCTCTACCAACTGAGCTAAAGCCCCATCTGGTCCCCCGGTGAGATCGTACGATCGATCTTGGCTGATCTCCCCGGCGGGCGTTGCCTATATTAGCCAGAGCTGCCGGTGGATGGGAAATCGAACACCGTGCCCCTGCGCCCCGCGCTGCGCATCAGCGCCTCGAACCCGCGCAGGTAGTCCGCCAGCCGCTCCGGCGGCACCGCGGCGTCCTCGAAGCCCGGCCACGCCTCGGCCCCGCCCGGCGTCCGCGTCGCCAGCCGTGTCGCCAGCCCCGCGCCGTCCTCGCGGATCCGCCACAGCTCCCGCTGCTCAGCCGGGCCGACGACCACCCGCGTGGCGTGAGCCCCGGCCAGGTCCGCGACGATCGACGCGGCCCGCTCCGCCGTCGTCTCGATGAACAGCCACCCGCCGCCCGCCGGCAGCGCGGCGGGCAGCGGCCGCTTGCGCCGCGCCGACCACACCTCGGCCAGTTCCGCGCCCAGCCCCTCGATCGCCGAGGGCTGATGCGGCAGTACGGCCGGCACGTCCGCGGCCGCCGCGATCATGTCCGGGTAGGCGGCCACCACCAAGACCGGCTCGCGCAGCACCGGCACCAGCCGCAGCTCGGCGCCGAGCACCGCCGCGAGCGTCCCCTCCGAACCGACCAGCGCCTTGGCGACGTCGAAACCGTTCTCCGGCAACAGATGCTGCAAGGCATAGCCGGACACCTGGCGCGGGAAGCGGCCGAGTTCGGCACGGATCGCCGCGCCGTGCCGCGCGACCAGCTCCCGCAGCCGGGAGTCGAGCGCCGCGACGCCGCTGGTGCCGCGCCGCACGGTGGTCCTGGTGCCGTCCGCCAACAGCACGTCCAGTGCCAGCACGTTGTCCGCGGTCGTCCCGAACGCCAGCGACCGGGCCCCGCACGCGTTGTTGCCGATCATGCCGCCGATCGTGCAGCGCGACGCGGTCGACGGGTCCGGACCGAAGCGCAGCCCGTGCGGGGCCGCCGCGGCCTGGAGCGTGTCCAGAACGACGCCCGGCTCGACCCGCGCGGTGCGCGCCGCGGCGTCCAGTTCCAGCACCCGCCCGAAGTACCGCGAGCAGTCCAGCACCAGGCCCTCGCCGATCGCGTTCCCGGCCACCGACGTGCCGCCGCCACGCAGCGTCACCGGCACGCCGTGCGTCCCGCAGATCCGGACCGCGGCCTCGACGTCGGCGGCGGAGCGCGGGAACGCCACGGCGCGCGGCACGTGCCGGTAGTTGGAGGCGTCGGCGCTGTACTCGGCGCGCCGCCGGGTCCCGAAGTCGACGTCCAGACCGGCCTCGGCCAGCGCCCCGCGCCAGGCACGTTCGGCCTGGTCAGAGATAGAATCCGGGCGTTCACCCGGGCCGGTGGCGGAAGGCTTCACGCGGGAGGATCGGTCGGGCACGCTCCCAACGTAGCGCCCGTCGCGCGGGTGGGCGTGGCGTGGCGTGTCCCGGGAGCGGACGGGACCGGCGGCGAGTAGGTTCGGGAGCAGACCCGCAAACCCCCGCCTGGCCGCTGCCGGCCGGCTGAAGGAGGCCCGCGATGAAGATGACGGACTACGTCCCCGGCACCCCGTGCTGGGTGGACCTGATGACCACGGACCTGGACGGCGCCAAGGCCTTCTACGGGGGGCTGTTCGGCTGGACCGCGCAGGTCGCCGACGATCCGGCGGCCGGCGGCTATGTCCTGTTCGAGCTGGACGGCGTCCAGGCGGCCGGCGGCATGAAGACCATGTCGGCGGACCAGCCGACGGCCTGGAGCACCTACGTGGCGGTGACCGACGCCGACACCACGATGGCCAAGGCCACCGCCGCCGGCGCGCAGCCGATCGTGGCCCCGATGGACGTCACCGACGTCGGCCGGATGGCGATGTTCGCCGACCCCACCGGCGCTGTGCTGGGCCTGTGGCAGCCGCGCAGCATGAAGGGCGCCGGCGTGGTCAACGAGCCGGGCGCGCTGACCTGGGACGAGCTCAACACCCGGGACGCCGCCGCGGCCAAGGCGTTCTACGCCGCGGCCTTCGGCTGGAAGGCCGAGACCAGCGCCATGGGCGAGGGCATGGAGTACACCGAGCTACAGGTCGACGGCCGCACGGTCGCCGGGCTGATGGAGATGGACGACGAGCACTTCCCGAAGGAGACGCCGCCGCACTGGGCCGTCTACTTCGGCGTGGCCGACTGCGACGCCTCGGTGGCGAAGGTCGGCGCGCTCGGCGGCACGGTGGTGGTGCCCACGACGCCGATCCCGCCGGGGCGGTTCGCGGTGTGCCAGGACCCGCAGGGCGGGTTCTTCTCGCTGTTCCAGTCGAAGGAACCGGAAGGCGCCGCGAGCTGAGGTCAGCCTCGCGCGCGCTGCTACACAGGGGCCCCGTCGGATGCCGATCACGCATCCGGCGGGGCCGCATGGTCATCTGCCAGGGCCGCACTGTCATCTACGGGGGCCGCGCAGTCACCTACCAGGGCCGGCACCGCCAGATGCCAGCAGGTCCTCGGGACGCTGGGAGGGGCTGGACTCGTCGACGATCAGCCCGTCGCGGATGAACACGATGCGGTCGGCCCACGCCGCGTGCCGGGACTCGTGGGTGACCAGCACCCCGGCCGCGCCGGCGTCGCAGCGCTTGCGCAGCAGGCCCAGCACCGTCTCCCCGGTCTCGCTGTCCAGCGCGCCGGTCGGCTCGTCGGTGAGGATCAGACGGCGGTCGCCGATCAGGGCCCTGGCGATCGCCACCCGCTGCTGCTGCCCGCCGGACATCTCATCCGGAAAGCGATCGGCCTCGGACCGCAGGCCCACTTCTTCCAAGGCCGCGACGGCCTCCTGCCGGGCCTTGCGCGCCGACATACCGTCCAGCTCGCGCGGCAGGGCCACGTTCTCGGCGGCGGTGAGGGCCGGGATGAGGTTGTAGTCCTGGAAGACGTAGCCGACCGAGCGGCGGCGGATCGCAGCGAGCTGAGTCCTGCTCTGCGAGGCCAGCGCCGTGCCCTCGATCACCACCTCGCCGGCGGTCGGCATGTCCAGCCCACCGGCCAGCGACAGCAGCGTGGACTTGCCCGAACCCGAAGGCCCCATCACCGCCACCAGCTCACCCGGCGCGACGGCCAGGTCGATGCCGCGCAGCGCGTGCACCTCCGCGGCCCCCTTGCCGTGCACGCGAGTGACGGCGCGCAACTCCAGCACCGGACGCGTCTTGGTCTCCCCGTTCATCGCTGTCACGGTCGGTACCGTATTCGCTCGCCGCCGACTACGCGCGCCGGTGTCTCAGGCGCCTCAGTCCGGGACCAGCTGCCAGAACGCCGGCAGCACCTTGCGCACCGCATCGACGGCCGCGGGAGTCCGGCCGTGAACCCACAGCCACACCCCGCCGCCGTCCTCGCGGATCAGCACGTCGGGACCCTGATACCAGCGGATCGGGCGGCCGTCGGGCGCGCCCCACCGCGGGATGCCGGGCAATCCGAGCGGTTCGTAGCGCGATTCCAGCAAGGCACCCTGCTCGTCCCAGTCGAACGCGGTCGTGTCGTAAAGCCCTCGGGCGGGGTCCTTGGAGAACATCGCTTCGAGCAACACGCAAGGGTGACTGCGCAAGATCACTGGTGGGAAGCCGGGCCCGGCCGCGCCACCTCTGGTTTAACCTCACGAGGTGACCGGCCGACCCCACCTGCTCCCGACCGCCGTGGCGACCAGCGCGTGCGCCGCGATCCTCGCCCTGGCCGCATGCGGCGGCGGCACCAGCGCGAAGACCACCGCGCCGCCGCCCGCGAGCGCCACAAGCAGCAGCGCCGGAACGTCGGCAGCGAGCGCCCCATCCCCCGCCGACCAAGCCGCGCTCCAGCGCGTAGTCCCCGCGCCGACCACGACCACCGCAGCCGCCGGCGCCTTCACCCTGACGGCCGCCACCGCGATCCACGCCTCCCCCGGCGCCGAACCGGTCGCGTCCGACCTCGCCGCCTACCTGAAGCAGCAGACCGGCCTGGCCCCACAAACGACCGCCGACTCCGGCGCCGCCGCCAGCACCAACGCCGCCACTGCCACCAGCACCGCCGCCAACACCAACACCAACACCAACACAGGCATCCAACTCGTCCTACAACCCACCGGCGGCGACCCGGCCCTCGGCGCCGAGGGCTACACCCTGACCACCACCCCGGCCTCGGTCACCCTCACCGCCGCCACCGACGCAGGCCTCTTCCACGGCGTGCAAACCGTCCGCCAGCTCCTCATCGGCGACAAGCTCCAGGCCGGCACGATCACCGACCACCCCCGCTTCGCCTACCGGGGCGTCATGCTCGACGTCGCGCGCCACTTCTTCAGCGTGGCCGACGTGAAGGCCTACATCGACGCCGCCGCCCTGTACAAAGTCAACGAGTTCCACCTGCACCTCAGCGACGACCAGGGCTGGCGCCTCACCGTCCCGGGCTGGCCGAGGCTGGCCACGGTCGGCGGCTCCACGCAGGTCGGCGGCGGGCACGGCGGCTCCTACACGGCAGCCGACCTGAAGGAGATCGTCGACTACGCCGCGTCCCGCTACATGACCGTGATCCCCGAGATCGACATGCCGGGGCACGTCGGCGCGGCCGTGTACGCCTACCCCACCTTGGCCTGCGACGGCCGCCACCACGGCCCGGTGACGTCGGTCTCCCCCGGCTACGACGCCCTGTGCCCGTCGAGTGAATCAACATACAGATTTGTCGATTCAGCGATGAAGGCCGCGGCCGACGCCACCGCCGGCTCGCCCTACCTGCACCTGGGCGGCGACGAAGCCCAAGCCCTGAACCTGACGCAGTACAACGCCTTCGTCCAGCGCGCCCAGAACGTGGTCGCCGCACACGATCGCACGCCGATCGCCTGGGCCGAGGCCGGCACCGCGCCGCTGCTGCCACAAACGATCCTCGAGTACTGGAACACCGCGCAGCCGCAGCCCTACGTCCTCCAGGCCGCCGCCAAGGGCACCAAGCTGATCATGGCCCCGGGCGACCACGCCTATCTCGACCAGCAGCCGGTCGCCGGCTTCCGCCTCGGCCTGCACTGGGCCGGCTACGTCCCGGTCTCCAAGGCCTACGACTGGGACCCGGTGACGGTGCTGCCGGGCGTGGCCCCGTCCTCGGTCCTCGGCGTGGAGGCGCCCCTGTGGACCGAGACGGTCAAGAGCCTGGCCGACGCCGAGACGCTGGCCTTCCCCCGGCTGCCGGCCATCGCCGAGATCGGCTGGTCCGCGCCGAACACCCACGACTGGCCGGGATTCTCGCACCGGCTGGCCGATCAGGCGCCACTCTGGGACAAGCTGGGAATCGCCTACTACAAGTCGCCGGAAATCCCCTGGGGCTGATCGCCTGACCCGGCGAGACAGCCCTGCCAGACGGCCCTGCCAGACAGACGACCCGGCAAGACGACCCGGCAGGACGGCCCAGCGGGACGTCCCAGCGGGACGCCCCAGCAATATCCCTGCCAGGCGGCCCAATTCAGACTCCGCAGAACCCGCCGCGCGACTACAGCACCCCGCGCAGATGCGCTACGCAAACCTCCCGATGCAGTACTCGAACATACTCCGGTAATCCTGGTCACCATGATCTGGAAGGTAGCCGTCCGCATCGCCCGGCGAGAGGCCCTGCGCCACAAGGGCCGATCGGCGCTGGTCGCGGCGATGCTCGCGCTGCCGGTGGCCGGGGCGAGCGCGGCCGACACGCTCTACCACACCACCAAGCTGACCACCGTCGAGCAGGTGCGGCGCGACCTCGGGCACGCCGACGCGCTGGTGTCGTTCGTCGCCCCGACCCCGATCGAGCAGCTGCCGGACGGCACCGTGCCCGGTTCGGCGCAGGCCGGCGGGATGCTCACCGGTGCGCTGCAAGGGGTACAGGTCGCCTCGCCGATCGACTCCGGCGTGCTGCCCGCCGGATCGCGCGTGGTGCCGATGCCGGACCAGCAGGAGCTGCGCGTCGAGGCACCGCAGGGCGCTGATTCTGTCTCGGTCGTGGAGCGCGATCTCGGGGACCCGTTGCTGTCCGGGCTCTACGTCCACAAGGCCGGCCGGGCCCCGCGCGCCGCGGGCGAGGTGACGCTGTCCACCTCGCTGCTCTCCGCCCTCGACAAGCACACCGGCGACCAGCTCACCGCCGAGTTCCTCACCCCCGGCCAGGTCCCCGACAAGAACGGGCAGCTGCCCAAGCACCAGCTCACCATCGTCGGAGAGGACGACGACCCCGCGCATCTGGACGCCGACGAGGTCATCGCCTACCCCGGCACGCTCCCGACGCCTGCGGACTACGCCGGTCCGACGCAGTGGCTCGCGCAGATACCGGGCGGCCTGAACTGGGCCCAAGTGCAGAAGCTGAATCAGGGCGGCTACTCCGCCGAGTCGCGTCTGGTCGTGGAGAACCCGCCGCCGGACTCCGCGGTGCCGCTGATGCAGCACTACCACGCGGCCTCGGTCGGCAGCAGCCGGCTGACCGAGGCGCTGCTCGCGGTCGGTGCCGTCGGCATCGTCATGGCGCTGCTGGAAGTGGTGCTGCTGGCGGGACCCGCGTTCGCGGTCGGGGCGCGCAAGCGGCGCCGCGACTTCGGGTTGATGGGCGCCGCCGGGGCCGACCACCGGATGGTGCGGGCCGTGGTGCTGGCCGACGGGCTGGTGCTGGGCGCGGTCGGCGGCGTGGTGGGGGCGCTGGCCGGGATCGGGATCGGGCGGCTGGCGCTGCCGGAGGCCGTGAACTTCACGCACCGCGAGCCCGGAGCGTTCCGGATCGCGCCGGGCGACCTCGCGGGCGCGGCGTTGATCGGCGTGGTCACCGGGCTGATCGCCGCCCTGATCCCGGCCGTGATCACCGGGCGGCAGCAGGTGCTGGAATCGCTGACCGGCGGCCGGCGCGGCGCCCGCGGCGTGCCGTGGAAGCTGGCCACGCTCGGCGTGGTGGTCCTGGCCGCCGGGCTGGCCGCGACCGGATACGCGGTCTTCCGGCCCGGGATCCACACCGTGCCGCTCGTCGGCGGCATCGCGGTGTCCGAACTCGGGGTGGTGGCCTGCACCCCGCTGCTGGTCGCGCTGACCGGCAAGCTGGGCCGGCTGCTGCCGCTGACCGGCCGGATGGCGTTGCGCGACAGCGCGCGCAACCGGGGCCGCACCGCACCGGCGGTCGCCGCGATCCTGGCCGCCGTCGCCGGTTCCACAGCGGTGGCGACCCTGCTCACCACCAACGACGCCCAGGGCCGGGCGCAGTATCACAGCACCCTGCGAACGGGGCAGGTGGCGCTGATGTTCGGGGCCGCCGCCCAGCAACAGGAAGAGCAGCAGTCCGGCGCGGGCGTGCGCTACAACGGCGCCCCCACCGGCCCGGACCTCACCCCGGTGGACGCCGCCAAGGCGATCGCCGCGATCAGCGCCGTGCTGCCGGTGCGCTCGGCCGCCGTGATCCCGACCCAGAACTACAACGGCTTCGTACCGGTCAGCATCGTCGTCAAACGCAACCCGGCCAACGACTGCCCGTTCTTCAACGGCAACGGCGGCGCCGTACTGCTCCCGCCGGGACAGAGCGGCGAGTCGATGATCCAGTCCGATCCGCGCTGTCAGGCCGCCTTCGGCGGCAGCCAGGTGGTGCCCGGGGACGCCGCCACGCTGCGCGCGCTCACCGGCACGGTCGACCCGCGGGCCGAGAAGGTCCTCGCGGCCGGCGGCATGGTGGTGTTCAGCCCCTTCGACCTCACTGGGACAGCTCCTCAGAACAGCACAGATTCTCAGAACGGCACCGGGCAGGCGACCGGCGCCCAGACCGCCACCATCGCCCTCCAGCGCAACTGTCCGCCGGCCGGCATGGACCTGCCGGACGAACTGCGCAAGCAGTTCGCGCCGTATTGCAGCGGCCCGCCGCCGGCCGATCTGACCCTGCCGGCCGCGGTGGCCAAGACGAAGGACGGCAGCGCGGTCAACGGCGTCCGGGCCCTGATCCCGCCGTCCGCGGCCGACAAGTACCAAGTGAAGTACGTGCCGTCGATGATCCTTTTCGACACCACCCGGATGCCCACCAAGGCCGAGGAGGAGCGGGCGAACGCCGCCGCCGAGTCCCTGGGCACCACCGCGCTGCTGGAGGTCGAGCGCGGCTACCAGGGCGGCGACGACACCACGATGCTGGCCCTGGCCGCCGTCGCGGCGTTCGTGACGCTCGGCGCCGCGGCCATCTCCACCGGGCTGGCCATCACCGACGGCCAGGCCGATCTGGAGACCCTGGCGGCGGTCGGCGCGCGCCCGCGCATGCGCCGGGCGCTGGCCGGATCGCAGGCCACGATCACGGCCGTGCTGGGCACCGTGCTGGGCTCGGCGACCGGTCTGGTGCCGGCGGTCGCGATCGTCGAGGCCCGGTCGCACAGCTTCGTGCAGTCGGCGTTGCAGGGGCGATCCGGGCACGGTCTTCGAGGTCTGATCGGCGGGGCCCCGACCGTCCACGCCCAGAGCTATCTGACGATCCCGTGGCCGTTCTTGATCGGCACGATCGTGATCGTTCCGATGCTCGCCGGGATCGCAGCGGCCCTGGTCACACGCTCGAAGATAGAGATTCGGCGACGACGGGGATAAGGGGAGCCCGGCGCGGGCAATTGGAGAGCGGCCGGATGGCGCGCGCCTGGCGGGCGCGCCATCCGGTTCGAGTACGGGGAGCTCTCAGGGGTGTGCTGAGGGTGATCGGCGAGGCCGCCCGGCGCCGGTTCCCGGGCGGCTCGGTCGCGACTGTTACCGGTCACGCTCACCGGTCACGCTCCGGCGAGCGAGGGCGGCAGATCCCGCACCACGACCTTGCCGGTGGCGTTGCGCGGCAAGGCGTCGACGAACACGACATCGCGCGGCACCGCGTTGCCCGGCAGGTACCGGGCCACGACGCCACGCACCTGGGGCGCGGTCATCTCAGCGCCGGGGCGGACCACCACATAGGCGGCGAACCGCTGGCCCTGGTCCGCGTCGGGCACGCCGACCACCGCCGCCTCCCGGATGTCCTGCACCGAGGCCAGCAGGTCCTCCACGTCGCGCGGGAACAGCTGCTCACCGGCGCACACGATCATGTCGGCGTCGCGGCCGTGGACGAACAGCCGCCCGGAGGAGTCCAGGTGGCCGCGGTCGTTGGTGGCCATGTAGCCGGCCCGGTGTTCCTTGGTTCCGCCGCTGGTGTAGCCCTCGAACAGCAGGTTGTTCCAGACGAAGATGCGGCCGGTGACGCCGCGCGGCACCACCTCGCCGCGGTCGTCCAGCACCTTCAGCCGGGAGTCCAGCGGCGGACGGCCCGCGGTGTTCGGGGCGATGCGCAGATCCGCCGGGTCGGCGATGGCGGCCCAGGAGACCTCGGTGGAGCCGTAGAAGTTATAGAGGACGTCGCCGAAGACGTCCATGAACGCCGTGACCAAAGGCGTCGGGATGGCCGAACCGGAGGTGGCCACGATCCGCAGCGAGGAGACGTCATAGGAGTCGCGCAGCTCCGGCGGCAGCTCCATGATCCGCTGGAGGACCACCGGGACGCCGAACACGACCGCGCACCGCTGCTCTTCAATGGCCTGGAGCGCGGCCTTGGGCTCGAAGCGGCGTTGCAGAACCAGGGTATTGCGAAGCGCCATGCTGATCTGGAGCCCGGCCAGCCCCCACATGTGGAACAGCGGAGTGGCCACGAGCACTGATTCCCGCGCCCGCAACGGTATTCGGGAGATGAGCCCGGCCGCGGCGGACAGCCCCGGCGGGTTCGCGCGCTGCGCGCCCTTCGGCGCGCCGGTGGTGCCGGAGGTCAGGACGACGATCCGGCCCGGGCGCTTGGGCGGGCGGCGCTTGGCGGCCGAGGCGCCGGCGATCACGTCGTCGACGGTGGCGGTGCCGGCGTCGCGCTGCGCGGAGCGGCTGAAGGGCCGGCCGGTGCCGGGTCCGGTGCCGTCCGGCCAGGCGACCAGGAACGGCACGCCGAGCCGGGCGGCGGCGACGTGGTCGGCGAACTCGGCGTCGGCGATCACCACGGCCGGTTCGTGCGCGCGCAGCACCTCGGCGGTGGCGCGCACGGTCAGGCCGGTGTTGACCAGGACGACGTCCGCGCCGAGTTCGGCGGCGGCGACCACCGACTCCACGAACCAGGCGTGGTTCCGGCACAGAACCGCCACCCGGCTGCCCGGGGCGGCTCCCAGCCGCTCCAGCCCGTTGGCCAACCGGACGGCGCGGCCGTGCAACTCGCCGAAGGTCACCGAGCGGTGCTCGTCGATGACCGCCAGCCGGTGCGGCGAGCGGGCCACCGCGGCCCGGTAGCCGCCGGCGACGGTCGCGCCCCAGCGGGCCAGACTCAGCAGCTGGCGGACGTTGCGGTCCGGGCGCGCCGGGGAGGCCACCCCGGATCGGGTCAGGATGCGCAGCACCCGCAGGCTGCTGCCCTTCGGGCCGGTGATCTCGCTGGGCTCGGCACGGCTGGCGGACATGGTGGCGGGGCCCTCCTGTCGGGGTGACGGATGGCTGGGCGTTCGTGGGGTTCGCAGTTTTCCGGTTCCGTTCGGGAGTCGGCCGCTGACAAGATCGGCAGACGGTTATCCCGCGGACCGCGTTTCATTCACCGTTCAGTCCGCCAGCAACCGGTTCACGACCTTGCCGGTGGCGTTGCGCGGCAGTTCCTCGACGAAATGCACGTCCCGGGGCACCGAGAAGCGGGCCAGGCCCGCCTTCACCAGGGCCTTGACCTCCTCGGCGGTCATCGTCGCCCCGGGCAGCAGGGCGACGTAGGCGGCGAAGCGCTGGCCCCATTCGGCGTCCGGCACCCCGACCACCGCGCACTCGCGCACCCCGGGCTGGGCCGCTATCAGCTCCTCGACCTCGCGCGGGAAGACGTTCTCGCCGCCGGAGACGATCATGTCGTCGTCCCGGCCGGAGACGAACAGCAGGCCGTGTGAGTCGACGTAGCCGCGGTCGCCGGTGGCCATGTAGCCGTCGGCGGTCTCCTTGCTGGCGCCGTTGGTGTAGCCCTCGAAGAGCATGTCGTTCCAGACGAAGATGCGCCCGACGGTGCCGGTGGGGACCGGCTGCCCGGTGGCCACGTCCCGGATCACGATCTTGGAGCCCAGCGGCGGCCGGCCGGCCGTGGTCGGGGCCTGGCGCAGGTCCTTGGGGTCGGCGATGGAGGCCCAGGAGACCTCGGTGGAGCCGTAGAAGTTGTAGAGGACCGGCCCGAAGGTGTCCAGGAACTTGGTGACCGCCGAGGCCGGGATCGCCGAGCCGGACAGCGCCACGACGCGCAGCGTGGAGGTGTCGTACTTCTTGATGACGTCCTCGCCGAGGTCCAGGATCCGCTGCACCATCACCGGCACCGCGAACATCGCCGTGGGCCGCTTGCTCTGGATGGCCTTGAGCGTGGCCTCCGGGTCGAAGCGGCGCTGCATGATCAGCGTGGCCCGCAGCGGCATGGCCATCTGCAACGCGGCCAGGCCCCAGGAGTGGAACATCGGGGCCGGCACCAGGATCCGCTCGCCGGCGTGCAGCGGGATCCGGCTCAGGATCGAGGCCGCGGCGCCGATGCCCGGCGGGTTCGGGCGGCGCGCGCCCTTGGGGGCGCCGGTGGTGCCGGAGGTGAGCACGATGATGCGGCCGGGCTTGGCCGGGGGCTTGCGCTGCGTGGCCGGGGCGGCCTTGATGATCTCGTCCAGGCTCAGGGCGATCGCCGCGCCGTCCTCGGGCCAGGCGTTGATCCGCAGCGTGCCGTCCGGACAGTCGGCCAGGACCGCGTCGAACTCGCTGTCCGCGATCACCGCCTTGGGCTGCTGCTCGGTGATGACCTGCGCCATCTGGCCGGCGGACAGGCCGGTGTTCAGCAGGACCGCGTCCGCGCCGAGTTCGGCGCAGGCGATGAAGCAGGTCACCATGCCGGCGTGGTTGCGGCACAGCAGCGCGACCTTGTCGCCGGGGACGACGCCGCGCTCCTGGAGGCCGTTGGCCAGCCGGGTGGCCCGGTTCGTGAGCTGCTTGTAGGTGAGCACGACCCGCTCGTCGATGACCGCCTCGGCGTTCGGGGTGCGCGCGGCCGCGGCGCGAAAGCCCCCGGCGATGGTCGCGCCCCAGTTCATGAGCGCGCGCAGCTGCGGGACACTGCGGTGCGGCGGCCCGGGCCGGAGCACGCCGGCCCGTACCAGGGTCGCGACCACCGCCAGGTGGGAGCCGCCGCCGTCGATGGTCGCGCCTGCCGGGCCGGGCATGGTCGGTACCTGCTTTCGTCCGTGGAACCAGGTCGGTCTGCGCGCGGGACCGGGCGGGGGTGTGCGTCCGCGCCGAAACGCCGCTCGCTCGAAGTTACCCTCCGGTAAATTGGAGCCGACGTCAATACCTCCCCCGCCGTCCGCCGGCCCCGGGGCCAGACGGGTGAATATCATGGTGTTGAGAATGTACGGGAGCCCGCCGCGGGCCTAGAAAGGACTCATGCGACCGGCTTCCCCCCGTCCTCGAACCCTGCGACGCCATGCGGCCCGGCTGCTGGCCGCCGCCCTGCTCGCCGGCCCCGCGGCGCTCGCCGCGGCCCCGGTGCACGCGGCATCGGCCCCGGCCTTCTCCTCCGGTGTCAACGACTTCGGATGCCGGCCCAGTGCCGAACATCCGCGACCTCTCGTATTACTGCACGGCACCTTCGTGAACCCGACCGAACAGTGGCTGATCGGCGGGCCCTACTTCGCCAACCTCGGATACTGTGTGTTCGAGCTCGACTACGGTCAGTACGACGGCATCCCGCTGGTCCACGGGATCGGGCCGATCGAGCAATCGGGACTTCAACTGGCGGCGTATGTCGACCGGGTGCTGGCCGCGACCGGCGCGAGCCAAGTGGACATCCTGGGACACTCCCAAGGCGGCGGGGCGCTGCCCCGGTACTACCTGAAGTTCCTCGGCGGCGCGCCGAAGGTGCACACCCTGGTCGGGATCGCGCCGACGAACCACGGCGGGACCGCGTCGGGGATCTTCACGCTCGCGCAGCAGATTCCGGGTGCTACCCGGGTGATCGGGACGGCGTGCCCGGCCTGTGTGGAGCAGTTCGTGGGGTCGGCTTTCAACCGGCGGCTCGACGCCGGCGGGGACACCGTGCCCGGGGTTCAGTACACGACGATCGTGACCCGGGACGACGAGTTGGTGACGCCCTACACGAACCAGTTCCTGTCCGGGCCGAACGTGCACAACGTGCTCGTGCAGGATCTGTGCCCGCTGGACGTGTCGGACCACGTGCTGGTCGGGACGGTCGACGGGGTGGCGTTCCACGAGGCGGCGAACGCGCTGGACCCGGCGCACGCGACGCCCACGACGTGTGCGGATCTGCTGACGGGGGTGGTCGGGGCGCTGGTCTGAGCCGAGCAGAACCCGGTTACCGGAGCACCGCGGCCACCAGGTCCGAGCCCAACGCCGTCGTCGCCTGGAGGTCCAACCGATAGTGCACATACCGCCCGCGCCGCTCGGCGGTGAGCAACCCGGCCTTGCGCAGGACGGTCAGGTGCCGTGACACCTCCGGCGGCGTGAGGTCCCAGGCCTGCGCCAGCTCGCCCGTGGTGTGCGCGCCGCGGGCGAGGGTCCGCACCAGCCGCAGGCGCACCGGATGCGCGAGGGCTTCCAAGCGCGCCTGCATCGTCTCCAGCGACACCGCCTGCGCCGCGCTCGGGTGCGCGACCGGGTACTGGACCACCGGTCGCCACCCAGCGGAGTGCACCGCGACCAGGTGCGGATGCCCGTAAACGCTGGGCAGGAAGGTGACCCCGGCCTCCCCCGCGCTGGTCGCGTTGTCCTGCAACTTGTCCAGGACGATCGCGTTCCCCTCGGGCTCCAGCCGGACCATCGCCGACACGGCGCCGAGCGCGCTGCCGACCCCCTGCCGCTCACGCAGGTCCGCCTTCTGCCGCGTGTCCGCGGTCAGCTGCGGGACGACGCCCGGCCAGGCGGCGTCGAAGAACGCGGCGGCGGACCACTCCAGGGTCTGCCGCACCCGGGCCCGCACCCCCGCCGGGTCGGCGAGCAGCCGCTCGGCGAACGCCTCCTGGACCGCGCCGCGCGCCTGGGCCAGGTCCAGGGCCCGCTCGCGGGCCCGGGGATCGGCCAGCGGCGAGCGGCCGGCGAACGTGACCCGGTTGCTGCCGCAGGTGGTGACCAGAGCCGAGGTGACATAGGCCTCGTCGGCGATCCGGTCCACATCATCGAGTTCTTCGGCCAGGGTCGGTGCCGGCCGGGCCGGAAGCAGGAAGTCCGCCCGGGACGAGCGCCACAGGAACTCGGCTTCCTGGAGCCGCTCGGTCAGCTCCGGCGGGAGCGCCGCCCGCACCCCGGCGACCCAGGCGGCCAGGCCCGGGTGGTGTTCGGTGGCGGCCAGGGCGTGCAGCATCGAGGTCAACTCGGCCAGCGGGGACACGGCGAACCGCACGCGGTCCGGCGGCAGCCCGGCGATCTCGATGCGCAACGTCATGTCTGCCATCATCGCTGGTCCGGACGCGACCGGCAGCACCGATTGACGAAAACCGCCAATCGGCGCAAAGATGCGGCCGCCCCGCCCCTACCGTTGCCGCCATGACCGCACCGAAGAACCCTGCAAAGGGCCGCACCCGCGAGCTGGTCCGCGCCACCGGCGGGCCCCGGTACGCCGTCGCCATCGGCGTCGACGCCCTGGGCACCGGGCTGCTCCGGCCGTTCCTGCTGCTGTACGCGATCAAGGTGCTGGCCCTGTCGGCCCCGGCTGCCGGCGCCACGATGACCGGCGGGATCGTCCTGGCTCTGGCGGCCATGCCGGGCGTGGGCCGCTGGCTGGACCGCGGGGCGCGCTCGGCGGTGGTGGCGGCGTCGATGCTGATCCGGGTGGTCGGGACCGCGCTGCTGCTGGCGACGCCGGCCGGGAACGTCTGGATGTTCGCCGCGGCCTGCATGTTCCTGGGCATCGGCAACCAGGCCTGGCCCGCGGCCCACGCGGCCCTGGTGGCGACGATCGCCCAGGGCCGGGAGCGGGACGCGGCCCTGGCCGCCGCACGGTCGCTGCGCAACGGCGGGATGGGCATCGGCGCGCTCATCGCCGCGGCGGCGCTGGCCGGCGGGACCTCGGGGCTGCGGATCGCGGCCGCCGCGACCGCGGTGGCATACCTGGTCGCGGCGGGCCTGGCCTACTCGGTGCACATCAGCGCCTCGCCGGCGACCGCCGGTCCGCACACACCGGCGGACCCGGACGAGCCCGCGCCCCGGATGGGCACGCTGCTGGCGGCCAACGTCATCTACGCGTTCTGCCTCAACATCCCCGAGATCGCCCTGCCCTTGGTGCTGATCACCCAGCTCCACGCGCCGGCGTGGTGGTCGGCGGGCATCTTCGTGACGAACACCGTGCTCGTGGTCACTCTCCAAGTGGTGGTGACCGTCTGGATGGCGCGCTTCTCCCGACGCACCGCGCTGGTCATCGCGGGCGTCATCATCTCGGTCTCCTATCTCGGGTTCCTCGCCGCGACCCCGTTGGGCGGCGGCTGGGGCGCCCCGGCTATCGCCGGGGTGTCGGTGCTGTGCGCCCTCGGCGAGATCGTCTACGCCGGCAGCGCCACCCCGCTGGTCACCGCCATCGCCCCGCCGCGTGCGTTGGGCCGCGCCCTGGCCAGGTTCCAGCTCTCCTCGGGCTTCGGCCTGGCGGTGTCGCCGGCGGCGATCACGGCGCTGGCCGCCGCCGGGCCGGTGGCGCTGTGGGGGACGCTCGCGACGGCGACGTTGGTGTCGGCTGCGGCTGTGGCGCGGTGAGGGAGCCTCAAGCTCCATATAAAGTCGGCGCGTGGCTGAGATCGCTGACATGACTGACATGTCAGACCCCGCTGAGCTGTTCGTAGTCGCGGGCGCGCCCGGCGTCGGGAAGTCGACGGTGGCCGGGCTGCTCGCCGCGCGCCTGCGTCCCGTCCCGGCGGTCCTCGACAAGGACACCATGTACCGCGATTTCGCCTCCGAAGTACTGGCGGCGGCCGGGCGCCCTTTCGGCGAGCGCGAGGGCGCCTGGTATGACCGGCACGTGAAAGCCCACGAATACGGCGGGATGACCGCGACCGCGCGGGAGATCCGGCGCTTCGGCTGTCCGGTGCTGCTGGTCGCGCCGTTCACGTCCCAGATCCGGGACCCCCAGCGGTGGTCGCGGTGGACGGCCGAGCTCGGCGGCGGGAGCGTGCGGCTGGTGTGGGTGCGGTGCGACGTCGACGCCCTGCGATCGCGGATCGCCGCCCGCGGACGGAATGAGGACACTGCGAAGCTCGCGACGTTCGACTCCTGGGCCGCCGCGATCCGCCCCGACACTGCCCCGCCGGTCCCGCACCACGAGATCGACAACTCCCCGGACCAGCGGGAACGCCTGATCGCGCAGGTTTCGGCCCTCGCCGAAGAGTTCGCGGCGTAGGGTTCGGCGGTATGAGCCTGCTGACCGCCGAAGACCAGTACCGCCGCGCCGAGACCTTCGCCGCCCTGCACACCGGGCCGGACGTGTTCGTGATCGCCAACGCCTGGGACGCCGGCACCGCGAAGATCCTGACCGCCCTCGGCTTCCCGGCCCTGGCCACCACCAGCGCGGGCATCGCCCACAGCTTGGGCCACGCGGACGGCGGCATCACCCGCGACGCCAGCCTGACCAACTCCCGCACCCTGGTCGCGGCCACCCACCTGCCGGTCGCAGCCGACCTGGAGAGCGGCTTCGGCGCCACCACGCGGGACATCGCCGAGACCATCCGCCTGGCCGCCGCCGCCGGCCTGGTCGGCGGCTCGATCGAGGACGCGGTCGACGGCAAGGTGATCCCCCTGGAGCCGGCCCTGGAACGACTGACAGCGGCGATCGAGGCAGCCCGCGCACTCCCCTTCAAGTTCACCATCACAGCCCGCGCCGAGAACTTCCTCTACAACCACGACGACCTGAAGGACACCGTCACCCGCCTACAAGCCTTCGAAGCCGCCGGCGCCGACGTCCTATACGCCCCCGGCCTGACCACCGAACAGCAGATCCGCACCATCACCTCCGAAGTCGGCAAGCCGGTCAACGTCCTGGCCGGCGGCGCCCGCCTGACCGCGACCGTCGCCCAACTCGGCGAGTGGGGCGTACGCCGCATCAGCCTCGGCTCGAACCTGGCGCGGGTGGCGCTGAGCGCGGCGGTCGGCGCCGCGAGGGAGATCGCGGAGCGGGGGACGTTCGAGTTCGCGCAGGGCGGGGTGCTGGCGCATGGGGATATTGAGCGTTACTTCGGGTGAGCTGTTGGTGATGGAGTTTGGCGCTGCTTTGTCGTTGCCGCTGCGGCTGCGGCTGCGGCTGCCGACCCAGGAACAGTCCCAGCGGCGCCAGCAGCGCCGAGGCTGTTCTTGCAGTCCTTCCGCGAAAGCAAACTCGGATCCTTTTGGGGAAACTGGAGTTTGCGGGCCGGGTTGCGGTTGGGTTGTGGGTTTGAAAGGCGATTTTTACGGCCTTCGGTTATGGTTGTGCCGGTTCGGGGTTCGGGTCGGTGGGTGTGTCTGTCGGCTGCCGGTTCCCGCGTTCACGACCCCGCCGCATCTCAGGCCTCTTCGACCCCGGCAGGTCAGAACAAGAGCACAGGCAAGATCAACAGCAAGATCAAAAGCTGTGATGAAGAGCCCGGCGCCTCCGGCGGGGGCTCTTGGCTCCCTCGGGGAACTGGCGCGGTTCCATAGGGTGGTCGGGTCAGGGCCCTGCGGCGGCGGTTTGTGAGGTGGTGCGGTTCGTTCCCCTCGGTCGCGTCGTCAGCCCCAAGGGGTACAGCACCGGTGTCCGGGAGTAAAGTCCGCGCCGTCACGTCGGGCCTGCAAGCTGCGGTTTGTATAGCGCGAACTTGACTCCCGGCCACCGGCACTGTAGG
>NZ_JAAFZA010000196.1 GCF_015356865.1 Catenulispora pinisilvae
GGCAAGATGTGTACAAGAGACAGGGCCGGGGGCGGCCGGGTCGGGCTGTGCGGCTTGGTGGACCATGGGGGACATCTTGTCACCTGCGGGAACGCGGCGTGTCGCGGTCGCGCGGCGGGCCCCGCACCGAAGCGGACGGAACGGGACCCTGGTGGGCCGATCAGCCGACCGGTTCGAACTCCCGGGCCTTGACGCCGGCCACGAAGGCCGCCCACTCGGTCCGGGAGTAGACGATCACCTCGGCGTCGGGGCGGCGGGAGTGCCGGACCCCCACCGAGCCGTCGGCCAGCATCGCGACCTCGACGCAGTTGGCGGCGCCGTTGCTTTGACTGCTCTTGCGCCAGGCGGCGCCGGCCAGGTCCGGGTGCTCGGCGCCGCCGGTGACGGACGCGCCGGGCGCGCCGGGCTCGGATGCCCCGCCGGGGGACTGGTGCGGTTGTGCGCTGGTGCTCAACTAGCTCTCCATCTTCGTCAGCAGGTCGGCGAGCCAGAGCGCCGACCGTTCGGGGGAAAGCGCCGCGGCACGCAGCTGGTCGAACACCGACGCGTAATTACGCACCTCGTCGACGGTCTCCAGGAAATGCGTTCGCGTCAGGTTGTCCAGGCATACCACGTCGTGTTCCAGAGGATTCCCAAAGCCTACAATCGCGAAGGGTTCGTCGAGTCCCGAATATGCGCCCGCTGAATGGGTGATGATCTGGATGACGACATTGGGCCGGCGCGATTCCTCGATGACCCGTTCGATCTGACCCCGCATCACCTCGCGGCCGCCGACCGTCTGGCGCAGCGCGCCCTCGTGCATCACCAGCCGCAGCCGCAGCGGTTCGGCGCCGCCGAGCATGCGCTGCCGGGTGCGGCGGACGGCCACCAGCGCGTCCACGTCGAGCGGTTCAGTGCGCACCCGCCAGGCCTCGGCCAGGGCGCGGATGTAGTCCTCGGTCTGGAGCAGGCCGTGGACCAGTTGCACGGTGTGCGCGTCGATCGAGGTGGCCGCCGCCTCCACGCTGATGTAGTCCGCGTAGGGCTCCGGGATGGCCCGCCGGTAGTACTGCCACCAGCCCTTGTCCCTGATCTGGCCGGTCAGGTTCAGTAAAGTCGTGCGCAGGTCCTCGTCGTCGACCCCGTACACGTCCAGCGCCGCCGCCACGTCGATGCGCCGCAGCCGGCCCTGGCCGTTCTCCAGCCGGGACAGCGTCGAGTCCGAGATCTCCAGCCGCTCGGCGGCGCCCTGCAGGGTCAGCCCCGCGCTGACCCGGAGCCTGCGCAGCGCGGCTCCCAGCCGCCGCCGGCGGATCGGCGGCGCCGACGGCCCGGCCGGTACCCGGGCCGCCCGCTCGACCGGGCCGCCCGGCTCCGGAGGCGTCGCGGACCCGCCCTCGGGAGTGGTTCGGGCGCGCGGTCCGGGACCTTCTGCGGATGTCATCGCCAACCCCCTGCGGTTCGCTTCTGCGATGCAGGCCATTGTGCCCGACGCGGCTGTGGCGATTTCACGGATTCCCCTGCGGGGCCCGGCCGGTGGTGGGATATTTCATTGCGGGGTACGCGCTGGGGGAGACGAATCGCGCGGACATCGATGATGTGAGGCCGTCATGCAGCATTTACGCCACCCCGCCCCGGCGGCGTGCCGCGTCGCCGGAACAGGCGCCGGCGGCGGGGTGGCAGTCCGCGGCTCGGCAGCCGGCCCGGAGCCGGCGCCGGAGCCGACGGCACCGCAGAACACTGCTTTGTACTGGTCGTTCCCGGGCTCGGCCCTGGACGTGAGCCTGTCCCGGCGCTGGCTGGCCGCCGCGGTGGAACAGGCCTGGGGCGCCGGGGACGACGCCGACCGCGTGGTGCTGGCCTACAGCGAGATCGCCACCAACGCCGTGGTGCACGGCACCGGCCCGGTCACGGTGTCGGCGCGGATCCGCTCCGGCGCGGTGACCTGCGAGGTCGCCGACTGCTCGGATCGGACCCCGCAGCCCCGGACCCCGACCGGCGAGGACGTCTGCGGCCGCGGGCTGGACCTGGTCGTGATGACCGTGGACCGGTTCCAGGTGGTCGTCGGGGAGACCGGTAAGACGGTCTCGTTCGAGGTCGGACATCAGCTCAGTGCGGCCGCCGGGTCCGGGAGAAGTCCGCTGCCGCCGTCCGCCCCGGGTCCGGTCGCGGCGGGTTCTGAATCAGGATCCGTATCCGAATCCGTCGCGGAACCAGTGGCCGAACCAGTATCAGCATCCGAACCGGTATCAGCATCCGGACCGATCCCCGGATCGGGATCCGGACCCGGCTCCGTCGGCGGACCCGCGGGTGGGTCCGCCGACGGAGGGCGGGGAACGGGCTAGCGGGCGATCCACACGGCGGTGTCGGCCGGGATCCGGCCGTCGTCCGCCAAAGGCCCGCTGGCCAGCACCACTCGGCCCGCGACCGGCTGGTCCGACGGTCGCGGGCCGAAGTTCACCACGCAGGCGAACCCGGCGCCGCGCTCGAAGGCCAGCACGCCGGCCGGCGCGGCCAGCCAGGCGAACGGCCCGTCGCCGAGCCCCTCGGTCGCGCGCCGCAGTCGCAGGGCATTGGTGTAGAGCGCCAGCATCGAGTCCGGGTCGGCCTCCTGGCCCTCGGCCGTGTAGTCCTTCCACGCCTCGGGCTGCGGCAGCCACGGCGGCGCCGTCGCGGCCTGCGGGCTGAAGCCGAACGGCGGCTCGCTCCCGGACCACGGCAGCGGCACCCGGCAGCCGTCCCGGCCCGGGTCGGCCGGGTTGCGGCCCTTGCGCTCCCACATCGGGTCCTGGCGCAGGTCGTCGGGGATGTCCTCGACCTCCCACAGGCCGAGTTCCTCGCCCTGGTACACGTACACCGACCCCGGCAGGGCCTGGGTCAACAGCGCCGAGGCCCGCGCGCGCCGGGTCCCCAGCGCCAGGTCCACCGGCCGGCCGAGTTGCCGGGCGTAGATCGCGAACGAGGTGTCCTCCCGGCCGTAGCGGGTCACCACCCGGTCCACGTCGTGGTTGGACAACACCCAAGTCGGCGGGGCGCCGACCGGCAGGTGCAGACTCAGCGTCTCGTCGATCACCTCGCGCAGCTTCTCGGCGTCCCAGGCGCAGCCCAGATACGGGAAGTTGAAGACGGTGTGCATCTCGTCCGGGCCGAGGTAGCGGGCCAGGCGCTCGGCGTCCGGCAGCCAGATCTCGCCGATCAGCACCCGGTCGCCGTCGTAGGAGTCGGCGACCCGGCGCCAGGCGCGGTAGATCTCGTGCACCTCCTCGCGGTCGGTGAACGCCGAGTCGTCGCCGGGCACCTGGTCCGGCAGCGCCGGATCCTTAACGCACAAAGCGGCCGAGTCGATACGGAAGCCGTCGGCCCCGCGGTCGAACCAGAACCGCAGGACGTCCTCGAACTCGGCGTGGACCTCGGGGTGCTCCCAGTTGAAGTCCGGCTGCGCCGGGTCGAACAGGTGTAGGTACCACTGGCCGGGCTCGCCGTCCGGCTCGACGACCCGGGTCCAGGTCGCACCGCCGAACGGGCCGATCCAGTTGGTCGGCGACACCTCGCCGTCGGCCCCGCGCCCGCCCCGGAACCAGAACCGCTCGCGCTCCGGCGAGCCGGGTCCGGCGGCCAGCGCGGCGGCGAACCAGGGGTTGGCCGAGGAGGTGTGGTTCGGCACGATGTCCACGACCACGCGGATCCCCAGCTCGTGGGCCTCGGCGATCAGCGCCTCGGCCTCGGACACGTCGCCGAACAGCGGGTCGATCACCCGGTAGTCGGTGACGTCGTAGCCGCCGTCGGCCTGCGGGGACAGGTACCAGGGGTTGAACCAGACCGCGTCCACGCCGAGGCGGGCCAGATACGGCAGCTTGGCGCGGACGCCGGCCAGGTCGCCGATACCGTTTCCGGAACCGTCGGCGAAGCTGCGCGGATAGATCTGGTAGATGGCGGCCGAGCGCCACCACGGCGCTTGGGAAGAATGCAGCGCGGACACCGGGAACCTGCTCTCTGTGCTCGAAGCAGAACGACGGCGGACAGCCGACGGGAAAGGGACAGGGGACGAGGTGGTGGGGAATGAGGGCCCTGTCAGCCCTTGACGCCGCCGACGGTCAGGCCGGCCATGATGTTCCGCTGGAAGATCAGGAACAGCACGATGGTCGGGATCGAGGCCAGGAAGAGCCCGCCGACCAGTGCGTTGTCCGGCATGGAGGTGCTGGCGGTGCTGACTCCGACGTTCAGCGTCTCGTGCGCCGGCACGGTGATCAGCGGCCATAGGAAGTCCTTCCAGACCGCGACGATCGCGAAGATCGAGACCACTCCCAGGATCGGCCGCGACATCGGCAGCACGATGCGCCACAGGGTGCGCAGCGGGCCGGCGCCGTCCACGGCGGCCGCGTCCAGCAGGTCGTTGGGGATGGAGTCGAAGAACCGTTTGAGTAGGAAGATGTTGAAGGCGTTGGCGACCGTCGGCAGCCAGATCACCCACGGCGTGTTCTGGAGGTTCCAGTGCACGAACGGCAGGTCCAGCACCGTCAGGTACTGCGGGATGACCAGCGCCGCGGCCGGGATCATCATCGAGGCCAGCATCAGCGCCAGGATCCAGTTGCCGAAGATCGGCCGGAGCTTGGACAGCGAGTAGGCGGCCGCGACGCAGAAGATCAGCTGGAGCAGTAGCGCGCCGCCGGCGTAGACGACGGTGTTCCACAACAGCTGCGCCATCCCCAGCCGGTTCCACGCCAGGCTGAAGGCGTGGGTGGAGGGGTGCGCGGGCAGCAGGACCGGGGGGTTGCTGACCAGTTCCTGTGAGGACTTGAAGCCGCCGGTGGCCATCCAGAACAGCGGGCCGATGAACACCAGCGTGGCCAGTAGCAGGGCGATGGTCAGGGTGGTCCAGTACAGCCGCCGGCCCCGGTCGGTGTTCAGCTGGGTCCGGGATATCAGGGTGCGCTGATAGGTCGGCGCGGACTTGAGCTGCTGGGAGTGGAATCGGTTCCGGGCGTCCAAGGCCCGCAGGAGACTGTGCCGGCTCATCTGTCAGTCCTCGCTTCCGCGGCGTTCCAGCACGATGTAGATGGCCGAGAAGCACGCCAGCACCAGCAGCATGATCACGCCGAGGGCGGCGGCGGTGTTGAACTTGTTGTAACTGAACGCGTAGTTGTAGAGCAGGTAGACGACCGTCGTGGTGGATCCCTCTGGACCGCCGCCGGTCAGGACGAACGACTCGGTGAACATCTGCATCGTCGCGACGATCTGCAGCATCAGCATCAGCGACAGGATGAGCCGGGTTTGCGGGATGGTGACGTGCCGGATTCGTTGCAAGACATTGCAACCGTCCAGCTCGGCCGCTTCGTACAGGTCGCCCGGAATCCCTTGCATGGCCGCCAGGTAGACCAGCGTCGCGGTGCCCATGTTGCTCCACGTCGAGACCAGCACGATCGAGGGCATGGACGTGGTCTTGGACGCCAGCCACTGCGATTTGGGCAGGTGCAGGAAGTGCAGCGCCTGGTTGAAGAGCCCGAACCCGGGGTCCATGAAGTACTTGAACAGCAGGATCCCGGCCACCGGCGGCAGCATCACCGGCAGGTAGACCAGGATCCGCAGATACCCCTGTGCGTGCCGGAACTCGTTGACCACGATGGCCACCGCGAACGGCGCGGCGAAGCCGAGGACCAGGGCCAGGCCGGTGAACTCCAGGGTGTTGCGCCAGGCCTGCCAGAACTCGGGGTCCGCGGCGATCTGGCGGTAGTTGCCCAAGCCCGCCCACGTCGTCTGTCCGCGGTGCACGCGCTGGAAGGACATGATGATCTCGCGGATCATCGGATACCAGGTGAACAGCACGAAGCAGAGCAGCGCGCCGAGCAGGAAGGCATGGGCCCGCAGGTTGCGGCCGGCGCCGCGCCGCAGCGTCTGCCAAGCGCTTCTGCTGTCGCGCTGTCCGGTCCTGTCCCGCACCCGCTCTGAGGCCAAGGCGAAGGCCATCGTGTCGACTCCGTTCCCGTGGGTCTTGCCGCGCCAGGCGGCCGGTCCGCGTCCCTCAGCGCGTACCGGCCGCCCGGCGCCGGCACGCGGCTACTGGTTGGCCAGGATCTGGTTGACCTGGGTCTCGGCGGTGCTCAGCAGCTTGGCCGGATCGGCGTTCGCATCGGTCACGGCCGCCGACATCGCGGTGTCCAGGACCTTGTAGAGCTGTTGCGCCGCCGGCGGTTCCAGGACCGGGGAGATCGGGTTGTCGACGAAGTCCGTGTACTGATCGATGGGCAGCGTCGCCGAGGTCTTCAGGTCCGACTGCACCTGTGCCATCTGCGGGGAGGTCTGGTTCCAGAAGAACTTCTGCGGCAGGCCGATCGCGACCGGCTTGTCCGGGGTGGCCAGGGCCTTGTCCCGGGCGAAGTCGAACTGGCCCTTGCCCGGGGTCAGGTACTCGAAGTCGATCCAGGCGATCTCGGCCTTGATCTGGTTCGGGGTCAGACCCTTCTTGAAGTAGTACAGGTCGCCGCCGGCCAGGGTGCCGGTGGCCGGGCCCGTGGTGCCGGGCATCGGGCCCATGCCGTACAGGTTCGGGCTCGCGCCCAGGACCTCGACCAGGTGCTGGATCACGTCCGGGGCGCCGATGAACATCCCGACCTTGCTGGTGGCCAGCGGCGGGAAGGCGTCGGCCCACTGGGTGACCGGTGTCGGGCCGATGCCGCCGTCCTTGAAGCGCATGTCGTGCAGGCGCTGTAGGACCTGCTGGCCCTGGCTGGTGTTGAACGCGGCCTTGGTGCCGTCGGCGTTCACCATCTGGCCGCCGTTGCTGTCGAGCTCGGCGGCGAAGTGCCAGCCGCCGTTGTTGCCGCCGCTGTAGTCCTCGTAACCGCTCACCCCGCCGCCGAGCGCGGAGATCTTGGCGGCGTCCGCCTCGACCTCGTCCCAGGTGGTCGGCGGCTTGTTCGGATCCAGACCGGCCTTGGTGAACAGGTCGCGGTTGTAGATCAGGCCTTCGGAGTAGTAGTTGATCGGCAGCGAGTAGGTCTTGCCGCTGTCCTGCAGGTTCTGCTTCACCCCGGGCAGCAGCTGGGACCAGCCCGGGACCGTCTGGTCGTTGATGTAGGAGCTGATGTCCGTCTCGTCGTTGGAGTCCAGGACCTGGTTCTTGTCGGTGAAGTAGGCGTGGAAGGCGCCGGTCTCGTTGTGCGCCTTGAGCTGCGCGGTGAACTGCGCGGCGACCTCGACCTGACCGACGTAGGGCTTGGCGTCGACGGTGACGTTCGGGTAGAGGATCTTGAACGCCGCCAGGTCGTCGGCGTAGGCGGACTTGTTCACGGCCTGGTCCGCGCCCGGCGCGCCGTCGATGGAGATGGTCACCGTGGCGTTGGGGTCCAACGGCTTGCCGTCGGCGACGCCGTCGGCGGAGTTGGTGGAGCCCTTGGTCGAGGAGCCCTTGCTGGAACTGGAGGAGCAGGCGGCACCTGCCATGGCTATACCTGCCGCCGTGACGAGCGCGACCATCGTGCGTGATGCGTTGCGTTTCATGCGTTTCACCCCTTCGTTCGTTGGCTGGGGAGGCGCCGTGCCGCAGCGTCGGCGTGAGTCATCGGCGTGCCGAGAAGGTACAGCTGTAAACAGTCGACTGCAAGAGTCTGATGAAAAATCGAAAGAACACGACTAGGTTACGGATGATCCACTCAGCCCTCTGACCGGGGGTCACGGCGCCGTCACCGCCTTGCGGACCGGCCTCGGATTCTTGCGCCAGTTAGTCGGAACCCATCGCCTTCTTACCGATTTCCGTTCTACTCTTGCGACATGACGAGCAGACTCGCCGAGGTGGCGCAAAAGGTCGGGGTCAGCGAGGCCACCGTCAGCCGGGTCCTCAACGGCCGGCCGGGGGTATCGGAGAGCACACGTACCGCGGTGCTCACCGCCCTTGACGTACTGGGCTACGAACGGCCCACCCAACTGCGCGGCGAACGAGCGCGCCTGATCGGCCTGGTCCTGCCCGAACTCCAGAACCCGATCTTCCCGGCGGTCGCCGAGGTGGTCGGCGGCGCCCTGGCCCAACGCGGCTTCACCCCGGTCCTGTGCACCCGCACCGCCGGCGGCCTGTCCGAGTCGGACTACGTCACCATGCTGCTGGACCAACACGTCTCCGGCGTCGTCTTCGCCGGCGGCCACTTCGCCGAAAGCGACGCCCCGCACGAGCACTACCACCTCCTACGCGAACGCGGCATCCCGGTAGTGCTCTTCAACGCGGCGGTGGAACACCTGGAACTCCCACAGGTCTCAACAGACGACGCGGTAGCCGTCGAGCAGGCCTACGCCCACCTCGCCTCCCTCGGCCACGAACGCATCGGCCTGGTCCTGGGCCCCGAGGACCACGCCCCATCCCGCCGCAAACTCACGGCCTACCGCGAGCAGTGCGCGATCCACGGCCGCGACGTCGACGAAGCCCTGATCGAGCACGCGATGTTCGCCCTGGAAGGCGGCCACGCAGCCGCCACCCGCCTCCTGCGCGCCGGCGCGACCGGCATCATCTGCGCCAGCGACCCCCTGGCCCTGGGCGCCATCCGCGCAGTCCGCCGGGCAGGCCTACGGGTGCCACGCGACGTGTCGGTAGTGGGCTACGACGACTCGGCGTTCATGAACTGCACCGACCCGCCACTGACAACAGTGCGACAGCCGATCGAAGCCCTGGGCCGGGCAGCGGTGACCTTGCTGGTGAACCAGATCGAGGGCGCCCGCGTGGCGGCCGAGGAGCTGTTGTTCGAGCCTGAGCTGGTGGTGCGGGGGTCCACGGGGTCGGTTTCGGGGCGAGGCGGCGGGGCCGAGGCCGACACTGAGGACGAGGCGGGGGAGTAGCCGATCCGCACCCGCCAACTCAGAACGCGTCCCCTCGGGACCGCCACGCTGTCAGCACCCTGAACCGGCGGCCGAACTCGCCAAGCTGCCCGCCCCGAACGCCGGATTTCTGCACTTCTCCGGTCGGTTTTCGGTTCGTTCCCCTCGGTCGCGTCGGCAGGGCTTTGCCTACAGTGCCGGTTCTCGGGAGTCAAGTTCGCGCTGTACGCAGCCGCCACCTGCACGCCTGACCGCAGCGCGCGGACTTTACTCCCGGGGTTCGGCGCTGTACCCCTTGGGGCTGACGACGCGACCGAGGGGAACGGACCGCAACCACCTCACAAACCGCCAGCGCAGGGCCCTGACCCGGCCACCCTATGGAATTGCGCCAGTTCCCCGAGGGAGCCGAGAGCCCCCGCCGGAGGCGCCGGCTCTTCACCAGGGCTCTTGACCTTGATCTTGACTTTGATCTTGTTCGGACTTGCCGGAGTGGAAGAGGCCTGAGGTGTGGCGGGGTTGTGAACGCGGGAACCGGCAGCCGACATGCAGACTCGCCGCCCTGAACCCCGAACCGGCACAACTATGACCGAAGGCCGTAAAAAGCCTTGAAGACCCACAAACATACCGCAACTCGGCTCGAAAGCCTCCCGCTGCACAAGCACCAAACTCTCCTGGCGGCGAGTGCTCAGCCCAGCTCAGCCCAGCTCAGCACCAAACTCTCCTGGCGGCGAGTGCTCAGCCCAGCTCAGCCCAGCTCAGCACCAAACTCTCCTGGCGGCGAGTGCTCAGCCCAGCTCAGCCCAGCTCAGCACCAACTCTCCTGGCGGGGAGTGCCCGGCCCAACACCAGACTCTCCTGGCGGCGAGTGCCCAGCCCAGCTCAGCACCAACTCTCCTGGCGGGGAGTGCCCGGCCCAACACCAGACTCTCCTGCCGGCGAGTGCCCAGCCCAGCTCAGCACCAACTCTCCTGCCGGCGAGTGCCCGGCCCATGCTCAGCCCATGCCTCGCCCATGCCCGTCCCACCACCCACCGCGTGCTACCGTTTTGGATCCAGTTCCCGAGCATAAGTGTGGGAGGCAACGTGGCCGAGGTGGGCTCGCGGCCGCCGACCGCGCAACAGTTCGTGCTGGGTGAGGTGCGGCGGGCCATCACCAGCGGGGAGTTGCGGCCGGGGACTGCTATTCGGCAGGAGGCTTTGGCGCAGCGGCTGGAGGTCAGCCGGGTTCCGTTGCGGGAGGCGTTGAAGACGCTCGAAGGGGAGGGGCTGGTCACCTACCGGGCGCATCGGGGGTATCGGGTCGTCGAGTTGTCGATGGCTGATCTGCGCGAGGTGTATCGGCTGCGGGAGATCCTTGAGGCTGAGGCGGTGCGGGCGGCGGTTCCGCTGTTGGACGAGGCGGTGTTCGGGCGGTTGGCGGCGGCTCAGGCGGAGGTGGAGCGGGCTGCCGGCGAGGGTGCTGTGGCGGCGATGGCCGGCGCCAATCGGCGCTTCCACTTCGCACTGTTCGAGGCGGCGGCGATGCCGCGGTTGGTACGGATCATCGGCACGTTGTGGGACAGCACCGACGCTTACCGCTCGCTCTACTACGCCGGGGACGAGAACCGGCGGCATGTGGTGGCGGAGCACCGGGCCGCGTTGGCGGCGCTGCGGGCGGGGGACGCCGAGGGGGCGGTGCGGTGGTTCGATCGGCATCGGGCGGCCGCAGTGGAGACCTTGGCCGGACAGATCGAGGCCTGACCACAGATTGAAGCCTGAGTGCGGGATTGCGGATTGCGGATCGAGATCAAGTAGCTGAGTTCAGGCGGCTGAGGTGCCGAGCTCAAGCGTCCGAGCTCAAGCGTCCGAGCTCAAGCGTCCGAGCTCAAGCGTCCGAGCTCAAGCGTCCGAGCTCAAGCGTCCGAGCTCAAGCATCCGAGCTCAAGCGTCCGAGCTCAAGCGTCCGAGCTCAAGCATCCGAGCTCAAGCATCCGAGCCCAAGCATCCGAGCCCAAGAATCCAAGCCCAAGAATCCAAGCCCAAGAATCCAAGCCCAAGAATCCAAGCCCAGGTAACTGAGATCAGGTAGCCGAGATCACCGCAAAGGCTGATCCAGCCACTCACGAAGCGCCGACCCATCGCCGTCCAGCGCCGGCGGTGGTGCGTGGTACGCCGCAGGAGTGCCGCTGAACCGCACCGGATGCGCGGCCTGGCGAATGCCACCGACCTCCACCTCAGCCCCAAGCCCCAACTCCTCGGCCAGCGCGAAAGCCCCCGCGACGTCATTGATCAGCCCGCAGGGCACGCCAGCCTCAGTCAGCACAGCGACCCACTCCTCAGCCGGCCGAGCACCCAGCAGCGCATTCAGCGCATCGACCAAAGCCCCCCGATGCGCCACCCGCGAAGCGTTCGTGGTGAAGCGCGCATCGGCGGCCAGCGTGGCGGCGCCGAGTGCTGTGCACAGGCTGTGGAACTGGCGGTCGTTGCCGGCGGCGATCACCAGTGGGCGGTCCGCTGCGTCGAAGATCTCGTACGGGGCGATGCTCGGGTGCCGGTTGCCCATCGCCCGCGGGACGACGCCAGCCGTCAGGTATGCCAAGGAGTGGTTCACCAGCCCGGACAGCAGCGAGGTCAGCAGCGACACCGACACCCGCTGCCCCTCGCCGGTCGCGTCGCGGTGCCGGAGTGCGGCCAGGATGCCGAAGGCCGCGTGCAGGCCGGTGATCACGTCGACCAGTGCCACGCCCGCCTTCGTCGGGTGCTCGGGTTCGCCGGTGACGCTCATCAGGCCGCCGACCGCCTGGGCCAGCAGGTCGTAGCCCGGCAGGGAGGCGCCGGGGCCGTCGCCGAAGCCGGTGATCGAGCAGTAGACGACACCCGGGTTCTGCTCCCGCATCTGCTCGTAGCCGAGTCCTAGACGCTCCATCGTCCCGGGCAAGAAGTTCTCGACCACCACGTCCGCGCGCCGTATCAGCTCCCTGGCCAGCGCCGCGTCCTGCGCGTCGCGCAGGTCCAGCGCGAGTGAGCGCTTGTTGCGGTTCACGCTCAGGAAGTAGGTGGCGGTCCCGTCCGGGGCGAACGGCGGGCCCCACGCGCGGGTGTCGTCGCCGGCGCCGGGCCGCTCCACCTTCACCACGTCCGCGCCCAGGTCGGCCAGCAGCATGGTCGCGTAGGGGCCGGCCAGGACGCGGCTGAAGTCCGCCACCAGGAGGCCGTTCAGCGCTGCGCTCATGGCGGTCCACCATACTGGATCCAAAATCCGTTCTGGATCCAAAATCCATTCTGTGGTGGAGTAGGGCCATGTCCTCCAAGCCTGTGTCCCCTCTCGATCTGTTCGCGATCGACGGTCTCCTGAGCGATGAGGAGCGCGCGATGCGCGACCTGGTCCGCTCCTACGGCGCCCGCGAGCTGCGGCCGCACATCGCCGACTGGTTCGAGGCCGGCGACCTGCCGGCGCGGGAGGTGGCCCGGGGTCTGGGCCGGCTCGGCGTGCTCGGTATGCACCTGCACGGCTACGGCTGCGCCGGAACCAGCGCCCTGACTTACGGCCTGGCCTGCATGGAGCTGGAGGCGGTCGACTCCGGTCTGCGCTCGCTGGTCTCCGTGCAGGGCTCGCTGGCCATGTTCGCGATCTGGCGCTACGGCTCGGAGGAGCACAAGCAGGCCTGGCTGCCGCGGATGGCCGCCGGGGAGGCGATCGGCTGCTTCGGGCTGACCGAGCCGGACTTCGGCTCCAACCCGGCCGGGATGCGGACCACCGCCAAGCGCGACGGCGACAGCTGGGTGCTCAACGGCACCAAGATGTGGATCACCAACGGTTCGGTGGCCGATGTCGCGGTGGTGTGGGCCGGGACCGCGGACGGCATCCGCGGCTTCGTCGTGCCGACCGACACCCCCGGGTTCAGCGCCCCGGTGATCAAGAAGAAGCTCTCGCTGCGGGCCAGCGTCACCAGCGAGCTGGTGTTGCAGGACGTGCGGCTGCCCGCCGACGCGATGCTGCCGCAAGCCGCCGGGCTGGCCGGGCCGCTCGGCTGCCTGGACGAGGCCCGCTTCGGCATCGTGTTCGGGGCGCTCGGCGCGGCCCGCGACTGCCTGGAGGCGGCGATCGCCTACGCGCTGGACCGCGAGGTCTTCGACCGGCCGCTGGCCGGCTTCCAGCTGACCCAGCAGAAGCTCGCCGACATGGCACTGGAACTCGGCAAGGGCATGCTGCTCGCGCTGCACCTGGGCCGGCTGAAGGACGCCGGGCAGCTGGACCCGCGCCAGGTGAGCCTGGGCAAGCTGAACAACGTGCGGGAGGCCCTGGACATCGCCCGCGAGTGCCGCACCATCCTGGCCGCCAACGGGATCACGCTGGAGTACCCGGTGCTTCGGCACGCGAACAACCTGGAGTCCGTGCTCACCTACGAGGGCACCAGCGAGATCCACAGTCTGGTGATCGGCAGGGCGCTGACGGGGCTGTCGGCGTTCGTGTAGGCGCGGCGCGGCTCGGCTTTCGGGAGCACCGTATGGGCGCACTGTGCACGCGCACCGTATAAGCACATCGCGTAAGCACATCGTGTAGGCACAGCTCGGACTCGGGAAACGCTCGATTTCGCAGGGCGTTGATGCTTGGTAGCGCAGCGTCGGCACCCTAGTCTGAAGACCGTGCGGAGCAGCGCGCCACCGAGCGCGGAAACGGGGGACCACCAGGGCGGCGGGCGTCACGCGTCCGGCGGGATCGGGGTTTGGCGGGGCGGGCCGGCTGGAAAACCGGCAGACATGCGCGGGTCACCGGTTCGTCGGAGCATCACTGTCGCCGCGGCGTGTGTCGCGCTGATCGGCGCGGGCGCGGCCGCGGCCGCCGCGGATGTCGCGCCGCCCACCCCGACGCCGCCGTCCCCCAGCTCCACACCGCTGGGCCCGACCGTCGCCAGCCCCGGCACGCCGCCGATCCCGCCGGACGTCCAGGCCGGCTCGTTCGTGGTGGCCGACGAGGCGACCGGCGCGATCCTGGCCGAACGCGCCCCGCACGACCGGCTGCGCCCGGCCTCGACCCTCAAGGTCCTGACCGCGCTGGCCCTGATGCCCCGCCTGGACCCGGCGCAGGTCCACCTGTCGGTGCCCGGCGACATCGCGGCGCTGGCCACCGACGAGCCCGGGGCGAGCGCCGTCGGCATCAAGCCCGGCTTGTCCTACCGGGTCTCCGACCTGTGGAACGGTGTGTTCCTGCGCTCAGGCAACGACGCCATCGCCACCCTCGCCGCGATGGCCGGCGGCGAGGCGGCGACCGTGGCCCTGATGCGCCAGACCGCGCAGCGGTTGCACGCCGACGACACCGTCGTGGTCAACGCCGACGGCTACGACGCCGACGGCCAGGTCTCCAGCGCCTATGACTTGGCGTTGATGGCGCGTGCGGGTCTCCAGGACCCGGGCTTCCGCTCCTACTGCGCCCTCCAGAAGGCCAAGTTCCCCTCGGTCAACGGCACCACCTTCGAGATCGACAGCGAGAACCGGCTGCTGGGCAAGTACCCCGGGATGATCGGGGTGAAGAACGGCTACACCTCGCTGGCGCACCACACCTTCGTCGGCGCCGCCGAGCGCAACGGCCGCACCCTCGTGGTCTCGGTGTTCGACGCCGGTACCGACATCTACCAGCAGACGGCCAAGCTGCTCGACTGGGGCTTCGCGGTCCCGGCCACGGCGCCCGGGGTGGACCAGCTGGCAGCCCCGGACCCGTTGCAGAAGTCGGCGGTGCCGGACGAGACGCTGCCGCCGCCGGACGCGGTGCACGCGAAGGAGCGGCACACGCAGGCCGGGAACGACGGCGACCTCGCGACGCCCCCGACGTCCGCGGCCGCCGCGTCGTTGACGCACAAGGCCAAGGACAGCGGCTCCACGATGCTGGGTGACGTGTTCCAGACCCTGCTCTACATCCTCGGCTTCCTGGTGTTCGCGGTCGTGGGCCTGCGGACGCGGGTGTTGGTCAAGCAGTACCGACAGCGTCGGGCCGACCGGGCCTGAGACGCTGGCGCCGAGCGCGCCGAGCGCGCCGAGCCTGCCGAGCCCGCCGAGCGCGCTGAGATTTCCAGCGCGCTCAAGGCTTGAGCCCACTCAAAGCCTCGGCCCGCTCAAGGCTTCAGCGAGTCCAGGAACTCGCCGATCAGCTGCGCCATCTCGGGAAGCTTCTCCTCCAAGGCGAAGTGCCCAGTCTGGAACACGTGCAACTGCGCGTCGGGCACGTCCCGCAGATAGGCCCTGGCCCCAGCGACAGTGAAGAACGCGTCGCCGTCGCCCCACAGGATCAGCGTCGGTGGCCGGCGCTCGGCGAGCCAGCTCTGCCACCGCGGGTAGAGCTCGACGTTGTTGTGGTAGTCGAGCATGAGGGCGATCTGCGCCGTGTCCCGCCCCGGCAGGTCCAGGTAGTGCTGGTCGAGGGTCCAGCCGTCGGGGGAGATGAGTTCGGGGTCTGAGGTGCCGTCCTCGTACTGGGAACGGGTCACCGCCTCGGTGAGGATGCCGCGCACGCGCTCCTCGGCTCCCGGGACTCCCGGCTGTGCGGTGAGCAGCGTCTGGGCGAGCTCGGACAGGCCTTCGGCGTAGGCGTTGGCGTTCTGCACGATCAGACCCGCGAACCACTCCGGGTGCCGGCCGGCCAGCCGGAAGGCGACCGGCCCGCCGTAGTCGAAGGTGTAGGCGACGAGCCGGCGGCCGTCGGCGGTGAGGCCGAGGGCTTCGACGAAGGACTCGGCGACGTCCGTGAGGGATTCGAAGGAGTACACGAAGCCGTCGGGCACGGTCGTGCGTCCGAAACCGGGGTGGTCGGGGGCGATCAGCCGGTGCTCGGTGCCCAGCGCGTCCAGCAGGCGCCGGAACTGGTGCGAGGAGCTGGGAAAGCCGTGCAGGAGTAGGACGGTCGGGGCGTCGGCACGCTCGGGGCCGGTCTCGCGGTAGAAGACGCGGACGCCGTCGACGGTGATGCTGCGGTGCCGGATCACCGGCAGGGGCAATGCGCTCATGACGACGATTCTAACGGATGAATCGCCGTCTATGCGTTAGAGCCGGTTTCCGCGGCTGAGTTTCCGCGGCTGATCCGCTGCCCGGCAGGTCTAGCTCGATACCGACTCCCGCAGCAGCAGCCCGATCGAGTTGACGCAGTAGCGCCAGCCGCCGAGCTCTTCGGGCGCGTCCTGGAACAGGTAGCCGAGGTGCGATCCGCAAGTGGCGCACCGGATCTCGGTGCGGAGCATGCCCTGCGAACGGTCCTCGTGCGTCTCGACGAGTTCGTCGGTGATCGGGCCGGAGAAGGCGGCCCAACCGCACTCGGCGTTGAACTTGGACTGCGAGCCGAACAGTGCGGTGTCGCAGCCCCGGCACAGGTAGATGCCCGGGTTGTCGTTCTCGACATAGTCGCCGGACCACGGGTTCTCGGTTCCGAACTCGCGCAGGGTCTTATAGGCGGCCGGCCCCAGGTGCTGCCGCCACTCTGCCTCGGTGCGCTCGACCTTGTACACCATGTAGTCGAGCCTACTCATGTGACGCGCGGGCGCCAGCGTTTTGCCGGGGCGTTACATACCGTCGCCTGCTCCTGGGAGTGGTTTTCGAAATCGCCTGCTCACCCCTCGGAGCAGGGCGAATGCATGTACGAACCCGTATTCGCGGCGCGGCTTGTGGATCTGCACTGTGGGGAATCAGGCGCCGGATGCCCATGTCGATGGCGGCCGCCGGATAGCGGCCGCCTTCGTGACGCTGCGTCGGTATTCGTGAGCGTGGGCGCTCGAAGTATTACGGCTGATCAGGCTCTTGGCCCGGTGAGCTTCAGCAACTGCTGCCGGACCCTCGGGTCGCGGTTCTTAGCCGCGGCCTTGTAGACCTTGTCCAGGCACTCATGGAGCTGTGCGTGGTCGGCTGGTTCCGCGTCGGCGATCCTGGTGAAGATCTGCGGCTGCGCGGTGGGGATCCGCTTGTCGGGGCGCGGGTCTTGGGTTTGCCCCCGCTGGGGACCTGCGTAGCGGATCGGCACTTCGGGCAGGTTGTACTGGCTCGTGAAGCGGGACACGACTTCGGCGACGCGCATCGGCTCGCCGAGGTCGAGGGAGTAGACCTCGCCGCCGGTCGCCATGCGTCCGGCCTCCAGGGCCAGGGCGACGGCTTCCTCGGCGGTGGCGAAGCAGCGGCTCGCATCCGGGTGCGTGATGGTCACCGGGCCGCCGGCGCGGATCTGGTCGGGCAGGACGGTCAGGAGCGAGTCGCGGCCGTCCAGGACCTCGCCGATGCGGACGGCTGCGAAGACTGTTCGTGTGCGGTGCTTTCCGGTGCGGTGGGCCGCGCTGCGGATGATCGCTTCGGCTGCTCGGTAGGTGGCGCCGAGCATTGAGGCGGGCCCTGAGGCGGGACCTGAGGTGGGGCCTGAGGCGAGGCCTGAGGTGGGATCGTCGTCGGTGGAGATCAATACGAAGCGCTCGGTGCCGTTCCGGTGCGCGGCCCGGACCAGATGGTCGGTGGTCTGGACGTTCGCCAGCACAGCGAGGCTCGGGCGGCGTTCGACGATGGACGCGTGCCTGAGGCCGGCCGCGTGGAAGACCACCTCGGGGCGGAAGTCCCGGAAGGTGTGGTCGGTCTGGTCCCGATCGGCGATCGTGGTGCCGTCGAGGAGATAGAGCTCGTCGGGGTCGAAACCGTTGAGCTGGCGGCAGATCTCCGATCCGAGCGGGTCGGCGGCGCCGGTGACCAGGACGCGCTTGCCGGTGACGATCTCCTTGACCTCGGGCGACACCTCGTAGCGGGCCGGGCCGTCGATCAGGGCTCTGATGTCCAGCGGCCGGAGGTCGGTGGACGTGATGTCGCGGCTCCGGGAAACCGTGTACCACGGCAGATACCGGACGACCGCTCCCGCACCGATCGCGGCGGCGGTCAGTTCTCGGGTGCGGGCTGGGGGGAGTGAGGGGATAGCCAGGATGACGGCTTCGGCCTCGTGCTCGGTCACCAGGCGGGCCAACTCGGGCAAGGTGCCGAGGTGCGGGAGGGGATGCGGGAGGAGATGCGGGATTTTGATCCCCGCGGCGTCGTCGACGAAGCCGATCGGTCGCAGCTCTTGATCGGCGCGGGCTTCCGGCGTGCACAGATCGCGGGCCAGCGTCTGTCCGGCCCGTCCGGCGCCGACGATCAGCGTTCGCAGGGTCGTCATCGTTCGCGGGGTGGTCATCGCTCGGTGGTGCCGCCCGGTCAGCGGGGGTCTTCGCCGATCCCGGCGCGGCGCGCCACCGCCACGGCGGCCAGGGTGGAGTGCACGCCGAGCTTGCCCAGGACGTTCTGCATGTGGGTGCGGACCGTGTTCGGGGACAGGAAGAGGTGTTGGGCGATGGAGGCCCGGGTCATACCGGAGACCATGCACTGCAGGACTTCGCGCTCGCGTGGGGTGAGCGCGCCGACCAGCGTCTCGTGTTCGTTGCGCTCCTGCTCGGCGGCCATCAGGTCGCTCAGGACGTAGGTGAGCAGGCGCGGCGGGATGTGGGTCTCATCGCGCAGGACGCCGCGGACCACCTGGAGCAGGTGCTCCACCGAGCCGTCCTTGGCGACCCAGGCGTTCACGCCGCCGCGGACCGCCTCGGCGACCCGCTTCTCCTCCTCGCCGGCGGTGACCATCACGATCCGGACGTCGGCGTGGCCGGCCCGGATCTCGGCGGCGAAGCGGATGCCGTCGCGGCCGTCCAGATCGACGTCCAGCAGCACCACGTCCGGGCGGCGCTCGTCGATCAGCCGGCGGGCGCCGTCGATGGTGGTGGTGGCCGCCACGCCGAAGCCGGGCTCGGCGCGCAGCCGGGAGGCCAGCGCCTCGGCGAAGGTGCGGTGGTCGTCGACGACGAGGATGCGGACCTCCCGCAGGCCCGTCACGTCGAGGCGCTCCTCGAGGCGGTCCTCGAGTCCGATCGTTCCGATCGTGGAGGCGTCAAGCATGCTCCCCATCCTCGCAAGTCACCGGCCCGGCGCCCACCACCATGTAGTGGAGCCGTCGCTACTCCAAATGACGTAGACGGTTGTCTAGACGGCTTCGGGTGGGGCCGTGGCGCGGCTGCCGGTGGGTTCTTGATGAGCTACTGGTGCGCGCCGAGGCGGTCGACCGCCCCGACCCGGGACACTATCGCCGAGGCCTCGACCCGCGAGTGCGCACCCAGCTTGACCAGCACGTTCTGCACATGGGTGCGGGCCGTGGACTGGGCGATGTCCATGGCGCGGGCGATCTGCTTGGTGGACTCGCCCTCGACGATCCGGCGCAGCACCTCGCGCTCGCGCGGGGTCAGATAGCGCAGCGTGCGCTCGGCCTGGTCGACGTCCGGGGCCTTCAGGTGCCGCACGGCCGCCCGCAGCAACTCCGGGTCCACCGCCACCTCGCCGCCGGCCACCCGCTCCAGGATCTGCACGATGCCGTCGATCCGCTGGTCCTTGCGCGTGAACCCGGAGACCCCGAGATCCAGCGCGGCACTGACGATAGCCGGGTCGTCGGTCGCCGAGACCATCAACACCTTGGTCCGCGGATGCCGCTCCAGCACCGCCCGCGCCAGCTCCAGCCCCGCGGTGACCATCCGACTGCCCGGCCGCGACACCGGGAACGCCTGCTCACCGGCGGTGGCCAGCGGCGAGGCGGCGGCCCGGGCCGAGACGCTCATCGGAAAGTGCACATCCAGCATCAGGATGTCCGGATCCAGGGACGCCACCGCGGCCAACCCCTGCGCCGGAGTCGAGGTCACGGCCTCGACCTGGTAGCCCTTGGCGGCCAGCGAGGCGGCCAGGGACTCGGTCAGCAGGGTGTGGTCATCGCAGAGCACGATCCTGGTGGGCATCAGAAAGCGCCTCCTGGGAGCAGGGAGAGCTGGACCTCGGCAACCGGCCGCAGCGCCGCGGCGGGGATGCGCGGCGGCTGGGTCAGGTGCGCCTGGGAGGGGAGCTGGATCGAGGCGAGCGCGGTGTCGTCTTGGCCGGTGGGGATTATGTGGAGGGGCTGCGTGTCGTTGGGATCGAAGGTGGGGGG